>CAZYGQ010000001.1:0-2402 GCA_964647075.1 uncultured Candidatus Saccharibacteria bacterium
ACTTGGATGGTGGCTAATGGGTTTGTAGAGTAAAGTTAAAGATTTTTTCATTTAAAAGAGGTAATATACAGAAGGTGTGTATTTGACATATATTTAAGTATTGTGTATTTTTACGTTGATTATGAAAGAAAAAATGAGTTACAAGAATTTGTTAATCGTTGAGTCTCCAGCTAAGGCTAAGACAATAAACAAGTATTTAGGAAAAGAGTATAAGGTAATGGCTACGGTAGGCCATGTAATAGATTTGCCCAAGAGTGATTTAGGAGTAGATGTAGAGAATGGGTATAAACCTCTTTTTGAAACAATATATGGAAAGGGTAAGATTTTAAAAGATTTAAAAAAGGCTGTTCCTAAGGAGGGGAAAGTATATCTTGCAATGGACCCAGATAGAGAAGGGGAAGCTATTGCTTGGCATGTAAATGATTTTTTAAAATTAAAAAACTCTAAAAGAGTAACATTCCATGAAATTACGAAAGATGCAATTTTAGAGGCAATTAAAAATGCAGCAAAGATAAACAACAATTTAGTAGAAGCACAAAAAGCTAGAAGAGTATTAGATAGACTCTTTGGATACAAACTCTCTGAATTACTTTGGAAAAAGATTTGGTACGGTCTTTCTGCTGGTAGAGTTCAATCTGTTGCTTTAAGAATCATCGTAGAAAGAGAGGAAGAAAGAGAGGCCTTTAAACCTGAAGAGTATTGGAATTTCTTAGTAAAAGTAAGTAAAGAGAAAGAGAATTTGGAAATTAAATTACTTAAAAAAGATGGTAAAAAATATATCCCGAAAGATTCAAAAGAGGTAGATTCTTTGAAAAAAGAGTTAGGGGATAGCAAGTATGAAGTTGTTGATATTGTAAAAAAAGAGATTAAGAAAAATCCATATCCCCCATATACGACTTCAACACTTCAACAATCAGCAAATAATGTATTGGGATATAGTGCGAAAAGAGCTATGGCTTTAGCCCAAAGTTTGTACCAATCAGGACATATTACATATATGAGAACAGACTCTGTGTATATGGGTAACAAAGCAGTAGAGCAAATTCGTCAAGTTATTAAATCCACATTTGGGGATCAATATCTTACTGAGAAACCAAGATTTTTTAAAAACAGAAGTAAAAATGCTCAAGAAGCACACGAAGCGATAAGACCTACAGACTTTTCCTTTAATTTAGATGTTGCCAAGGGTAAGTTAAATAATGATGAGTTCAAACTTTACTCATTAATTTGGAAGAGAGCTATATCTTCCCAGATGGAATCAAAAAGAGTAGAGAATTTAAGTATATATTTCCAACCAGTTAACAAGTTAAAAAATATATATACATTTTCTGTAGGTGCACAAAAAACACTTTTCGATGGATTTAGAGCAATATATGGAAATAGTAAGGAAGAAGACGAATTAATTCAGGAGATTTCTAATGTAAAGAAGAGTGATATATTTAAAAAAGATGAGTTTGTTACAGAACAGAAATTTACTCAACCTCCTGCAAGATTTACTGAGGCAACCCTTGTTAAAGAGTTAGAATCTCTAGGTGTTGGGAGGCCCTCTACATATGCAACAATTATTTCAACAATACAGGCAAGGGGATATGTTGGTAAAGATGGGAAATTTTTACTTCCCTCTGATATTGGAAGAGTGGTGACCCATTTCTTAAAGAAGAATTTCTCTGACCTAGTTGATTACAAATATACAGCTAATGTAGAAGACAAATTAGATGATATAGCAAAGGGTAAGCAAGAGTATATTCCATTTTTAGATGCGCAATACAAGCCATTAATAAAGGATATCCAAAAAGCAGATAAGGATGTTAAAAAGGATGATGTAGTAATACTTAGTGATTCAAAAGAACTCTGTCCTCTTTGTGGCTCTAAAATGGTTGTTAGATTGGGTCGATATGGAAAGTTTTTAAGCTGTTCTAAATTCCCAGAGTGTAAGGGAATGAAAGATTTAGATGGTGGTATAGAAAGTTTAGATTTTGATAAATATCTTAAGATAGAGAAGTGTCCTAAGTGTGAGTCAAAGATGGTATTAAAAAATAGTAAATACGGTAAGTTCTGGGCATGTGAGAAATATCCTGAGTGTAAAGGTACTATGCCACTTCTTCTTAAAGAGAAGTGTCCTGAGTGTGGTGAACCTTTAGTTGAAAGAAGAAGTAAATGGGGTAAAACCTTTATAGGTTGTAGCGGATATCCAAAGTGTAAATATATTAAAAAGGAAACTAAGAAGTAGTTAAGGACTTTTTCATTTCTACAAAGTACAATCTTTTTCATGTTACCAAGAGAGAAACTTCTAAAAAGGGGTATATCTGTTTTGTCAGATATTGAATTACTTCAAATATTAATAGGGAGTGGGGTTAAGGGTAGAAATTTCAAACAGATTTCTAAGTCTGTAATGCAGGAAA
>CAZYGQ010000001.1:2502-5397 GCA_964647075.1 uncultured Candidatus Saccharibacteria bacterium
AGTGGGGTTAAGGGTAGAAATTTCAAACAGATTTCTAAGTCTGTAATGCAGGAAATACAGCAAGCAATAAAAAAACAATCCTCAATAGAGTTAAAGAGATTAATTAGAATTGAAGGAGTCGGGGAAGTTGTTGCTATGAGAGTTCTTTGTGGTATTGAGCTAGGTAAAAGGGTTTACGGTATATATGACCAAGAGAAAGTTGTTGTTACTGATTCTCAGAGTGCATACACCATATTTAAAGATATGCAAAACCTTAAAAGAGAAAGAGTAGATATTCTTTGTTTAAACTCAAGATTTGAATATATTTCTAGAGAAAGTATAGCAATGGGTTCTTTAAACTGTGCTAATCTCTCTCCAAGAGAAGTAGCGTATACAGCATTAATAAATAACTCTGCTTTTGTGATTCTTGCCCATAACCATCCATCGGGAGATAGTAGCCCTAGTAAAGAAGATATCGAGTTAACTAAGAATTTAAATGATGGCTTGAACTTAATAGGTATACAATTACTAGATCACCTAGTAATTGGGTTAAATAGTTGGAAAAGTATTACAGTATGACTTGATAAATAGTTTAGGAGAATATATAATCGAGACTGTATTTAATATATCTCGCATATCTCTAAATATTTCCTGGATAGAATATATTTCTACCCATAGAGATAGGTGAAAAAAGGAAAAATATTATGGAAAAAACAAAAGAGGTCTCAAAAAAGGTTGAAACTCCTAAAGCAGAGACTGTAAATAAAGGCTACAAAACAGAGCTTCCAGAGTTATTAACATTTCTTCAAGCAGGTGCACATTTTGGGCATAAAAAAAGTGCTTGGAGTCCTAAGATGAGTAAGTACATCTATGAGGTAAGAAATGGTATTCACATAATTGATATTGTTAAGAGTAGAAAATTACTTTCTACAGCGCTAGATGAGTTAGGGAAGGTAGTAGATAAGGGGAATGTTTTAATAGTTGGTACAAAGGGGCAAGCTGCAGGAATTATTGAGAGTATGGCTCAAGAGGTTGGTGCTTTTTACATTACAAAAAGATGGCCAGGTGGTTTGTTTACGAACTTCGATGTTATCAAGGGTAGTGTTCAAACACTTGTTAAGATGGAAGAGAAACTTTCTTCAGGTGGGGAAGGATTAGTTAAAAAAGAGGTTATGTTGATGAAGAGTAATGTTGAGAGACTTAACAAGATATATGAGGGTATTAAGTTTATGGATGAGTTACCACAATTTTTGATAGTAATTGATAGTATGGTTGAAAAGAATGCTATTAATGAAGCTAGAATTGCAGGTGTTCCAGTAATTGCTTTAATAGATACTAACTGTGATCCTGACTTAGTAGATTTCCCAATCCCCGCAAACGATGATTCAATTAAGAGTATCAATCTTTATGTAAATCTCTTTGGAGAAATAGTTAAACAGGGTAAAAAATCAGCATCTTTAGTAGCTTTAAGAAAAAATCACAAAGCAAACCTTGAGAGTATGCAACTTAAGTATGAACAAGAGAAAGAGAGGCAAGAGAAAATGGAAGAAGAGGAGAGATTAAGACTCAAAGCGATGAGAGAGGGTAAAGTAACCTCTGCAACTACTGGTGTTGTAAGAGTACTTAAAAAGGAGAAAAATCTCGAAGAGGAGTTTGCTGCAGCAGAGGCAGTCAAGGCAGAAACTAATTCAAAAAAGATTGAAGATTTAGGATTAACCACTAGAGTAGAAAAAGCGCTACTAGAGAGTGGTCTTAAAACTTTAGACGATTTAGTAGGTAAAAGTAAAGAGGATCTAGTTGAGATAAAGGGGATTGGAGAAAAAGCAGCAGAGGAGATAGTAAAAGCTATTAAATAATTTTGTTTTAAATACTGCTATGGGTATATCAATAGAAGATATTAAATTACTAAGAGCAAAAACTTCCGCAGGTATGGGTCTTTGTAAGGAAGCCCTTACTAAAGCTAATGGTGATATGGCAAAAGCCATTGAATATATTAACAGTAGAAGTGATGTAGTTAATAGATTACATAATCTCACAGGAGCTAAAATTGGTCACTGTAAATTAGCTTTTGAAGAAAGTGGTAAAGATTTTGAAAAAGCAGTAGCTTTAATCAAAGAAAGAGGTTGGGATGAGCCTATTGAAGATGATTGCTGTAGTGTAGGTGAGGGTGTTATTGAATCCTACGTTCATGGTAAAGAGCAGAAATTAGTTTCCTTAGTAGAGGTAACATGTAAAACTGATTTTGTAGCTAGAAATGATGACTTTAGAGCCTTTGTACATGAACTAGCCCTACAGATTGCTGCTATGAAACCTGTATATATTTCTAAAGAGAGTATTCCCGCAGAAAAGCTCTCAGAGATAACGGAAATATTCAAAAAAGAGGTAATTAGTGAGGGTAAACCAGAAGAAATGGCAGAGAAAATAATTACCGGTAAACTATCCAAATTCTATGAAGAGAGGTGTTTACTATCTCAAAAATGGTTTAAAGATGAATCTAAAACTATTCAAAACTTATTAGATGAAGCTATTTCTAAACTAGGAGAACCATTAGAAGTTAGAAGATTTTTAATCTGGGAGTTTGGAAAGTAAATATACTTATATACAGCCCTAAAGTACTATAGGGTTGTTATTTTTCTGGTTTTAAGGTAAAATATTCCTGTTATTAGAAACTATATATATGTAGAATATATTTATAAATAATGGAAAAAGAAATTAATAACCAAGAGGGAACCAGTAATCTGGGAATTTCATTAACGCAAGAAGAGTTCTATGCTCAACTAACGGCATCTTCAAGCAAGTTCATTTCTCCAGAAACACAAGAGAGATTTAGAGAAGCACATATCCTAATTGCTGGAGTAGGTAGTGTAGGTAATCCTATTGCTATGATGTGTGCAAGGTCTGGAGCTGAAAATATTA
>CAZYGQ010000001.1:5497-15068 GCA_964647075.1 uncultured Candidatus Saccharibacteria bacterium
GATGGAAGAACATATCAGTTAGGGACAACAGCAACAGTACTTAGTGCTTTAATGGTTGAATCAATGAGAAGAATTGTATCAGGAGAAGATATTAAAGATATCATTATGGTTGATATCCCTAGTGAGGTTAGAAGAAGCAATCCAAATGTTGTAAGTAAAATTCCCTTGTTATTAAGAACTCTTTCAGTTATAAATAAAAGGAGTGAGGGAGTTAAGGACTTAATTAAAAATTTAGGGTAATATATTATTATGAATGAATCAGAGTTTGTTATTCAAGAAAAAGAACTTTCAGAAGGAGAGGTATCTGTTGGTCTTGCAGTAACTTCGGAAGAGATGATTGGAAGACTTGGTGTTGTTACAGATAGGTATATTCGTGAGGGATACTTACAAGGAATCCCTTTTGCTATGGTAGATTTAGAGGCAGAAGAGGTAGTACAGGAAAATGGACTTGGACTTCTATATGAATCATTAGAACCGAAGCTTTTCGAGAAATTCCTTAACGAGGGATTATTGTTAAAATTTAGTGGTGATCAACAGCTTTACTTAGATAAATATCATTGGCAATCAGCTCAATTTATAGCAAAAACTTCCCAAGGTATTGTTGGTTCTGTTAGATTAATTATGGCTAATAACGATTCCGGAATTAATATGTTTCAACTACCGACTCTTACGGATGAGAATATACTAATAGAGGAAGATTGGAGAGAAAAAGTTGCTAATGTAAAAGCAGAGTTATCACAGTTTGCAAAATATAAAGATGCTCCTGCTACAGTTGCAGTTGCTTTGTTAAGAATTGCTGCTCAGTATAGTAGGGTAAATGGAGTAGAAGAGTGGTTAGCTACTACAGATAATCGTGTTGTAAAGATGTTAAATGGTATTTATTTTAATTTTGGATTACCTAAAATAGGTCCATCTGTTAGGTATCTTGGTTCTGAATCTACACCTCAAATAATAAATATTGAACAAGCAATACAGAATGCTGATGAAAAGGTGTCAAGTAGGAACATGGCAAGATTTCTTAGGGGAGAAAATGATATTCAAGGTTTTGAGTGGTATACTGGAGTATAAGTACACAATTTATATTCTACAATAACCTATGGAAGTAGTATTTTTATTATTAATTAGTGGAGTTCTGCTTTTTTTTGGAATATCAGCCTTTTCATCAAATAGAAAATCTAAGACCAACATCTATTTTCTTCTTGTTATTCTTTTTATTATTAGCTGGGTGTTCTCTAATTATTTCTCCAATTCTGTTGCAGAGTATAGACTGGTATTACTATTTAATAGATTAATTTTTGTTTCAACAAGTTTACTTGTATGGGCTCTTTTTAATTTTTCTTCCGTTTATCCTGAATCTAAATCTTTAATTAGTATTAGGTTTAGAAAACTCTCTTTAATTTCTACTATTTTTGTTGTATTCCTTGGTTTTACAAATCTTATTGTAAGTGAGGTACTTGTAGAAAATGGATACTCTAGCATTCAATTTGGTAAAGGTATGCCTGTATATCTTTTACACTTCGCGGTTCTTTTTTCTGTATTCGTATACCAATTAATTTACAAATTTAGGAAATCGAAAGGAGTAGAGAGAATTCAACTGCAGTATATTTTACTGGGTGTAGTGCTTACAGCTGTAGGAGCTTTGATTACAAACTTAATTCTGCCTATTTTTTTTAGTTTATTCTATCTCTCAAGTTACGGACCTGCATTTTTAATAATATTTGTTGGTTTTACATTTATATCAATTGTTAGACACAGATTTTTGGGAATTAGATTTCTCATAGGGAGAATACTCTTTTTCTCTTCTCTTTCAATATTTGCGGTACTCTTTTTCTTTGTTTTTGGTTTCTTTGCAGAAAAATCTCTTGGAGGGTTGATATCTTCAAATTCAATATTACTATCATTTGTAATCGCACCAATATTCGCTTATGGATTTTTGAAGTTTAGTGAGTATATGAGGAAATTGATAGAGGAAAGATTTGTATATGTGCAATTACACCCTTCTGAAGTACTAAGTAAATTCCTGAAATTAACTAGTACTCAGTTAGATATGGATAAAATCTCTGTATATGTTGTAAATACTGTAAAAAAGTTTTTAAATCTTGAAAAGGTTGGAGTATTAATTTTCGACAAAGAAAATAGCAAAATATTGTATAGAAAGCTAATAGGATTTGAGTTAGTAGGAGTTAGAGATCTTCTTCAAGTAATAAACTATTGGAAAGATATTGAGCAGGATCCAGTAATAGTTCTTGATGAGATTAAGAAAACAGAACAGAGAGATATTAAAGATAAAAAGAATAGGATAGGGAGAATAATAGAGTGTATGGAAAGGGAGAAAATTTCCGTTATTCTTCCATTGAATAGAAAGGTACAGTTAAATGGGATATTAATCATTGGTAAAAAGAAAGATTCCACACCGTTCTCAATAGAGGATATGCGTTTTTTAGAAGATATTATCGCAAATGCTAGTGTAGCAATGGGTAGAGCTATTTTGCATAAAGAGGTACAAAATTTCAATTCAGTATTAAAAAGTAAGGTTGCTGAACAAACAAAAGATTTAAAGAATAAAGTAAACCAACTTAACGAATCTAGAAAAAGGGAGCATGATATGGTTGATATCATGGGGCATGAGTTAAGAACTCCAATGACTGTAATTAGGAACTACCATGAGTTAATGGCAAGACTTATTGAAAAAAATAAGTTTAAAAGTATGAGTGTATTAAAAAAACACCAGGAGTATATGGATGTAATAGGTGAAAACATTGAAAAAGAGATATCCCTAATTAATGTTCTTTTAAATGCTACAAAGATAGATGATAATCAGATGGAGTTAAACAGAGAATCTGTCAATGTTTTAGATTTAATTGAAGACGCAATACTTGGTCATGAAATGGATGCAAAAAGAAAAGGGCTATATATTAAATATCAAAAACCCAAGGATAAATCTTTTCCCAAAATATATGCAGATAAGATTAGAGTCCATGAGATTTTAGATAATCTAATTAGCAATGCAATTAAATATACAGATAAGGGGGGGTTAGAGATTAAGTTAGATGCTCAAAAGAACTTCGTAAAAATTGTATTTTCTGATACGGGTACAGGTATCGGAGAAAAGGACTTAAAGAACATTGGAAAGAAATTCTATAGATCAAACCAATATTTAACAAACAGAGAGGACAAGGTACATTTAGTAAGACCAGGTGGAACAGGTCTGGGGCTTTTTGTTACCTTTGGCTTAATCAAGGCTCATGGAGGTAAAGTTGAAATTAGTAGTAAAGTAGGTAAAGGAAGTGTATTTACTGTAACACTTCCAGTAATGAAAAAAGAACAATTAATAGAAGAAAAAAGTGAGAAAGAAGAGAAGAATATGTTTGAAAGGTTAGGTTTAAACAAAAAGTAGCCCTAAATTACCCATATTGAGATTCCTTTTGTTTTAGAATATCATATGTATATAACTTAAATATTTAAGTAAATATGGATATACATATATTTAAAACAGATTTAGACAAGTGTGTAGATAATCTTACTGAAGATTTAGCACAAATTAGAACAGGTAGAGCAACTCCTGAGTTAATCCAAGATGTATTAATAAATGCATATCAAACAGAAGCTCCATTAAAAAACTACGCAACTATTAATGTTGCAGATAATAGGTCTTTAATAGTAATACCTTGGGATAAAAGTATTATGGATAACATCTCTAAAGGAATATCCTCTGCTAATTTAGGATTTAATCCTGTGTCAGAGGGAGACCATGTAAGAGTATCTATACCTGATTTAACTCAAGAAAGAAGAGTAGAGTATGTTAAGGTTATGAAAGAGAGAGTAGAGGATTCAAGAATAGCTGTAAGACAGGTAAGACAGAAGTTTATGCAAGAAATAGATGAACAACAGAAGGAGGGTTTTTCAGAAGATCAGGCAGATATGTTAAGAGAAGAGGGAGAGAAGTTAGTAAAAGAGAGTAATGCAAAAATAGAAGAGATTAAAGATAAAAAAGAAGAAGAACTGATGACTATATAATCTAAACAAATATCTCCCCCAACATGGCAATCATTATAAACATACTCCTTTTACTTGCTGTAATTAGTATCTTAACCTTTGTACATGAGTTAGGACATTTTCTAGCAGCTAAAGCTGTTAAAGCAAAAGTTATTGAATTTTCAATAGGTTTTGGACCTAAATTAATTTCAAGAAAGGGTAAAGAGACAGAATTTAGTTTAAGAGCACTACCTTTCGGGGGATATGTAAAGATATTAGGTGATGGAGATCCAACGCAAGAGAAAGAGAATAGGAAGGATAAAGGAAATTTAAAAAACAAGAGTAAATGGGCTCAGATGTTTGTAATGTTGGCTGGTGTTACTATGAATATACTACTTGCAACTACTCTCTACACAACATATTTAGGTAATAATGGGTGGAAGATGATTGTTAGTAATACATATGAGGATTTCAAACCAGTAGGGGCAGTAATATCAAAAGAGAGATACTCTGATATACCTTATGAATTAGCAACAGAAGAGGGAGCATTTACTGCGGGTATGTACGAAAAGGGATATATTGTTAATGTAAATGGTGTTGTAATTGATAATCATTTGCAACTTCCAAAAGAGTTAGAGAAATTCAAGAATCAATCTGTAGATATCTATGCATGTAATGAGAGTGAAGTGTGTGAGAGTTTTAATGTCAAGGTAAGTGAGGAAGGAAAAATAGGTGTGTATACGGGTAGTAACTATGATGTATATATTGATTATTCAAACAACAAGATTTTTTCAGGGTTAAGTCATTCTATAAATGTTGTTAAAATAACGGGCAGGGCACTATCAGAACTACTATCTCAAGCTAAAGAAACGGGAGATTATTCAGAATTATCTAATACCTTTAGTGGTCCTATAGGGATATATTTTATAATTGACTATTTCAAAACCTTAGGAGTGATTACCTTTTTAGGTATATTAGCAGATTTATCTCTGTCCTTAGCTGTTATAAATCTTTTACCAATTCCTGCATTAGATGGGGGTAGATTTTTTATCCTATTTATTGAATCCATCTTCAAGAAAGATTTGAATGAAAGAGTTGAGAGTTTAATAATAAATATTAGTTTTGGCTTTTTAATTCTATTTATCCTTTTTATAATGATTAAGGATATAGTCAATATTGAACAATTAAAGAGCTTGTTTGAATAGTTGAAATGTTTTCCTAAATGAGTTAACTTTAAGGAAGAAACTTAACGGATCTTAAATATGAAATTAAAGTTAACAAAGAATAATACTATTATCTTAACTAGTATAATATTAGTTTTATCAATAGCTTTAGGTTTTTTAGTATGGAGAGTTAATCAGAAAGAAACTACAGCACCTACAAAGAGTGAAGCTGAAGGAGAGGGAACATCTTGCTCTACGGGAGCAGATTGTACAGAGATTACCTGTTATTGGCCTTCTGTCTCTTACTGTCATAATAATGCCTGTGAATGTAGGCTAAGGGAAAACCAAACAGTTAACCCTTGTACTGATAAAGACCCTCGTTGTACTCCACCGTCTCCAGGCGGGGATTATGAACTTTGTCATTATTGGGATAGTGCCTCCCAAAAGATGATAACTGAACCTGGTTGTGAAGATGACGCTCCAAATACTAAAGAAGCGGTATGTAAGACAACATGTTCTAGTTGTAATAATCCATACTTCTATCAAACAAGATATTTACTAATTGAAGAAGAACCTTCTTGTGGGGACGGAACGAAGGATCCAGGAGAGGCTTGTGACCCGAATGCAAGTCCAACAGGTTGTGCAACGGGATCTACTTGTACAGACCAATGTATTTGTGATGTAAATCCTTTCTGTGGTGATGGAACGAAGGATCCAGGAGAGGTTTGTGACCCAAATGCAAGTCCAACAGGCTGTGCAACAGGATCTACTTGTTCAGCCCAATGTATTTGTGATGTAAATCCTTTCTGTGGTGATGGAACGAAGGATCCAGGAGAGGTTTGTGACCCAAATGCAAGTCCAACAGGCTGTGCTACAGGATCTACTTGTACAGACAATTGTATTTGTGATGTTAATCCATATTGTGGAGATAGCAAATTGGATACAGGTGAGGAGTGCGAGCAGGGAGATCCAACCGGAGTGCTATGTTCTTGGAGTACATGTAATCAAACTGCTTGTATATGTCTTCCTGCCGGATTAAACATATCTAAATCTGTAGTAGAAAGTTGTATTGATGAAGGAACGGAAAATCCTTCATCTGAATTGGTTTATACAATTTCTGTAACAAACACAGGGCAAGGAGTTGGAAGTGTAAGGCAAGTAGAGGATGTATTAGATCCAAAGGTAGTATCTGCTGGAATTACACCCCTAGAAATTACAAGGGCAGGAGTTTACTCTTCTGGCAAAATACTATGGAGTTTTATACCAAGTCTGGATATAGCTCCAGGAGCAACGGAAATATTCTCATACAAACTATTAATTTCAAAGGAGAACTTCGGAGTATATAACAATACTGTTATTTTAACACCAGAGAGTGGAGATGCTATACAGGCGAATGCTACAATTGAGGCAGATTGTTTAGTTACAGTTCCCCAAACAGGTATCTTTGATTCTACATTAGGAAGAATCTCTGTAGGATTTATATTGCTTTTGATAGGGGGAGTAGTATACAACCTCCCTTCAGAAATCTTTATAAATAAATTTAATAAAAACAGATTTAAATATAGAGTTAAATTTGAAAATAATATATGGAAGAAGAATTAATAAATAATAAAGAGGTTAAAATAAAGAAATTCTCTTTTCCCTCTGTAAGTGTTTTAGGGATATTAATTTCCATCCTTTTGGTAACAGTAATTGGTACTGTGTTATGGCAATTCTTCCAAAACAAAAAGATTTCTCAAGGTTTGCAAGGGGTATACGTTACAGATATTACTGATAGAAGTGCTGTTGTATCATGGGTAACCTCTCAACCAAACAAAACAGAATTAGTATATTCCAATGAAGAGATTAAATCTCTATTAAATATTTTTAATTCCCAGACAGAATATGATAGAAGGGATTTAGAAGAGATAGGGGAATTTGAGTACAAACTTAATAAAAGAGGTAACTACTATGTTCATTCTGTTCATTTAAGAAATTTAGTTCCCCAAACGGAGTATTACTTTGCAATTAGAAATGGATTGTTTTTAAATAGTGCACAATATATTAATAGGTTCTCTACAATTAAAGAAAGAGAAGAAATAGATACCCCAGAGGTAGCGTATGGTAATGTATACAATCAGGAGGGAGAGTTGATTACAGATACCTTACTCATCTTTGAATTAACAAATCTAGATGATAGTAACAAATCTCAAAAAATAAGTTATGTAATGGATGGAAACACTGGGTGGACTGTTAATCTATCAAATTTAATGGATAGAGATTTAGTAGAAGAGTATTCTAAAGATAAAGATACATATTTAGATATATTGATTGTTAATTCGGTTGAGGAAACAAGTAGTTCCTTTCATATTGACGAAGTAAAACCAGCAAAAAATATAAGTGCATATGATAATACAGATTCACAGAATTCATCACAAAGTGATGTTAAGGGCATTATGGCAGTACTTATTCCTGGAGTAGACCCAGGTTCCTGCCCTTGTGGCACCTGTTCTGTAAGTTGTCCAAGTGATTATCCTTTAACTTCTTGCCCAAGTGATTGGAACTGTGCAAATAGGAGTTTTACCTGTACTAAATTCTATAGATGTAGTGATGGTGAATCTGGCCCTTGTGGGACAAACAGTAAGGTTTGTTACAAGACAACAACTCCTAAGGTTGTAGAGGTAGATGTATGTAATGATTGTGTTCCCAAATGTCCTTCAGGATTTTCTTTTACACCTTGTACAGGGATGGGAACCTGTGAAAAGAAACCTTCAACATGTACTAAGAGAGATCAAGATGGTGCACCTTGTGGCACCAAAAGTGGAGTTATGTGTTTTAAGGAGACAATAATTGAAGAAGAGGAAGAGGAGAAAAAGGATGTTCCTTTAACAAGAGAAACATGTGGGTATAATCCAGAAGATCGTTACCAATATTATTGGTGTGATTGTAGTAAATATGAAAGGGTAAGCAGTGCTTGCATGAGATCAGATGTATTAAAGAACAGTTATAAAAGTTCTTGCCCTAATTATTGTGCAGAACAAATTCCAGTTACCAAAGTATTTAGTCAGTGTAAAGATACTAAAAACCTTATTGATAAAGACGGGAAATTAATATTATGTGAATATGGGTGTCAGGAGAATGGAGAGGATAATGATGATATTTGTAAGTCAAAATCAATTGATCTCCCACAGGAGGTTACATGTTCTGATTATACAAATATGTCTTCATGTAGAGGGGCAGAGGATGATTGTGAATGGTCTTTTGCAGAGCAGAAATGTTCAGCAAGTAGTACTGTTGTTCTTACAAACTGTTCAAGTATTACCAATGAGAGCACTTGTAATAGGACGATTAACTGTGAGTATGTGGGAGGAAGGTGTGAAGAAGTCGATACTAGAGAGTATATAGTCGGTTGGGCTCAAGAAGGAACTGAGAATGCCTATTGTACTGGACTAAAAGATAGTAACGGAAATATCCTAGGTATTAACGATGGAACATTCTCAATATCAACGCATCAAGATAAAAGTAGTTGTTCTTTAGATATCCTTGCCCTCGAAGTAGATTTGGGTAGTCAAATGCCAGGGTATAATTCAGAACTGGGAACTTGGGATGCTGGCTATAAATGTAGGGTCGGAGACGAACAGGCAAATGGGTATGGTATAAATATAATAGTAACTCAACCTAATAATCAAGAAGTAATATATGCACACCTGAAAGAGGCAAGTTGTGACGGAGTAATTAAAACTGGTAAATCTGGAAATGTAGATCCCCATTTGCATGTAGAGGTTGTTTGTTCTGATAAAAATGATTGTGGTAATTGTTTAGGTGATAAAAACCCATGTAGTGTAATACCTGGCGGTTGTTTCAGTTGTACAAACGCAGTTAAGATTGTTGCTGTAAAAGGAGATACCACCTACGCAAAGGGTATAAAAGGCACAAGAGATTTATTCTCTTTGATTTCCAAAGTTAGAGCTGCTGATTATGATTATCTAAATCCTGCAGAATTAATTGAAGATTTGGCTTTACCAGACGGACAATATACTGTTAAATCTGCAACAACAAGTAAGACAACTGATTTTGTTAAAACAGATGATACACATATTGTCTTTTTTGAAGATGCTAACGATAATGGGAAGTTAGATTCAGAAGAAACAATACTCTCTCCATATGAAGCAGAAGTAGAATTTGGGGTTGCCTTTGAAAAAACAGCAGATTCATTTAAACTTGTTCTCCAAGAGGGATACAATCTAGTTTCTTTCCCAATACTTTTTAAAGATGAGAATGAAAAGGAAATTAAAAAGGTTAGTGAATTAATAGAGTATTTAAATAAGCAAGGGACAGAAATTACAACCATAACAGCGTATAGAGGGGGTAAATTCCTACCGTATGTAATACGAGATGGTGTTGGTTTCGGAGACGATTTTAATATATTACCTGGAGAAGGATATTTTGTACTT
>CAZYGQ010000001.1:15168-34167 GCA_964647075.1 uncultured Candidatus Saccharibacteria bacterium
TAAATATGGCTGTCATAGTTCATGCTAATGAAAATATAGATAGTGCCCTAAAAAGACTTCACAGAGAGGTTATGAGAGAAAAAATCTTGGAAACCTATAGAGAGAAAGCGTATAGGGTTAAACCATCTACTGAAGGAATACAGAAGAGAAGAGAATGGGCGAAGATGAAGAGAAGAAGAAGAACTGCTGCAAGAAGAGCAAAGTAAATTGTTAATTTCCAAATATGTCACTTTTGGAAAATATTCGTAAAGATATGCTAGATGCTTCAAAGCAAGGTGAAGATATCACAGTTGATATCCTTAAATTAGTTATTGCCGATATTAGAAATGAGGAGATAGTTTTAGACAAAGAACTAACAGATGAGGATGTATTAAAGGTATTAAGAAAACAGGAGAAAAAGATTAAGGACTCAATAGAGCAATATACTAAAATGGGAAGAGATGATTTAGTATCAAGAGAGAGTGCTCAGTTAAAAGTAATAGAGAAATATCTACCATCCTTAATGAATGAAGAAGAAATTACTAAGGTAGTATCTAGAGTAATTTCTAATACTAATTCTAGTGGTATGCAAAGTATGGGTTTTGTAATGGGAAGTGTAATGAAAGAGTTAAATGGTAAAGCAGATGGAAATATGGTCAAAGATATTGTTGGAAGATTACTTCAAAGTAAGTAAAATGCAATTAGAGATATTCAATACAGAGGTATTAAAAAAAACATTTCCAGAGTTTAAACCCTCAGTAGAACAAATCCAAAGAGGATATTTTGAAGTTTTTAAGGGTTACAACCTAGAAAATATTAATATTGTTTTTGTAAATAACAAATATATCCAAAAACTAAACAAAGAGTATAGAGGAGTAAATACACCTACAGATGTTCTTTCTTTTAAGTTAGATGAAAGTAGAAATGATGGGGAAATATATATCTCTGGAGAGTATGGATACAAATCATATAAAGGCAAAAAATTTGTAGAAGAGATCCTAAGATTGATAATACATGGAACTCTGCATATACTAGGATATGATCATATAGATAGTTTAGATGCTAATCCTAATGAGGAGATGTTTAAACTACAAGAGAAATTACTTCTTAAATATATACAAAAATGTTTTTGATAACAGGTTTAGGAAATCCAGGTAAAGAGTATGAAAATACCCCTCATAATGCAGGGTATTTCTTTGTAGACAGTTTAAGAGAGTATTTACTTAGTAATACTAATTTACAGATTTCCGATTGGAAATCTGAGAAAATCTTTCTTTCAGAGATATCTAGAATTAAAAAGAATGGTGAGTTGATAGGGATATTGCATAAGCCCCTAACATATATGAATCTTTCAGGAAGTGCCGTAAAGCTTCTATTTAAAAAGTTTAAAGTAGATAAATATATCTTAGCTCATGATGATTTGGATATTCCACTTGGTAAATTTAAAATACAAGAGGGGAAAGCTCCGAAGGGACATAAAGGGGTAACAAGTGTAGAGTGTGTATTAAAAAAGAAAGAGTTTCTAAGAGTTAGATTAGGGATAGAGAATAGGGGGGAGAGAATAATTCCGGGTGATGAATATGTATTAATGTCTTTTTCTAAAAAAGAGAGAGCTATATTAAATGGGTGTATACAAATTTCAATTCAGACCCTTCTTAGTGAGTATTTAGTACTTTAATTATTAAATTGGGGTAAGTGCTCCCAATTTCATCTTTGGTGTGTTTAACAAGCCTCCTGTCTCCTTCTAGTACTACTACAAAGTTTGTTTCATCTATTAAAATTCCCATATTAACCAACTTATCATTTTGTAATATAAAAAATACCTTACCACTGTCTAATTCATAATTAGGAATAGTTAGATATCCATTCTCTTTGGCGTATTCATATATAAGTGTTGGATAGGAATATTGTAATGAATATGTTTGTATTTTATCCCTTTTTCTAACATAGTTAAGTAATACAGGCTCTAAGGAAAGGTTCTGTTCTAGGTATGTTTGGGATACTACTCTGTATGAGCTAAAGGCACCATACTTAAATTTAATACTCTCCCATCTGTTTTTTAAAGTAGTAGTTAAGTAGGTCTTGTTTGAGATACTTTCAACAAATTCTTTCCCTTTTATATTGTCATATTCATAAATATTTATAACTCCATCGTTGTTTGTATCAATATCATAAATATCTTGTACTCCATCGTAATCAATATCTAATATCTCTTTGCCATTTTTAAAGATTAGGGGCATATTGTACGTATTAAGGTTCATATACACTGTAAAACAGAGGTAAGAGATTGTTAAAAAGATAGAAGTATATAGAAGATGTTTAAGATACTTAAAATTTTTAACATATCTTTTAAGAAGCATTCCTAGAAATATTAATATAGATATAATTTCTAATGCGAAAGAGGGTGAGTAAAGGAAATATGCAAAGTAGTTACTCTTTAATACCCCTCCAAGTATATTTATTTCGTTTTGTAATGGATAGAAAAGCCTTAGAGATGAAAAAAGAGAGTCTAATATTAAATGTGATACTGTACCAATTAAAAAGGAGTAGTGTATTACTGTAAATAGATTCTCATTAAAGGTTTTTCTTCCATCTTTGTTTAATACTTTCTTTAATATTTGAAAAAAGATGAGTAAGAATATCCAAATTAATATATAGAAAGTAATACTATGAGTAAATACTTTGTGATGTAAAAATACTGGAGTATTTGTCATACTAAGTATTGCCAAATCAACATCTGGTAATACTCCAAAGAGAATACTTAGAATCATCACTACAGTTTTTTCATGAGTACCTAGTTTAGAGATTCCTTTTCTCTGGATTAATTCATTTGTAATATATGATATCGGTCCGTGAGCTATATACATATTCTTTTTTGATTAAATACTCTTTCTAATTATACACATACTTGATAGAATTATGTGCATTTATGAGCAATTTTACAGATGAGTTTATAAAAATTTTTAAAATACCCCAATTAGATAAATACTCCACCGTTACTGTAGGAAAAGAGTTTGAGGAGTATATAGCGGAGGTATTAGGAAGAAAGCTTTCTAAAAGCATATTTTTTGTACCCGAGAAAAAACAGGAGATAGATTTTGTGCAATATAGTATTGGTAACAAATGGGATATTGATTCATTAATATCATTAGGATATGAAAGAGTAGAGAGAGTATGGAATGAGGGAGAGATCTCTGTATTGGGTGAGAACATCTTAATATGGCCATTTAGTTCTAAATATGTTTTTAGATTTACACTTTTAGGAAATGAAATAGAGGCAATTGAGGTATTAGAGCCAAGTAGTAGGAAAAGAATAGAGCAGAAGAAGAATCTTAAGATATTCCCATTTAATCCAGATACCGTAATTGGTAATGAAACAGCTGGAGACATGTTAGTTTTAGAGTGTGTTCCAAATATATTTTTAGAGGGGGATGTAATTGATCTTGGGATAAGGAGTCTTCCATATTTCTCTCTTGCATCTTTAACTAAATCATCAATAAATATATTAGATGATTACAAAAGTAGAGGATATTCAATATGGTATTTAACTCATGATTTTTTAAAATATGACTCTCTAAATACAGTAAGTAAATATATTGATACTGTGTTTGAAATATCAGATAGCGTTGAGGAAACAATTAAAAAGGGTTTCTTGTATGAAAAGGGTAAGGTTGTTGTATTAACAGATAGTGAGGTATTAGGAGAGGTACTGCTTAAACATGATGATATGGGAAAGGATATTGATCCTTCCTCGATCGAATTATTAAAAAAAATCTTTGTAGGTGACTTTGTTGTTCATCAAGATCATGGTATTGGTAAGTTTACAGGAGTAGTTAATAAAGAAGGGGTCGAATATATTGAGATTGCATATGCAGGTAATGATAGGCTCTTTGTACCTTTCTACTCTTCAGAGAAAGTAATGAAATATATTGGTAGTGGTAAAGCACAACCTTTACTTACAGGACTAAATAGTGGTGTCTGGAAAAGAATCTCAAACAAAGCAAAAGAAGATGTTGAAAATATTGCTAAGGAATTACTTCAGATATATGCCTTGCGAGAGGTCTCTAAATCAAAGAGAGTCATTTCTAATGAAAAAGAGCTGGCTGAGTATTGGGATTTTGTTAATGATTTCGAATTTACTGATACAGAGGATCAATATATTGCAAGTAAAAGGATAGCTTCTGATTTAGAAAAAGATATTCCTATGGATAGGTTACTGGTTGGGGATGTAGGTTTTGGTAAGACAGAAATAGGTATGAGAGCGGCTTTTGCAGTAGTAAATGGTGGCATGCAAGTTGCTCTTTTAGCTCCTACTACAATCCTTGCTAATCAGCATCTAAAAGTGTTTAGGGAGAGGTTTAAAAAGTACCCTTTTAATATTGAATTAATATCTAGACTTCAGACCGAAAAAGAGAAAGAAAGAATTAAAAAGGAAGTTAGTGAGGGAAAGATTGATATATTGATTGGTACTCACGCTATTCTTTCTACTAGCGTTGTGTTTAAGAATTTAGGTCTTCTCATTATCGATGAAGAACAGAAGTTTGGAGTAAAGCAGAAAGAGAAGTTAAAGAGTAGTAGGGTAGATACACATGTTCTTTCTTTAACAGCTACTCCAATACCTCGTACTTTAAATCTTTCACTAATGGGTATTAGGGATATCTCAGTTCTTGCAATTCCTCCTCTAGGAAGAAAAGATATTAAAAATGAGTTTAGTAAGTTTAGTTTTGATACTGTTAAACAGTGTATTTTAAGAGAGTTAAAAAGAGGAGGACAGGTTTACTACCTTCATAACAGAATAGAGAACATATATGGCTTAAGAGAGGAGATTCTAAGTATTCTTCCAGATATTCGTATTGAGGTAGCTCATGGGAGATTAAGAGGAAAAAGATTAATTGAGATTATGGAGAAGTTCGTAAACCAAGAAATAGATGTTTTACTTTGTACTACCATTATTGAAAATGGTTTAGATATTTCTAATGCAAATACCTTGATAGTAGATGATGTTAATAGGTTGGGGCTCTCTCAAATGTATCAGATTAGGGGTAGAGTGGGCAGAGGTAGTAAGCAAGCTTATGCATGTTTTTTGTATGATCAACTCAGAGGAGACGCGCAACTTAGATTAGAAGCGATTAGGGAATCAGAAACATTAGGTTCAGGTTTTGTCCTATCTAACAGGGATTTAGAGATTAGAGGAGCAGGAGATATCTTAGGTAAGAAGCAAAGTGGTACAATTAATTCAGTTGGATACGGATTGTATACACAGTTACTTTTTGATGCAGTTGAGGAGCTTAAGAAGGTCGTAGGATAGTTGTTTTCGAAGTGTTCAAATATTTTTTACTTGTGGGACTTTTTAATCTAGTCTATTATGTCTATCATGTCTATCATGTCTACCGTCTTGTATAGAAAATATCGTGCTCAGATTTTTGACGAAATTGTTGGTCAAGAACATATCACAAAAATATTAAAAAATGCTGTTAAGGATACTCAGCTATCTCATGCATATCTTTTTGTTGGTTCAAGAGGTACTGGTAAGACTAGTATGGCTAGAATATTAGCAAAAGCAGTTAATTGCATGGAGCCTAAAAAGGATGGTAATCCTTGTAATGAATGTGAGAACTGTCTTGCTATTTCTAACGGCAACTATATGGACCTAATTGAGATAGATGCTGCATCAAATAGAGGGATTGATCAGATTAGAGAGTTAAAGGAGAGGATAGAGTTTGCACCCTCTAAAGGCAAGTTTAAGATATACATTATCGATGAAGTCCATATGTTAACTACAGAGGCCTTCAATGCCCTTCTAAAGACATTAGAGGAGCCCCCAGAGCATGTAATATTTATACTTGCTACTACGGATGTACATAAACTACCTGCAACGATACTTTCAAGGTGTCAAAGATATGATTTTCGATTAGGTAATGAGCTAGAAATAAAGGGTATGTTAGAAGAGATATTAAAGAAAGAGAAGTTAAAGATTGAGCAGATAGGTTTAGATATAATTGTTAGAAATGCTCGTGGTAGCTACAGAGATGCGCTTTCGTTGTTAGATGTTGTAATTAATAGCCAATCTCAAGGTAAGAGTCCGAAAAAGATTTCACTTGACGAGGTTAGAGCTGTTTTAGGTATTCCTGAGGTATACATGGTTAATGACTTGCTTACTGCCCTTATCTCAGGAGATAGTAAAAACTCACTCAAGTGTATAAAGGAGTTAGAGGAGAAAGGGAGTAATTTAGTTCAATTCACAAATTTTACCCTTGAGGTTTTAAGAGAGGTTTTAGTTAGTAAGATTTCAGGAGAAGATATCAAGGAGTATACATTCGCAAAGGATTTGAGTTTAAAGGAGATTCTTTCCTTAATTAAAGAGTTTCTTAATGTCGAGAGAGAGTTAAAGAGTACTACTAACCAGATATTAATATTTCAGATGTTAATACCAATATTTTTTAAAGAGGAAAATGATGTAAAAACACTACCTAAGGTAGTACAAGCAAAAAAGAGTGTAGTAAAAAGTGGAACAATTTTAGAGAAAAGAAGTGAGAGCGTAGAGGTAATAAATACAGATGTAATTAATCTCTGTTTAGATGATGTTAAAAATAGTTGGAAAGATATTGTAGATAGTGTAAAGCCTTTAAATACAACCCTTTTCGCATTTTTGAACTCCGCTCAGCCTACAAGTGTTCAAGAGAATGTTTTAAATATTGAAGTACCTTTTAAATTCTATAAAGACCAAATTGATTCACCTAAAAGTAGGGAATTAATAGGGGGGATTCTGTTTGATACGCTAGGTACTCATTGTAAAATTAACTGCTCTGTTAATGATAGTGTAAGACCTAAATTACAAAGTAATGCTGATGTAGTTCTAAGAAATGTTCCTGTCATTAAAAAGAAGGTTGTAGAAGAGAAGAAAAGCATTAAACAGGATATAGAGGCGATCTTTGCTGGTATGTAGCTTAGCAATTAGGTATAATCCATATGTATGTATTTAATTTTTACTTTATGTATATATGTTAAATCCCAAAGAGTTAATTAAAATGCAAATGGAAGCCAAGAAGATGCAGAATAGGCTTAGAGAGAAGAAGCTCTCTGGTGAGTCTAAAGACGGTATGTTAAAGATATATCTTAATGGTGCTCAAGAGTTTGAAGATATTTGGGTTGATGATACTTTAATGGATGTAGATATGATGGATAGATTTAAAAAAGATATGAAAGAGGCTTTTAAAGACTATCAGAAAAAATTACAGAAAGAGATGGCCCAAGATTTTGATTTAGACAAGATAAAGGGGATGTTAGGTTAATATGTCAGTACTTCCTAAATCAGTAGAAAACGTTATCAATGAATTTAGTAAACTTCCAGGAGTAGGTCCTAAGTCCGCTGCAAGAATGACTTACCACTTTTTAAGATCTCCTAACAAGGATGCAACTAGATTAGGAGAGGCATTAATGGATATGGATAGTAAGACAAAATTTTGTAACTCCTGCTTTAATGTCACGGATAAAGATATCTGTGATATATGTAGTAGCCCCAGTAGAGATCATAGCACCATATGTATTGTAGAAGAGCCTTTGGATGTAGTAGCTTTTGAAAACTCCGCAGTATTTAATGGTTTGTACTTTGTATTAGGGGGTGTAATCTCTCCTGCTGAGGGAGTTACTGCTTCGGAATTAAGATTTGATGAGTTGGGCAAAAGAGTAATATCAACAATTAATGAGAGTGAGAAAAAGATTGAATTAATTGTAGCAACTAATCCTAGTCTTGAGGGAGAGGCAACAGCCAGCTATATCCAAGATATGTTTTCAAAATATATTAAGGAGGGAAAAATACATGTTTCAAGATTAGCAATGGGTCTTCCAACTGGTGCGGATTTAGAGTATGCAGATAGATTGACTTTAAAAAAGGCTCTTGAGGGTAGAAGAGATATTTAATTAAATATATATATGAGTAATCAAAATACCATTTCATTAGATATTAAGAAAGAAGAGTTTCAAACAATTAAAGATTTGCTGCTTGCCCAAAATTGGGTCGAACAAAATGATAGTAATCAGTATGTAGTATATAGATTGAGAAGTCCTTTGGGATCAATAGCAACAATGTATTTTAGTGGTAAGCTTGTACTTCAGGGTAGGGAGGATTTTACTAGGGTAATATCAATGTTAAAGAAAGAGAAAGAAGACACCTCTGAGGAGTTCCTAGCTCACTTTGGTGTAGATGAAGTTGGTAAGGGAGACTATTTTGGTCCTTTAGTTGTTGTAGGATGTTTTGTAAATGAGGAGTTTTTTAAAAAGGTTAAGTTATTGGGTTTTGCAGATTCTAAGAAGTTTTCTGATGAAAAAATAGAGAATCTATACAGTATGGTTAAAGATTATCCCTATTATTATTCCTCTATTGTATATCCTAATGAATATAATCGATTAACAAAGATATATAGAAATGCCTCTTTATTACTTGCTAAACAACACGCTAAGGTAATAGAGGAGGGATTAAGAGACTTAGAATCAAAAAAAGAGGTTTGTAATTATGTTGTTATAGACCAGTTCTCTGCTTCAAAGAGTAGGGTAACCAATGAATTAGGTCAGTTAGGAAAAAAATGTAAATTTATACAGTTTCATAAAGGGGAATCTGACATTGCTGTTGCTTGTGCATCAATAATTGCTAGGGGTATTTTTGTACAAGAGTGGAAAAAAATGAATATGAAGTATAATTTCCATTTTCCTAAGGGTGCTTCTAATGTAATTGATAATGCTAAGCTCTTTGTTTCTGTTCATGGAGAGAAAGAATTGGACAGTGTTGCTAAAACAAGTTTTAAGACAACAAAACAGGTCTTGGAATAATAACTATTTCTTTTTGCCTTTCCTAAAATCTTTTAATAAGGATTTGATAAATAACCCGGAGAGAATCAAAGTAACAATTACAAAGGCTAATTCTACAATAAAGTGATTTACCTCAACTTCAATCTGCTTTGGGACACCATCAATACCATTAAATACCTCTCCTTTAATAATTCTTTCCAAAAAAAGATCTGAAATATGCCACTTATTAATTTCAACCTCTTTTTCTAGTACCTCTTTGGGGTATACATCAGTTTTTTCTTGATTTAAGTATATGTATATTGATTTATACTTGTTTTTCTCATTAAACACATCTAATCTTCCTGTGGGTGTAAGCATATAATTTGAGTTATTACGGATAGAGTATTGAATCTTTAAGGGAGATAGAAAGGGGATACCTTTATTTATTACCTTAACATCTACAAAATAGTTGTCTGTAGTTATCCCTTTGACCTGATTTTGAGGAGAAACTATATCTAAGATAATTAACTGCGCAATAGAGGTGTTAATACTAATATTTTGGTCTGTAGTTAATGGGGTTAGGGCTAATATATTAAAATATGTTCCTTCCTTAAGATTACTAATGGGGTATATTTCATACTTAATTTCATACGAACTGTTTGCCTTTACCTTTATACTATCAGTATCTGCTTTGATAAAGATTTCATTTTTCTTTTCGGAAAGATCATCATTTATTGGGTTGTATGCATATGGGGTTATCAATACATCGACTTCGATACCTTCTGAGTTATAAAAGGTCACTGACTCATATTTCCTTTCCTCAGGTGAGAGAGATACTCTTAAAATTCCGGGTTCTATACTGCTTGCAAAAAGGGAAGTAATACCACATATGGTATATAGAAGTATGGTAACAAAGGTAATTTTAATAAGTCTCATTTTTCTTTCTTGCTTTTTTCTTATTTGTACTAATTATTATAGCAAGAATAATAATTATTAATATAGCGATAATAATCTTCCATGGAATAATCCAAAATGTTGTTTCTCCATTTAAGACTGCAAATCCTGGTTGGAAAGATCTATATGTAACTAGAAGTGATGCTTTCATTGGTCCAACTGCTATCGCTTTGTTAGGAGATAGATAACTGGATTGATTCCAGAAGTCTTCATAGTCCCCCATTGTATCTCTTAGTAAACTCTGTGTATTCTTGTTAAAGGGTATTCTTGCAACTTCCTGTCGAAAGATATTCTCAACAATTATCTCTCCAGTTGGTCGAATATGAGTGTCTCCTAGGTTTTTAATTCTACTATAAAAAATGACATCTATATCTTCATACATTTTTTTGTCAGATACAAATTTCAATAATTCAGCATTCTCTACAAATTCGTCTCCTATTTTAATAAATATTGGAGTTCCTGATGCTAAACTTGCAAATGCTGCAGTTCCAGCCTGTTGAAAGTTACTCTCTGAAATTAAGAATATCTCGACAGTGTATTCCCCATCTGTAATGTCTTGAGGAACTTCTATTGTGTATTTTAATTTTGTATTTTTGTTTGATTCTAGTGTAATGAAATCTTTTTCAACAGTAACCCATTTAGAGGCAGAGTAGGGAGTAAGAGCATCATCTTCTGGAGTAAGAATTACTGCAGTACCAGGCTGATTTTCAATCTGTTCAAATCCACTTACAAATACTTTATAGGTATCATTAGTAGGAGATAAATTCCAAAACACAATTTCATCTGTATATACTTCACCGGGATTAAGCTCTAAATTTTTTGAAACTGGTGCAACACCGAGGGATAAATCACTTTGTGCAAAAGAAGAAGTAATGCTTAGAAGAAGTATTAATATTGGCAGTAATATTATTCCTTTATATTTCCACACCTCGTTAAATATCATCTTTAGGTATTATACAAGAATCTAGTAGTATCCGCCACAAATAAAGTAGACATATTCAGTATATGTACCAGGGGTTGCAGCTGCTTGTGCTTTAGCACCGTATATCACTGTAGAATCTTCTGCAGAGGCTTGGGTACCTGCTTGGTATAGTACTAGTTTAGCTCCAGAATATAACCTATCTATGGTTCCAAATGTTCCAGTAGTCGTATTTACAAAATTCGTAGTTACAGTTGCTGGATCAGTACTATCAGGGTCCGAGAAAGTTAAACCAAATCCATATACTGAAGGGTTAGTTAAATCTAAAGTTGCAGTAGCACCAGAGGGAATTAATGTGTCACCGTTCCATAGGCCTGCATCCGAAGCACCATCTCCGGTTCCATATACGGCCCAGTAGTAACCTGCTCCCGTTGTCGAGGTACCAATAGTGTGACTTCCTGTGGCATATGTACCACCTGGGTACAACGTTCCTAAATTAACTGCATTTGCACTAATAGAACAGTTTACACTTGGAATTGTAGAAACTGTAGCTGTAACAACAACCACATCATCGGTTACGAGATAAACTTTAAAAGATTTTGAATCAATAGGTACTCCTGCAGAGTTTGCACTTACCGTTATTACATGTTCTCCCTGAGTATCATCTGTTCCAAGTAATCCTACACCGTTAGAGACCTTAACACCGTAGGTTGTTCCTGCAGTTAAAGCTCCAACATTTGAAATGGTAATTCTGTCTGTAGTACCAGTACTTCCTTGTGTGCATACAGCGGATAAAGCTGTCCCAGAGTTAGGAAGCCCAGTATCTATCTGCCAGTTACTTCCACTTTGGTCTGCTGCAGATGAGCCTTGAGATACAGTAGTTAAAGAACCTGTAGTTCTACACCACATTCCGTCTTCTGCGTCAGGGAAATCAATGGTAATTGTACCTCCTGAAGGTATTGCACTGGCTGTATCAATTGCTAGAATCATTTCAACTTCTTGTCCAGATGCACCAGTTAGGTTTACCTTAAGTCTACTTAAAAAAAGGTATACAGCAGATAAAGTAGCAGCTTGAGTCGTAGATATTATCAAAAAAGATATTAAGAAAACAAAAAATGTTGCTGGGAGAATATATTTCAGTTTTGCTATTATGTTTTTCACTTAGGGCAGATAATAAATTAAGGTTTCATTGTTTCCATAACTATATACTAGAGATTACATAAATAAAATACAAGTGTCAAGATGCTAAAACCTAGGTATAAGGATAAAATAAATTGTTTCTTGGTAGTCACTAGCTCCAACCTTGTCCGTACCAGGTTTTGCTATTACCTTTAAAGCCATTCTTCCGTTGTAAATAGGCGCGTTAGATTCATATATTTTGTTTGGTGTAGTACTTACTATTCCTACACTGTTTCCTGTACCAAGATATGCTGAAGTAGCAGACACAGAACCAAGGTAAGGGTAGGTATCTTGATTTATATATTCACTTTGAAGTCCGAATCCGTCCGAGACTGTGTTTAAATCTGCTGTTGCAGATACTATTGTTTGTCCTGTTGTATTACTTTTTAAACCTCCGTTAACTCCCCTTATTACTATTGCAAACCCTCCTTGAGAATTAGTTGCTGCATCTAACCAAATTCTGTTTTCAGCAGTAACTGGTGTAGATCCGCTAATTAATTCATATGCACCTGTAAAAAATATTGAGTAGGGAGATGCTGTTTCTGCAGTTACTCCATTTTCATCTTCAATATCAATATCAAAGAATACAGAGCCCGAAGATGTAGTAGCAGATGCTTTTGGTCCAGGTTGGCTTTCTGTAAAATCTCCATGCAAAGCTACTATTCTAATATAGTAGAGAGTACCTGATTGTAATCCTAAAATATTTAAATCAGGGGTTTCCCAATCTGTTTTTGTTAAATAGTCTGACAGGTTATGAGTAGATATGCCTTCTGGAGAAAAAGTATTTCCATCAATATATCTGATATCTGAGGCAAAATTATCTTCAGAGATTTGAATTGAATAGAGTGTATCTGTAGGGTTTTCATTTGTATCAATTTCAAATCTAGCTTGGTTGTAACAGCCAGAGGGTCCACATATTGCAACCATTCCTCCTGCTGTTAACTCTGTTGGTCCAGTTGTACAGCTTGATGAACCTGAAGTAGTTGTCTCAAAGCATCCAACCTCTGGTACTGCAGCTATAAAGGCATCTTCAGGACTGGTAAATAGTTTATAACTGGTTGAGTAGTTTCTTGGGTTATTCGATATTCTTCCTGCTTGTAACAAAGCAGAGTAATCTCCATCAGTTGTTTGAAGTATGGCTCCTTGTTTTGTTGTAGCTCCAACTATTTTGAAATTACTTGAATCTATTTCTGCAGCAAAGACATATATTGGAAAGAGAAAAAGAGATAATAATAGGGTTGATATTGTATAGGCATTTTTGTATTTCATTGTAATAAAATGATATTGTAAAGAAATAGGATAGTCAATAAAGAGGACTATATATATGATATAATTCTAAGGTTTGGAGAGGTGACAGAGTGGTCGAATGTGACGGTCTTGAAAACCGTTGTACGGTTTCCGTACCGTGGGTTCGAATCCCACCCTCTCCGCCATTTGTGATAAAATCAAAATATGAATAAAATATTAAAGGTTGTTATTCTTGTATTGTTTATTTCTTCTTCCTTATTTGTACTTTATTACTTTGGAATAATAAGACTTCCAAATTTTATTAACACCTCTACTTCAGATTCAGAAGTAACAATAACTACTGATAAAACAGAGTATAAGGTAGGGGAAGAGATAAATATTAAAATTAAGAATAACTCCAATTCACTAATATATTATGATTCTTTGGGAGATAGAAAGTGGGATATAGAGCATTTTAAAGATAACAAGTGGACTAGCATTTATTTTTTCCAAGTAACAGATCAAAAGATTGGCACAGATTGTGCACTATTGTTATACGAAAGAGCCCCAATGGCAATATTAGAACCCAAGAGTGAGATTGTTGATAAATGGAATCAAGTACATTGTAAAATTAATTCTGGAGAATTTTCTGGTGTCACTTCAGTATTAAGTGAAGGTCAATATCGTTTTTCTTTTAAGTATGGTTTAAGTTTTTCTTCAGATAACCCACTTGATCAATTTTCGTATAGGATAATGGATTACAAGATTATCTATTCAGAATCTTTCTCAGTTAAATAGTAGTAACTATTTCTCGTTTGATATCTCAATACTATGTATCCCCCATTTAGTATCATCATTAAATACTGTAATGTTTACATAGTATCCTGATATCCTATACTTAATATATGCATACTCTCCCATACCATCTGGTTTCTCTAATCTTTTCTTAATTACTTTTGGATTAGAGATATCAACTGTATTTAGTTTTTCAGAGTCCTCTTTAAAATCCTCAAATGTATTAACTGTTTTAAATGTCTCAGTTGTTAATTCGTAAGCTCTTTTATAATCACGCTCCTCTATATTATTAAGGAATTCAGAGGCTAGTCTGTAAGGCTCGGATCTTGTGTAATTGAAAATAACTATTATCAATATTAATAATATGAGAAATGGGACTGCTACTATGGATATATTAATTAATTTCTCCTTATTGTTTCTAATGTATATGGAGATTTTTTCTTTAAGAATTAGATTTGAATAAGGAGAAATCTTTTTTTCCTTATTTTTCTCCTTCTTATGAGGTATTGGGGTAGGGGTACTCTTTTCTCCCCTCTTTCTA
Organism: uncultured Candidatus Saccharibacteria bacterium; assembly: GCA_964647075.1. GTDB lineage: Bacteria > Patescibacteriota > Dojkabacteria > SC72 > SC72 > UBA2259. Next base: position 29,547 of record CAZYGQ010000001.1, read on the forward strand.
AGCGTAAATTTTGAGAGGTCTAGTTTAGATTCGCTTTTCTTTTGGGCATCTATCTCTAAAATCTTTTCAGTAATGCTTTTTTCACCTTCCTTCTTATCTCCAAGGGGAGTTGGGGTTTTAAGATCCATATTAAAAATGTAAATATTACCTATATCTAAATTATCATAAATATGATTAGTAAGAAAGGGTGTATAATATGATATTTAATTTAAATATTTTTAAATAAGATGTTTGGATTTAATATTGGAAAGGATAGAGGAGATAAAGATATAAATATATTTGATGTTAAGGCAGTAGATGAATTAATAGATAGAATCAAAGAAAGGTTAAATAGAAGTTTAGAGGATGAGATTAAAGATCAGATAAGAAAATTAAAGGTTGAATACAAAAGGGATGAACAGAATGCTATTAATACTGGAATAACAGCAAAGGCAGAGGAGAAAGCTAAAGAATGGATCTGTCCCAGAATACCTGCATGGGTAAATCCTGATATGTTAACAGTTTTAGGTTTTATCTCAAGTTTTATTATTGCTTCAGGTTATATATTTGGTTTTTCAAATAGATGGTATTTAATACTTGTAATTGTTGGATTAATACTTAATTGGTTTGGAGATTCTTTTGATGGTAGTATTGCTAGGTATAGGAAAAAAACTAGACCTAACTACGGCTATTACATAGACCATGTTGTTGATAGTCTAGTGGTATTAATCTTTGGTTTAGGTTTGGGACTATCTGGGTTTTTTAAAATTGAGATAGCGCTAGCTTTCGTAATAATGTATTTGATTTTAATGATTCATGTTGAGTTGATTACATATGTTCAGAATGAATTTAAATACTCCTTTGGTTTAGTTGGTCCTACTGAGATTAGAATTATTGGAATATTTCTTACTATAGTAATGTTTTTCCTTCCTGTTAAATACTTTGATCTATGGGGATATACATTAACTCAGTATGATTTCTTTGCATCTTTTGCTGTAGTAGTTATGGCAATGATTATATTATTTAGTATTCTTTCTAAAGCTATTGAACTAGATAAAATTGATAGAAAGAGGTGGAAGTAGTAGTTAAGTACTATTTCATCTTTACCCTTTAAAATTAGATATCTAATATATTTGAAGATATCTAATGAAAAGATTCATTGTTTCTCTTTTTGTTTTTTGTTCTTTTGTTTCTCCTGTTTTAGCAGATAGGTTTTTTAGAGATGGTGACATTATGGAGAATAGGTACTTTGATACCCTAGGATATACCATCGGAGATTTAATACAGAGTAATCAGTGTCCAAATTGTATTAAGTATGATACAAATGATATTAAGGGTAGCAAAAGCTCTGAGGTTTTGGGTACTGTACATATTGATGATGTTACGGATTTGGACCCAATATATGGATTAATGAGACTTCATAGCCTGTATGATGAAGTGTCTCTTCCTCCATATTCTAAAGTAGATTTCATATATTGGTCTAAAAATACTTCGGATACTGATGTAAATATTTTTTCTCTTAAGATGTTTCTTTCTAGAAAGTATTCATATCAGGGTGATATCACGAAGTTAGTAGATATACAAGGAGAGTATGAGTCTTTACCAATTAAATACATCATTTGGGAATACCCAAGAGATGGATTAGTAAAGACCTATCCAGGTATTGGAGTAATCCAACCCAACGAGGGTGTTTTGTATGGAATGAGAGTTGATAGTGCGTATATTAAAAGTCCTTTGGTTTTTGAAAAATGGGAGGCTCGATATGAAGGCGAAGATTTAATACTTTCAGTATATGTCAAAAATGAATCTGAGGAAGTACTTCCAAATGTAAATTATACTCATCAGGAATATACTGAAATTAGAGATTTTAACAAAGATGAAGAGTATGTATATGAATATGCAGTACAGGTAGATGAGGAAGGCAGTTTAGGGTATGTAGGAATATATAATCCAAATACTCAAAGAGAGTGTATAGCACGAGGAGAGAATGTGGAGTCTACTTTTGTAGGAGATTCTCCTGTTGTTGGTGGTATTAGGGAAGAGAATGGTGGGTATATGGCATATATTGGGTCAAGAGTTAAGCCTTTTGGATATACATTTTGTATTACACGAATTCCATATACTTTGTATTCTCAAGAAATATTTCTAACTCCCCCTGTAGCGGAAGAGGAAATAGGGGAAGAGGAGATTGTCCAAGAGGAGGTAGAGGAGCAGATACCTATAGAGGAGAATGTAGTTGAGTTAGAGGAAGAAGTTTTAGGTATTACTCAATTACCTAAGACTGGTAAATATATTAATTCCTTTCTTGTTGTATTGCTGATACTTTGGTACTATCTATTAAGGAGATTTTTGTATGAAATTAAAATTCACAATACCAGGATATGTTCAAAAGATAGCAAGGATACTATCTAAAGAGGGATATGAAGTATATCTTGTAGGTGGTGCAATTAGAGATATAGCTATGGGGAAAACACCTCATGATTATGATCTTGCAACAAATGCGCTCCCCGATGAGATGTTAGAACTTTTTCCTAAATCTGTTTCAACTGGTGCAAAATTTGGTACAGTAATTGCCTTAGTAGAGGATAGTAAGAAAGAAAACCATGATGTTGAGGTAACTACCTTTCGAAGTGAGGAGGAATATGTTGATGGTCGATGGCCAAGTAAGGTGGAATTTGTTGATGAAATCTACAAAGATTTAGGTAGAAGAGATTTTACAATTAACGCTATGGCTATAGATTTGCCCTTGGAGTTCCTTGATAGTGAGGAAATTGATAGAGATTGGGAGGTATACGATCCTTTCGGGGGTATGGAAGATATTAAGTTAAAGTTGATTAGAGCTGTAGGAACTCCAATTGAGAGATTTAAAGAAGATGGGTTAAGAGCTTTTAAAGCTTGTCGTTTAGCTTCTCAGTTAGATTTTGAAATTGAAAAAGAAACTTTTGATGCAATTAAAGAGTGTATCCCTATTGCAAAACAGGTATCTATGGAGCGTATTAGAGATGAGTTTATGAAACTTCTGTTAAACTCTTCCAAACCTTCTAAGGGAATTGATTTGATGAGAGAGTGTGGTTTACTACAAATCTTTTTACCAGAGCTTTTAGAGGGGTTTGGTGTAGAACAGAAATTGTATCATGTTCACGATGTATATTGGCATAGTTTAAAGACATGTGACTATGCCCAAGATTCTGTTAAATTAGCAGCTCTTTTACATGATATTGCTAAGCCTAGAACAGATATGGGTAATGGGCATTTTTACGGTCACGATGTAATGGGTGTTGAGATGATAGATAATATAATGAAGAGGTTAAGATTTTCGAAAACAGAGATTGAGAGGGTAAAAACATTGGTAAGAAATCATATGTTTTACTATCCTCACTCTCAGCAAGAGGATAAGTCCAAGGAGGAGCTTTTGCCAAGTCAATGGAGTGATTCAGCTATTCGACGATTTTTAAATAGGGTGGGAGAAGAAAATGTAGAGGACTTGTTTAAATTGAGAATTGCTGATGCTACATCTAATCCTAATACACCATTTGATCCTGAAGAGATTACTCAACTTCAAAAACATATATCTGAAGTAAGAGCAAAGGATATGGCACTAAAAGTGTCTGATTTAGATATCTCAGGAGAAGATTTAAAATCCATTGGTGTACAAGTCGGTCCTGCGATGGGTAAAATACTAAATGCCTTGTTAGATATCGTAATTGAGGATCCTTTAATGAATACAAAAGCGAAACTACTAGATGAAGCCAAGCATATGTTGTAATATTATCAATAGCTAATTTATATACTGCCCGTTATGAAATTAAAATTTTGTGGAGCTGCAAGAACAGTAACAGGTTCATGTTTCTATATAGATACTGGAAGTTTTAAATTTCTAGTTGATTGTGGTGCATTCCAAGGAGATGATGAAACAGAGAAGTTAAACTATGAGCCATTTGGGTTTGACCCTGGACAACTAGATGCAGTGTTTTTAACACACGCTCACTTTGATCATAGTGGAAGAATTCCAATATTAGTTAAACAGGGATTTAAAGGGAGAATTATTGGTACTCAGCCTACTAGAGATTTAGCTAAGGTTGTACTTTTAGATGCCGCTAAAATTCAACAAGAAGAGTATGATAGGTGGCAAACTAGAAGTAAATTCCAAAAAGAGACAAAGGATTCTTCTGCGCAGGGTACTGCATATGAGAGTAGGGAGCCCCTCTTTACCGAGCAGGATGTAGAGGAGGTTTTTAATCTTTTTGATATATATCCATACGGTTCTTCAGTAAGTATCTCAGAGGGTGTGGAGTTTAGAATGAGAGATGCTGGACATATTCTAGGTTCTTGTACATTTGAATTTTGGATTAAGACATCAGAGGGAAGAGAGAAAAAAATTGTATTTTCTGGAGACTTAGGTCAACCAGGTGCAAGAATAGTAAGGGACCCAGATTTAATCAGAGAGGCAGACTATGTAGTATGTGAAGCTACATATGGAAATAGGTTGCACAAAAGTAAAGATGAAACCACTTTAGAACTACTCTCTATTCTTAAGCAAGCTCAGCAAGAGGGTTCGAATGTGCTAATCCCTTCATTTGCAATAGAGAGAACTCAAGAAATTTTGTATGAGATTAATATGTTTGTAGAAAATAAGATACTT
>CAZYGQ010000001.1:34267-36711 GCA_964647075.1 uncultured Candidatus Saccharibacteria bacterium
GGAGGAAGAATAGTTCATCATATTAAGAATAATATAGAGAAAGAAAATACTCATATGGTATTTGTTGGATATCAGGTTGATGGAACCTTGGGTAGAAAACTAGTTAATGGAGAGAAAGAGGTTCGTGTAATGGGTCAAAATCTTCAAGTAAGAGCCAAGATTCATACCTTGGGGGGGTTTTCTGCACATGGAGATCAAAGAGATTTGAGGTATTGGTTAAGAGGTTTTGGGCACTCTCCAGAAAAGATTTTCATAGTACACGCAGATGAGGAGATAGGTATTGGTTTTGCATCAAATATTAAAACAGAGTTAGGTGTAGAAGTTGATGTACCTAAATTTAATGAAGAATTCGAATTAAAGTAATATGAGTGTTAAACAGATACTAGACATTGAAAAAGAGATAAAAGATTTGAACATTCAAGGAGCAACCAATGTTGCAATAGCAACAGTAGAGGGAATGAAAATTTTTATAGAAGAGAGCAACATTGCAGATAAGGAGCTGTTTTACAAAGAGTTGATAAGGGTAGGAGACAAATTAGCTCAAGCGAGATTAAATGAACCTCTTGCTGAAAATGCTGTTAAATTTGTTTCATATACCTTCAAAAAACATTTCTCTGATTTACACTCCTTAAATGATATGAAACAGCAGTTAAATGCCTACTGTGATGAGTACCTATTTAAGATCTCCGATTCTAAGAGGGCTATAATTGATTTAGGTGTTTCTTCTGTAAGAAACTTTAATAATGTACTCACTCATTGTCACTCATCTACCGCAGTCGCAGTTATAAAAGAGATTGCGCAAGAAAAGACATCGTTTGAAGCGGTTTGTACTGAAACTAGACCAAGATTTCAAGGTAGAATTACTGCCAAGAACCTTTTAGATGCAAGTATTTCAACTACTTTAATAGCTGATAGTGCTGCTGAGTCTTTTGCAATAGGTAGAGGCTCTGTTCCTGTTGAAGTTCTCTTTATTGGTTGTGATGAAATTACGCTAGATGGGTACTGTATTAACAAGATTGGAAGTTGGGGACTTGCTACTGCAATGAAGTTAGTTGGCAAGCCTGTATATGTTGTTTCACCCCTGTTAAAGGTAAATCCTTTGATTACTCACAAAGAGATATCTATAGAAATTCGTGAGTCAACTGAATTATGGAGTGAGGCACCGAAAGGACTTAAGATGTTTAATCCCGCCTTTGAGATAGTAGATAGTAATCTTATTACTGGTTTTATGACCGAATTTGGTATTATTAAACCAGAGGAGATAAAAGATATTGTTAAGGTAAAATATCCTTGGCTTTTTGAATAATATTATTTAAGTAAAAAAATATGGCACTATATTTAAAGAGTAAAAAACTAGACCTAGGAGCGGGTAAAGATCTGTTTGTTTTGATGCATCAAAACGATGCAGATGACCTTGGAGTAAAGGAGGGAGCTATTGTTTTACTAGGATATAAGGATATAGAACTTTACGTAAAAGTTATAATTACCGAGTCTAAGGTAAATGAGGGAGAAGTAGGTCTGTACGAGGAATTAAACGAGGAATATCATATCCCGATTGGTAGAAAAGTGCTTTTAGATATCCCCTCTACTAGTAAGGCGTTGGATGGGATAAGAAAGAAACTGTCCGGGCAGAGGCTTAATGAGGAGGAATTGGTCGCAATTATGGATGATATAGGCTCTAGAAGGCTTAAAGAGACGGAGGTAGCATTTTTTGTATCTACCTTCTTTAATCCTGGTTTTACCGAGGAGGAGATATATTGGATGACTAAGGGTATGGCCGAATCTGGAGATATTTTAGATTTCAAGTTTATAAAAAACAATAAAGATTTAGTTGTTGATAAGCATTCCATTGGTGGAACAGCTGGAAAAGGTATAACACCAATACTAGTTCCAATATTAGCTGCTAGTGGGCTTGTAGTGCCTAATACATCTACAAGAGCTATTACTTCCCCTGCAGGTACCACGGATATAATTGAGAGTGTAATGCCTGTTGCTTTAAATAAAGAGGAAGTGTACAAGGTTGTAGAAAAAACTGGAGCCTGTATGGTATGGGGAGGGGCTCTCTCTTTAGCACCTGCTGACGATGAAATCATCAATGTTGAAAGATCTCTTAGGATTCAAGAATTTCAGAAAGTATTAGTTAGTATTGTGGCTAAAAAAGTTGCAATGGGTTCATCTTTTGTATTAATAGATTTACCTTATGGGGTAGGAACTAAAATAGAAAAGCCAGATGATTTGGAATTTCTTAAAAGAGAGTTTGAGGAACTCTTTGATAAATTTAATATTAAGTGTGTAACACATAAAAGGGTAATAAAAGGTCCAGATGGTAGAGGGGTTGGTCCTCTGTTAGAAATGAAAGAGTGTTTAAGAGTACTTGAAAGAGATGAGAAACGTTCCGAGGACTTAGAGGATACAGTCATAGAGATGGCGGCTAAGATATTTGA
>CAZYGQ010000001.1:36811-39481 GCA_964647075.1 uncultured Candidatus Saccharibacteria bacterium
GAGATTAAAGATATTAATAGTATAAGGATTAGGATAATTGGTAATACTATTATCATTGCTTTACCAATCATAGTTGTTTTCATTATTAGATTTACAGTACCCTTAGAATCTTGGTCTGCGCCACTTTCAGTATCTATTTCGTTGTATGATAATAGTTTTTCGGGTATAGAACTCTCATTAACACTATAAATCTTAACTTTGTATCCAGTAGAGTCAAAATCAAAATTATCTGCAGAATACGCCTTAATATCTACAGGAGTACCGTTATACAGTGTGTCCCAAAGTGCGTATTGGATATTTTGGCCAATTAACATATTGCTACTCTCATAGGAGGGGTCTACTGAAAGCCATCCATACTCTGGTATCCATATCTGAACCCATTGATGGCTAATTTTTTCTTCAATATCTGAGTCAATATTTGTATAACCAAATGCTGCTCTTGATGGAATACCTTGTGCTCTAAGTAGGGCAATCATTGAGTCTGAGTATTCCATACAAACAGAGGGTCCTCCCAAAAGTGCTGCTTTAGCACCAATTCTTAAACTATTTTGATCACTAGCTTTAGCTGTATCATACTCAAGAGTATCAATAATATATTGATAGTCATTTCTAATTACATCAAGGAGTGTATCTTGATCAGTAAGGAGTTTCTTTGCCTGTTCAACAATATATGAGTCATTAATCTCCCAATACTTAGTAGGGGTTAAATATTTAGATAGTGTAGAATCACTCTTAATTGTATTGATATACTCATCGTAATTGGGATTAGGAATCTCAAATTTAGTTTCCAAAGGTTGCTGCTCAACTGTTATATATCCAACAATAGATATCTCGTCCTCTTTATTTGCAGGAACCTCAAATGTGCCAATTACATTGCCTTCAGAATCAGTATATAGTTTTGTTGGTTTAGGTTTTATGCTTTCAATTTTAACCTTCTGATTATTTTCTGAAAACTCTCTTGGTAGTGCTAGTTCATATATATTTGTTGAAAGTGCTGTAATAGTAGAGGAGTATCTCTCTGGAATTAAGTTATCTGTTTTAGCAGTTTTAAGTGTCATCTCAAACTTAAAGAATTGTTTAGTACCAAATTCTAAATATACAGGTTCTCCTAATCTGTCCTTAGCATCAAAGGAGTATTTTACAAGGTTATCTTCCTCCTTTTTTTGATATTTTGTTGGATATATTTTCGCCAATGGTGCAATACTGTTATCTACCTGAATATGTAGGTTGTAATATATCAATGCAGATGTCTTTGTATCATCATGGATTTGCTCAAACTTAGTATCTTTATGCAAAGCAGGGTATTCAATTCTAGTCCAGTTATGAATATTTTTGACATAATCGTGTGTAGAGAAATCAATATTTACAATATATTTCCTTGCATATGTTGTATCTCTGTAATTTGGCACATCTATATACATGCCCTCACCGTATTCTAACTCCCTTATAGAGAAGGGTACACCTTTTTGTGAATCACTAGTTACAGTAAGAGAACTTTTCTTAAACTCTCTTTCATTTTCAATATATTGTTCATCATCAGATATTAAGTCAGGTAAATGAAAAGAGTGCTCTCCTTGAGTAGAGAAGTAGTACTGTTTATCCTTAACCTCTCTTGTAAGTTGTATTCTTACTTTTACATAGTCACTACCTGTTGTGTAGTTAACAGTAGTATCATTTGTTAACATAAAGTCGTATTCAACTGCTAAAATACTACCTTTGGTAAGAGTAACAAAAAGGAGGGAAAAAAGAAGTATATATATTTTTTGGGACAGTTTCATATTAAGATATATTACTTTAGAATTAATATATTTGGAAGTGGTATAATCAAAACCTTAATATCTATTATTAATATATGGAAGGTGTAACAAGGTCTCATTCGCTCTCTTTGGGTATAGTGGGGTTGCCTAATTCGGGTAAAAGTACTCTGTTTAATGCTTTAACTAAAAAATCAGTTCCAGCAGAAAACTATCCTTTCTGTACAATAGATAAAAATATTGGGGTTGTTCAGATTCCAGATGAGAGATTAGAGAAGATGTCAAAATTTTTTAAAGCAGAAAAGATTGTTCCTTCTGCTATGACCTTTGTTGATATTGCAGGATTAGTTAAGGGTGCCTCTAAAGGGGAGGGACTAGGTAATCAGTTCCTGTCACATATTAGAGAGGTTGATGTAATTATATATGTCCTCAGAGCTTTTGAAAGTGAATCTATTACTCATGTATACAACAGAGTTGATCCAGTTGATGATTTTGAGATTGTTCAAGCGGAGCTAATAATTAAGGATATTGAAGTTGTTGAGAAAAGATTTGATACAGTTAAAAGAAATTCTAGATCTGGGATTACAGAAAGTATAGGGCTAGAATTAAAAACTCTTGAGAGCGTATTAAAGGGATTAAATGAGGGTAGGCCAGTAATAGACATGAAATTTAATCGGGAAGAAAAAGAGATTATTAAAGATTTATGGCTACTGACAAATAAGCAAAGAGTTTTTATTCTTAACAGTAAAGAGGGTTTAGAGGAGAAAAGAATAGGGGAATGGAAAAAGAGATTGGGTGAGATTTCAGATGATATCAACAATGAGTATGTACTTGAAGTTGATGTTAAACTTCTTTCTGATTTGGCTAGTATGAAAGAGGATGAATTAAATGAATATGTTGAACTTCTTGGTAAAAA
>CAZYGQ010000001.1:39581-56221 GCA_964647075.1 uncultured Candidatus Saccharibacteria bacterium
AAGGGAATTAAGAAAAAAGAAATTGAGGTATAGTTAAGGATTTTTTAATATTAGGCTGTTAAAATTAAGGTAAGTTAAATTTATATATATACAAATATGTCAGCAAGGTCTTTAAATAAGGTTCAGTTGATAGGTAACTTAACTAGGGAACCAGAGTTAAGATATACCACTGGTGGGACTCCAGTAGTTACATTTGGTTTAGCAACAAACAAATCTTGGAAAGACCAAGAGGGTAGTGTAAAAGAGATTGCAGAGTTTCATAACATTGTTGCATGGAATAAGATGGCAGAAATATGTCAACAGTTACTTGCAAAGGGTATGAAAGTTTACATTGAGGGTTCTTTGTCAACTAGATCATGGGAAGCAGATGATGGTTCTACAAGATATAAGACAGAGGTAAGAGTAAATGATATGATTCTTTTGGATAGTAAGGGTAAACAGGGAGCAGGCTTTGATTCTGAAGTCAAGAATCCTGCAGAGGAGCCAGAAGCCGATATCTCAGAAGAGAGTACTACAGATGAGGATACAACTGCAAATGAAGATCCATTAGAGGATTCAGATTTACCATTTTAATTTAATTGATTACTAGAAATGGAGGAAGGGAAGACAATTGAAGAAAAGAAGAATACTACCCCAACGCTAGATGATGTCTACGATGAGAAGAGTGTCACCGAGGAGGAGGGAGAAAGTACCTATGGGGGTAAAAAGAAACCTAGAAGAAGAAGGAAGATAATTCAAAATCTTTCATGTCCTTTATGTGATTCTGGAGTAAAAGATGTTTCTTACAAGGATGTCTATCAACTAAAAAAGTTTACTTCAGTAAGAGGTAAAATTATTTCTGTAGAGAAATCTGGTGCTTGTCACAAACATCAGAAACAGTTGAAAAGAGCTATTAAAAGAGCAAGATTTATGGCATTGTTACCATATATCTCTAGAGAGTAATTAAATAGTTTCGATTTTTAAAGGAGGCATACGGCCTCCTTTTTGTTTAAAAAAAGTCATTTTACTGGTAAACTAGTATAACAATGAAGATACTGCCCACATTTAAAGAAAATGCATATTTAACGCTAGTTATTAAAGACAACTTTATTTATGCTAACCTTGCATATTCCAATCTAGTTGCTCAAAGAACCTTCCTTTTATCAGACTCTACAGATCTTTCTCCCTTAAAATTCCGATTAGATGATCTAACTTTTACGAAAGAGTTCTGGTATGAATATTTTGATTCCTTAGAGAAAGTATTTGATTGGGACATTGTCGATAGGACATATGAGGGGGTATTTAGAATTAAGGAGTTTGAACGTGAGGAGGTAGGAGTGTCTGGTATTAAAGTATTAATCGATGACAATCAACCCTTTTTTAAAAACATATTTATATCCTTAAAGGAATTTTCTAGAGATATATCTATTAAAATATTAGATGACAAATATATTAATCAACTTCTATATGGTTTTCTTGAACGAATGGGATATAGTCAAATATATTGGATAGATTTAGATATCTCTCATTTCTCAATATATACGGCCAAAAAAGAGAATATCTCTTCAGGAGTATTTAACAAAGAGAAAAGTTCTAAAATTAGTATTAACTCTTCGAAAATTGATTGGGGAAACGAAATAGGGTTGATAGATTTTATTAAAACATCTAAGTTGAAATCATTTTTGACAGGAGAGTTTTCCCCGGAAGAGTTAACAAACAAGTGGGGGAATTTAATTGCTCACAGCTGTGAATATATATCAGATCCTTTATTACACGATGTATTGAGGGCATTTACCACTCTTCAACTGCTCTCAATAAAACAATCTAATACACAGAAATTTGATGGTATTTTAAATTCAGAATCAGCTTTAATTGTTACTGGTAATATCTCTAATCTATTAACAAAAAGGGAGCTACTTTTTTCTTTAATAGATGGGTTAGAATTAGAGGGAATGTGTGATCTCTTTATTGATAAAGAGAACAAACTGTTTAGTTTCGGTAAGAGCATTATAGATAAAGAGAAATCCCAAGATATAGTTATCCTTCGTGGAGATGTATTACCCAAAGCAATTAAGATTTTAATCCCTGAAGTACCTCTTAAAAGTAAAAACAAGTTGATCTTTTCTGGGAAAGTGTCTGCTCAAGGTCTTCAACCTAGAGATATATATGCTTTTGGATCCTCTCTTCAGATTCTTAAAGTACCAGACTTAGGTGAAAAAATAATTATAGAAGGGGAGTTAAAAAATAGTACACTCTTTTCTCACTATACATTTACTAAAATTGAATTTATGTCTACAAAGAGAAGTTTTGAGTATGAATACCTTGTAGTAGATGCTAGATGTCGCCCGATTGTATACGGACCTAACCCTCGAGATAATAGAAATAAGTTTAAGATATGGAAAGATGCAGATAAGGAGTAGAGTATTTGAAAAATATGAAGTGTATACATTTAATATTCCACTTTTAGGTAGTGATAAAACAGATATTAAGCCAGGAAAACTTAATATTGGGGATATACTCTTCCAAAGGAGCGATTCTACTTTAAAGAAATCTATTAATATTTCTGAGGTATTTAAATGTAAGGGCTCTGAAAGCTATAAATATGTACTTAAAATAGATGGTGAGTATGTTGAAAAAGGAGAAGTACTCGCCGAAAAGACCTCCTCAGGGAAACTCTCTATTATGCAGATAAAGTCTCCAATATCGGGAGTGTTAGATTTGAGCAGGATTACATATGGATATATAGATATATTAGGGGAAGAGGGAAGTATTGAATTTAAAAGTGATTTCTCAGGAGAGATACTAGATATTAACCCAATAGATGGTATTACTATTTCTACTCAAGCTGTTGGCATAGATGGTGTAGTAAGTAGTAAAGCAAGTAATAAACTTTTTGGGAAATTAGAAGTTCTGGGTGATGGAAACAGTATTTTAAACGAAGGTGGATTAGATCAAGAGTATAGGGGGAAAATAGTCTGGGTAGGACCATATCTATATAATCGTGTAGCTACAGAACTTTTTGAAAGAGGTGCAGTTGCAGTGCTAACATATGCGATGTCGTATACCGAATTTAGAGAAATAGGTCTACCCATTATGATTCTTGGAGGCTTTGGTTCTGTTCATTGTGATTTAGAATTTCTAAAGAGATTCCTTTCTTTTAAGGATAAATTTGTAATATTAGATACTTCACAAAACCAATTATTTATTCTTTCAGAGATTAATTTTAAAAATAACGGTTGGTTTGTAAATCAATATATTAATCAGACAGTAATTTCAAGAGCGTCATCTACTTATGGATATATTGGTAAGATTATGGAATACGACCAAGAGAGTAACAATATCCTTGTTGAATTTGGAAAAAAGGGTAGGGCTCTAATGAATATAGGGCTTGTTGATTTTATTGATTTGTAATTACCCTTTTGTATGAATATAATAGATTTTAGAATTTACTTAAATAATGAATAATATGGAAAATAATGGAGGAAAAATATTTGGGATACTAGTTTTAACAGTAGTGGCTTTCTGTGGTGGTATTATTTTTGGAAGGAGTGTAGGACCTGCTTCAAATGGTATGATGACATTTAATACCTCTAGAAGTGTTAATATTGATCTGTTTTGGGATGTATGGAATATATTGGAAGATAGATATGTTGAGAAAGAGAAAGTTTCTGAATCTGAAAGGGTATTTGGAGCAATTAAGGGCTTAGTAGATTCATATGGTGATCCTGCTACAATATTTTTAACTCCAGATGAAACTCAAGACTTCAATGATTTAAATAGTGGTAAATACTTTGAGGGTATAGGTGCAGAGTTAGGATATAGCGAGGGCTCAATAATAATTGTATCTCCCCTTGATGGCTCTCCAGCGAAAGCTGCTGGTGTAAGGCCTGGAGACTATATTTTATCTGTAGATGATTACGAAGTAAAAAATGGTGATAATGTATATGAAATTGTTGAAAAAATTAGGGGTGAAGCTGGTAGCGTAGTTAAACTCACCATACTTCATAAGGGAGAACTAGAACCTGTTGAAATAGAGATAGAAAGAGGTGAGATAACTGTACCAAGCATGACATTAAGCTATGTTGGAGATAACAAAGAGATTGCATTTATTGATATTGCTAGATTTACAGAGTCTTCCTTAGAGATATGGAATAACAAATGGAATGAGGTAGTACAAGATATTGATTCTAAGAATATAGATAAGATATTAATAGATTTAAGAGGTAATCCTGGTGGTTACTTTGATGCAGGTGTATATGCAGCCGATGATTTCTTGGATGTAGGAAAAATTATCTCTCAACAGGAAGATGGTAAGGGAAATATTCAAACCTTTGATTCCACTAAGGGTGGGAAATTAATAGGTAAAAAAGTAGTAATTCTTGTTGATGAGGGTAGTGCTTCTGCTTCTGAGATTTTTGCAGGTGCTCTTCAGCAAAACGATGTTGCTACTGTAGTTGGAACAAAAACATACGGTAAGGGTACAGCTCAAAGTATTGTAGATCTTTCTTCTGGTTCAAGTTTGCATGTTACTGTATTAAAATGGTTACTTCCAGATGGTTCTTGGTTAAATACTGAAAACTCAATTACTCCAGACGTAGAGGTAGAAAATAGTGTGCAAGATTTTGTCAACGGAGTAGACAAACAGTACAATGAAGCTTTACTATTATTTAATAAATAAATTGTAAATTATTAAATCCATGGAAGAGAAAAAGAAGGTAGAGGAGATTAAAGAGGTAAAAAGGGGAGAGAAGGTAAAAGAAATGATTAAACCAGTTGTAAAAAAGGCTTTATCAAGTAGATATTTAAAAATATTTGGTTTCTCTTTAATATTTTTGGGAGTTCTTATTTGCGTTCTTCTTACCCTTATCCTTTTAATAAAGTATTACCAGATGCAGGAAGAGGGTTTAATAGATAATGAGAGTAATAACAAACCAAGTATTACAATTACACAGGAAGAGGATGTTGTAATTAATGTTGTAAAGAATTCTTCGCCCTCTGTAGTTAGTATTGCTATAAGTCAGGTGACGCTTAGAAGAGGAGAGGGTTTGGTTGACCAAGTGAGTAACATTGGTACAGGCTTTATTGTTGATCCAAGTGGAATAATTGTAACTAATCAGCATGTAGTATCTGATATCTCAGCTACATACAAGGTAATTACTAGTGAAGGTAAAGAGTACGAGATAGTAGAGATTGTAAGAGATGATGGGAATGATATTGCTATTCTAAAAATTGATGCCACCCAACTTCCTGCTTTAGAGTTAGGAGATTCAGATAATCTTGTTGTAGGTCAAACAGTTATAGCTATAGGAACACCTTTAGGAGAGTACGCTGGGAGTGTTACTACTGGTGTAATTAGTGGTACTAATAGATCAGTAACAACCTCTTCAGGGTGGTTTGGTTCTACAACAAAAACATATGAAAATGTCTTACAAACAGATGCAGCAGTAAATTCTGGGAATTCAGGGGGTCCTTTAATAAGTACGGAAGGTAAGGTAGTTGGTATTAATTTCGCTACTACAGCAAATGCTGACAATATTTCATTTGCTCTTCCTATTAATACAGTAAAGCAAAGATTAGAGGAATACAGAGTCTATGGAAAATTTATTAAGCCATATGTAGGAATTTCATATCAGATGATCTCTGAGTATCAAGCCATTTATTACACAGATGTTGTAGCTGGAGCTTTGGTTATGAATATCGATTTAGAGGGTCCAGCATCAAAGGTTGATATTAAAAGGGGAGATATTATTGTTAAGGTAAATGAAGCAAATGTAGAGAAATCCTTTGCATATATTATTCAATCCTACAAAGTAGGTGATGAACTTACCTTAGAAGTTTGGAGAGAGGGTACAACTCATACTGTTAAAGTTACTCTCGTTGAGGCGGACTAAAGAAGGATTTTAAGAAATCTCCTTCTATCAAAACAATCTAAAATCTCGTATATATCTGCTTTGGGGAAATATTTTTTTACTAGCTTTTTTGTATTATCAAAAATGCAGCTTTCTGTTTCTATGTAGAGTATTTTAGGTAGTGATTTTTTAGAGAGCAGTTGATTGAATAGTTGTTCATACTGCATTAAACCATCTTCGCCTCCGTCTAAGGCTATTTTCGGTTCGTATTCTAATACACTTCTATCTAGTTTCTTGTACTTTTTTGTTGGTATGTATGGTAAGTTGGCTATTACTATCGTATTTGATGAAATATCTGAGATCTTTTCTATTAGGTTGTTCTCTATCCAACTAATTTTTTTAGATTTTAATATATTACTTTCATTTACTTTAGCTATTTCTAATGCTTTTGTAGATATATCTGTACCGTAGAAAGAGTAGGGGCCATTTCCAAGAATTGAGGCTATGGATACAACAATACAACCGCTACCCACTCCTACATCTATGATGTTGGTTATTTTGTTTTCTTTAATTAACTTTGTACAATCATATACTAGTTGTTCTGTTTCTATTCTAGGTATTAGGGTATCCTTTGTTACTTTGAATTTAAGATTACAAAAGAGCGCATATCCTTGCATGTATTCCCATGGATATCCATGGGACAACTTTTTTAGTATAGATTCTTCTAAAATCTTTGGATTTTTATTTAGATAAGTGGCTATTTCTTTGGAAATTCGGTATGAATCAGGATATCCTATTGAGGCAAGATATTGATTAATTCTGTATATCTTTGAAAGATTACTCTCCATCTTTAAGCATCTCTAACTGTATACCCTCTCTGACATCGTTAATTAGCTCTTCAAGATCTCCTAACATTACTGATTCTATACTATGCCAAGATTTCTTAATTCTGTGATCTGTAATCCTATTTTGAGGAAAGTTATATGTTCTTATCTTTTCTGCTCTACTTGCACTTCCAATTTGTGAAGAGCGCATATCAGACCTTTTTGCATCCTCTTCGCTTTTCTTTCTGTCATAAAGCCTTGATCTAAGGTTTGCCATTGCTTTCTCTTTATTTTGGGCTTGATGCTTTGTTTCTTGGCAACTTACTACAATACCAGTTGGAAGGTGAGTTATTCTTACAGCAGAGTCAGTTCTATTTACACACTGACCACCAGCTCCAGATGCTCTCATTACATCGATTCTTAAATCTTCTGGATTAATCTCTATATCAATATCTTGTGCTTCAGGCATTATCGCAACTGAAGCCGTAGAGGTATGAATTCTTCCAGAAGCTTCAGTAGTAGGTACTCTTTGAACCCTGTGTACACCACTTTCATACTTTAAATCTTTGTATACATTCTTACCACTAATATGTGCTATGACCTCTTTGTATCCTCCAGATTCGGAAACATTACTGTCAATAATTTGTACATCCCAACCCTTGTTTGTTGAATATGTTTTATACATATTAAAAAGATTAGAAGCAAAAAGAGAGGCTTCTTCTCCTCCTGCACCAGCCCTAATTTCCAAGATTACATTCCTGCTATCATCTTCATCATGGAATTTCCTTTCTACTTGTATTCTCTTAATATCGTTTTCGACCTCTTGAATACTGTTTTTAACATCCTCTATCTCTTGATTCGCAAGCTCTTTGTACTCAGTGTCTTTTGCATCATCTAATATCTCTTTTGCTTGAATATACTTTTCAATATATTCATATATTTTTAATATATTGAAGTAGAGAGTACTGTAGTAGGAGAGATCAATACTAAGTTGCGACATATTTTCTCCAGTATTATGTGCATTCTCCATTCTCTTTTCTAACTCCTCTTTACTGGTTTTAATAGATTGTAGGTTGTATTTTTTCTTTAATATTTCTATGTCCATATTAATGGATAATATCATTTATATATATTTAGGGGAACTGTTACTTAGAGATATTTGCGTTAGCAAGCATATCTTTAAGGGTAAGATTGGAAGAGGGGGAAGAGGATGTTTTCTTTGCTTTTCTCTCTGCCATTTTCTCTCTTTTACTCTTGAAAGACATTTTAGAACTCTTTTGTGCTCTTTCTTCAAACTTCTTAACAACATTTTCTGTATCAACAATCTTTTGCTCTCCAGTATAGAAGGGGTGACATTTAGAACAAAGTTCAACTGAAAGGGTATCAATTTCTAAGGTTGAACCTGTTACAAAGGTATTACCACATGAACAAACTACTTTTAAATTACTATTATATTTTGGATGAATATCTTTTTTCATAACAAGGAGGATTATATCAGAAGAAAATAGGTGTGTCCATAACTCGGACTAAAAGCATGGTAATTAATCAATCCATCCATCATCCCATTCTGAGCCACCACTTTTAAATATTTCAAAAGTTATATCCCCCTTTTTTATAGTTTTGGTATCAATTGTATAGCCGGGAAAAATGTTGGGTATTCCAAGACCATTTCCATTACAGTACACCTCACCATCTCTTTTCTCATAGTTATCCTGAGCATTGCCTTCCATGGTAACGCAAACAAGGACTGATTGATTTCCTTCTTCTCCTCCGACAGCATAGAAATATGTCGCATTCGAGCCACCATTAAAATAGTACTCGTCAATATATGGAACTAATGTACCTAGCGTGTCTTGGTCTCCAACCAAAACTGGTACAGTACAAGGCTTTCCATAGCATATACTGTCTGGGTCACTGGAGGGATATTCTCTGAATTCTGTATAATATGCTTGTAAAGAAGTAAAAATCTGGTCAACCGCACTCTTATGTGCTACATCATTGGCACGAATCATTTGGGGTGGTCGAGTGATAAATGGAATAATAAAGAATATGAGAAAAATAAAACTAAAAATTGCAATAGGTATAATCCACCATAAATTTTTCTTTTTCAATGTTTTATTCCTTTAAATTAACCTATTTAAGGATATATTAAGGAAAGGTAAAAAGTCAATTTATAAAAAAGGCAGTCCTAAGACTGCCTTCGTATTTACTTATTACTTAATTGTAATCTGTTTTGTTTCTGCTTCCTTTGCTTTCGGAAGAGTAACAGTAAGGACACCATCCTCAAACTTAGCTTCTACACTCTCAGGATTAACTAATGTAGGAAGGTTAAAGCTTTGAGAGTAGTAACTTGATTGAAAGGTTTTAAGAAAATACTTTTTCTCTTTTTCCTCTTTCTCTTCTTTACTTCCACCTTCAATACTTAATGTATCACCTGTTACAGATATTTTAATATCTTCTTTTTTAATTCCAGGCATAGCCATTTTAACAAATATTTTGTTATCTTCTTCCCAGATGTTTGCTGAGAGATTATCAAAATCTCTTAAATACAAGTCATCCCATCTAGTAGGGAAGTTAAAGAAATCATCCATTAAGGATCTTACAGGAGTATATATACTATCCTGTGGTTTTTGATTTATTTTAACTATCTTCATAATTATTAAATATTAAAATTTAAATATATATGATTAGCAAATGATACAACCGAGTGCTAATTTTTGTCAAGGGGTATTAGTTGATTTTTTTAAAATTAAAAAATATACTTTAGTATGAAATATTCCAAAAGAATTCAAAACAGGGTAAGTAGAATAGAGGGACAGGTAGGAGGCGTAAAAAGAATGATTGTTAACAGTTCAGATGAGGACAAAGTAATGACTCAACTTCAAGCTGTAATATCTTCTTTAGAGAGTCTAAAGTTAGAGTTACTCAAAAAAAGAATGAAAGAGAGTATGGTAGAAGATATTAGAAAATCATTAGGCCTATCAGAGTAAAAATCTGATATACTCTTAAAAGAAACTGCCTTGTTAATATTAGTATGTATAAAGATGAAGATTAAAAATCTTGGATGGTCATCCTTTTTGTTAAGTACTGGAAATATCTCAATATTAACTGACCCCCAAGCATTGGGTGATAGTGGTCTTAGTTTCAACAAAAGTAAGGCAGATGTGGTTCTTTTTACAGGAAAAGAATTAAGAGGTAAAGAAGATATTTTAAAAGAGAGAAATCTGTTAAAGAAAGTTGAGCCTGATCATAGAGAGAGTGTTTTTGAAATATCTTCACCCGGAGAGTATGAGATAGGGGGGATGATGATTAGAAGAGCAGTTGATTGTCCTTTTTACACTATAGATGAGGCAGTACTGCGAGTTGTATATATGGGTCTTATTGATAACTCTCTAGATGTCTCTCTAACTAAGGACTTAGGAGATGTAGATGTATTAATTCTTCCAATTGGAAATGGAGACCTGTTTATTGATTATGAAAAAATTGAAAAGATTCTCAACTATATTGATCCAACCATATTACTTCCTTGTGCCTACAAACAAGAGGGACTTAAAATGGGCAAAGAATTAAAGAGTAAAGAGGAATTTATCAAATACTTCGGTTTTACAAATGTTAAAGAGGATACCTACTTAAATGTTACTCCCACACCTGAGCAAGAAAACAAAAATATTGAAGTAATATTTCTTAAATAATGAATATGGATAGAGTCCCACCACAAAATATTGAAGCAGAAAAATCTGTTCTAGGTTCTATACTTTTAGATAAAGATGCTTTAATAGAGGTTTCTGGTTGGTTACTTTCGGAGCATTTCTATGATGATAGGCATAGTGCAATATATCAAAATATTTTAGAGCTTTTTGAAAATGGTTTACCTATTGATTTAGTAACAGTATCTGACAAATTAAAGAAAAAAAAGATATTAAGCAAATCAGGAGGTAGGGCATATCTTACAGAATTGGCTTCCTTTGTACCTACAGCTGCACACGCTGCAGAGTATGCAAATATTGTTAAAGAGACAGCAACTAGAAGGGGGTTAATATCTTCATCTTCTCAGATTACTAAATTAGCTTTTGATGAGACAGTAGCCTTACCTGAGGTAGTTGATAGGTCTGAAACATTGCTTTTTAATGTAGCCCAAGCAGGGATTAAGAGTAACTTTATTCATATTAAAGATTTACTTAAAGATGCATATGAGAGAGCAGCTCATGCTAAAGAAAGCGATGACTATTCTGGTATTTCTACAGGTTTTAAGGAATTAGATATTTTACTAGGTGGGTTCCAAAAGTCTGATTTAGTTGTTCTTGCAGCAAGACCTTCTGTTGGTAAGACTTCATTAGCGCTAGATATGATGAGACATGCAGCACTAATAGAGAAGAAAAATGTAGCCTTTTTTTCATTAGAAATGTCCAATATGCAGATTATGGACAGACTTTTAGGTATGCAATCAGGTATTCCTTTCTGGGAGATTAGAACTAACAAATTGACAGAAGAAAAGGTCATTAAACTTGCAAATACAATGGGTGAGTTAGCTGATGCAAATATATATGTAGATGATATGGCAGGACAGCATATTAATCAGATTAGGACTAAAGCGAGGAGGCTAGCCCTAGAGCAGGGTGTAGATATTATTTTTGTAGACTACCTTCAGCTTATGCATGGTAATAGTAGGGAAAGTAGAACTTTGGAGGTAGGAGAGGTATCTCAAGGATTAAAGAACTTAGCAAAAGAGTTAAGTGTACCAGTTGTTGCCCTTTCTCAACTATCTCGTGCAATTGAACAGAGGCAAAGCAGGAGACCTCAGCTATCAGATCTTAGAGAGTCTGGTTCTATTGAACAGGATGCTGACGTAGTAATTTTCTTAGATAGAGAAGAAACTTGGAATCCTGATACTGAAAAGAAGGGTAGTGCAGAGGTATTTGTAGCTAAACATAGGAACGGTCCTACAGGTATTTTAGAATTAGCATTTGTAAAAGAGATAGCCAGTTTCAGAAATCTGTACAAAGAGAAGAATTAGTATATACAATACATCTTTTATTGATATATAATACACCACGCTAGGTCGAGTGGTGGAACTGGCAGACACGTGGGACTCAAAATCCCATGCTAGCAATAGTGTGAGGGTTCAACTCCCTCCTCGACCATTTAATAATATTTAGTATATACAATATGGGACTAGAAAAGATAATACTTAGTTTTTTTGATTTTGTTGGAAGTTTAGATTTTAATATGTTCGGGTTTATATTGGTTCTTGTACTAGTAGTATTTTGGCTATTTATCATAGGTTGGGTTTGGGTAGATTCAGGTGAGAGAACATCAAAGAAAGGTTTAAGAGTAGGATATGTTCTTTTGTCTGTATTTCTCAATATCCCTGGATTAATAATATATTTAATTATTAGACCAAGTGAGACAATTGAGGAGATATATTGGGCAGATTTAGAGAGAAGGTATTTAAAGTATGAGACTGCTGATTTAGGTGATTGCCCTAAGTGTGGTTCTCAACTTTTCCCAGGATATGTTCACTGTACAAATTGTGGTTATACAATAAAAGCAAGATGTCCGAAATGTAATATATTAGTAAATAAAGACCATAAATACTGTGAATTTTGTGGTTTCCAATTAAGAGAGAGGGCTGTCGGAGAAGAGAAATATCCAGATGTCAAGGTTATGGAAAAACAGATTACTGCTACTAAAGAGCATGCTGTTGAGACTGTAGAATCTAAAAGGACTAGATACAAGACAGGACACAGTTTTGTTGTAAAACTAGGTAGTGCATTAATTACGCCAGCCTTAACAATTAAAGAGAAGATACAATTAAAGAAAGAAGAGTTATTAAGGGGATATAACAGTAAAACAGAGAATGAAATTGTAAAGAAGTCTATAATTAATCAACAGGAAAAGGTAAATAAGAAGGAGTACCCTAAGCAAAGCCAGAAGAAGAAGAAAAAGAAGAAAAAGAGAAAATAGGTATTAAAGTATTAACTATGTACTGTGAAAGAGTGGATATATATTGTAAAAGACTATATTAAAAGCGTTCACCCATTAATTGTGTTTATGCTTCTATTTCTAATAGGGCTTTTCGTTTTTTGGAGAGGTTGTGCTGAATCTAGAAAGAATAGGTCTTCTGTTTTTGATATATTTTTAATCTCTAGTTACATTAGTTTACTTATTAGTAGAATTGTATATATTGTTTTGGAGTGGAAAACATTTTCGTTATACATATGGTATTGGTTACCTTATGAGAAATATGGAGACAAGATCTATCTTTTTAGGTTACTTCCGTGGAGGTTTTTTAGCATATGGGATGGAGGATTAGTTATTCTTGCAGTATTTGTTTCTCTTTTACTACTTTTAACACTTTTCTCTCTTGTTGTTAAAAAATGGAGATGGAAACATATGTTTTTCCCAATATATTTTTCTTCAACAACAATGTTAGGATTATCATATATCTATACAGGTATTACATCAGGATTTAATACTTGGATATATCGAGGAGTGGTTTTGATAATAATAATGGGACTTTTTTTTCTGATTTTTAAATTTATATACAAAATTGTTAAAAATCCAATATACGAGAAGTATATATTAGGATATGTAGGAACATTAATAGTATTACTTTCCTCTGTGTATATTGTTTACCTATATCTGTCGGACCAATTATCTATTATGGAGGATGTATTAGTTGGCATCTTTATGATTTGGTCATTAGTAATGTCATATTTCTTTATTTCAGATCTTAGAAAGGCTAGAGTAAGTATTAAAAGTGTCTCTACTGTACGGTCTGTTAAGGTAGGGTAGTATGATACTTTTACTCATTTCATTTTCTCTTTCAATATTAAATATATTTCTTTCTAAGTATCTCTTTTCTATTGATAGATGTGTAATAAATAGGGGGATAGCTTTTGGGATTTCAATAGAATATATATTCATAATATCGATCTTATTTTTAATCATTCTAATAGTGTTGGGATATATTAATAAAGGGATTGTAAGATATATACTGTTTTCAATATTTCTTTTCGGTTTAAGTAATTTAATTACAAGATTACTTTTAGGTGGAATTTGTGACTATCTAGCAATGTCTTTTCTAACAATAAATATTGCAGATTTGGGAGTAGTGGTATTAAGTATCTTGGCTGTTATTAAAATAATTGTGTTAGATACTCATAAGAGTTAATAGAAGTAGATAATTAATGGTAATATATATTTATGGAAATAAGTATCAATAATGAAACTAAAGGGCAGAGATTGGATTTATTGCTTTTTAATATACTTAAAGAGAAATCCCTATCTAGAAACATTATCCAAAGGTATATACCTAAAGGATGCTCTGTTAATGGTAGAGAGTGTAAAAGAGGATACAAATTAAAAGAGGGGGATGTTGTAAGTATAGATGAGGGTTTTTGGGATAATATCGCTAATACACTAGATTTAAGTGATGATATTAAACCACAGAAAGGTAATTTGGATATAAGGTATGAGGATACGGATTGTATAGTACTGTATAAGCCTAAGGGATTAGTTGTTCATCCAGGAGTAGGTAATATGAAAGACACATTAGCTAACTATCTCCGTTACTATCTTGAAAGTAAGAATGAATATGATGTTTTAATGGATCGAGCCGGGATTGTTCATAGGATAGATAAAGGGGTTTCTGGATTAATGGTAGTTGCTAAAAACAAAAGAATGCAAGAGTTTCTAAAATCTCAATTTAAAAAAAGAGATGTAATTAAAATATATCATGCCTATTTAGAAGAGGGTACAAATATTGAACATATTGTTGACTTAATAAAATATGTTAAAGAAATGGACATAAAATTACAACAGTGGAAGGAGTGGAAGAGAGTAGATGGATATATAGGTAGAGACAGGATAAATAGATATATGATGGATTTTAAGAGTTATGAATTTGGAGGATCAAAGAAAGCAGTTAGTTACTTCCTTTTTTCAAATAATGAGGTGTTAGTTAAAATAGAAACAGGTAGAATGCATCAAATTAGAGTAACACTTAAACATATGGGATATCATATTAAAGGAGATAAAATGTATGGAGAAGGAAAGGGAGATGAAATAATGTTAGAATCTGTATTACTTAGTTTCAAAGATATATCTGGTAATCAATTAACTTTTACAGTTTAATTATGGCGACTGGAAGAGAAAGATACAAAAGAAGTAAAAAGAAAGAAAAAAAGAAAATAGATATTAGTGCTTGGAAAGTAATAGCTATTGTTATATCTATGTTTATCATTGGATATCTGATTTATGCATATATTGGATTAAGTAAGATTAAAAGTTACAACCCTTTAGGCGAAAGTAATTCTGATTACTACTTACTCTCTTCTCAAAAGGATGAATTAGAAAAGACTTTGATTGTCTTTGAGGAGGATTACAATGAGAAAGAAAGGATATCATCCGCATATCTTTACTCTCAAAATAAAGAGAAGGGAGTCTCTGTTTTAACATATATTCCTGGTTGGGTAGAGTTTGCTCAAGTAAGGGAGGATTTCGGGAGTAGTATTCCAATTGCTACCTTTAAGTATGCAGGGAATCAATTAGAAGAGGGAAGAGGTTTTGAGTATGCTATTTGGCAGTTTGAACAGTTACTTGGTAGTAATATTGATCAATATATTTGGATAACAGCAAGTGCAAATAGAATTTTTAGTGAGAAATTAGGCTCTTCTACTGGAGAGGCAATGTATGCCCAATACTATGAAAACGGTTTTGATGTTAATCAGGATGCATTCTTTATTAACAGCTTTGTATCTAAGTTAGGGTGGCTAAATTTGTTGATATCATCTGAGAAATTTAAAGATTCTCAAGCAAATATTTACTCATCTATACCTACTTTAATGGGAACAATTGTTAAACTTAAACAGATACATTCTGCTACCCTCTCTATGAAACCTCACTTAATTGATTTAAGTGGTAGTAATTATCTCTCTGCCCAAGAATCTAAAATCGGAGTTGGTATTAGTAGTTATATTAATACAGATGAATATGATAATACATGGAGAACCTTTTCAGAAAGAATGATAGATAGGGAGTTAGAAAAGGAAAGAGTAAGAGTAGAGATATATAACGGGAGTGGTATGTCAGGATATGCCAGTCAGTATGCTAGAAGAATTAGAAACAGTGGTTGTGAAGTAGTTAGATATGATAACGCTCCAAACTTACAAGATAAA
This sequence comes from uncultured Candidatus Saccharibacteria bacterium, assembly GCA_964647075.1. GTDB lineage: Bacteria > Patescibacteriota > Dojkabacteria > SC72 > SC72 > UBA2259. The sequence goes on from CAZYGQ010000001.1 coordinate 55,413, forward strand.
ACTGAGTTTTATGTACCTAAGCCAAAAGAATTTGAACACTCTCTTAAAGTAATATTTGAGCTTTTCCCTGGTAGTTATGAAATTATAGAAGGTAGGCCCTCATTTATGACTACTGGAGATGTAGTGATAATACTTGGAAAAGATATCCCAACCGTATATTCTTTTTAATCTCTTCTCAATATGTTGATTGTGGGGTAGAATAAATATATATGGATATCATAATCGCAACTATTCTAATTTTTCTTTTTGTAATGCTTTGTTTAGCAGTTATTTTTCTTTTTAAAAGAACACAAAAAAATGAGGTAGAGGTCTACGATGAAGTAAGAAATCCTTTAGTAATGCAGATATTAGTACCAAGGGAAAATGATAAGACTCCATTGGCAGCCGAACAGATGTTTGCCTCTATACACGGTATTTTAGGTGATAATAGTAGGTCGTTGGATTTAATTAGTTTTGAGATAGCATCAAGTGGCAATGATGGTATTAAATTCTATGCAGTAATTCCTAAACATCTTGCAAAATTTATTGAAGGACAAATATATGCTCAATATCCGAATGCTGATATTAGATATGTACAAGATTACATTGATAAAAAGGATACAGATACTCAACTTTTTGTTACAACTGGAGAAATTGAATTAGAAAAGGATTACATATTTCCAATTAAGACTTTTAGAAATTTTGAGGTTGATCCTCTTGCTGCAATTACAGGAGCGGTATCTGATTTAAAAATGGGGCAGAGTGCTTGGATACAAGTATTGGTAAGACCAGTTTCAAATTACTGGCAGAGTAATTCAAAAAAATATATT
>CAZYGQ010000002.1:0-2505 GCA_964647075.1 uncultured Candidatus Saccharibacteria bacterium
AGAAGTAGAAAAGAGTGGTCCTGATTATGCAATAAATGGAGAAAATATAACATATAAATATGAAGTAACAAATAAAGGAAATGTACCTCTTACAACTATCTCTGTAACAGATGATAAATGCACTCCTGTTCAATACAAATCAGGTGATGATGGAGATAGTCTATTAGAAAATGGAGAAACATGGAAATATGAGTGTACTACAACAATACCTTGGACATTCCCAACTGCATTTACAAACAAAGCAGAAGCAAAAGGATATTACTTCGATATGGAATTAACAGATGAAGACGAATTCTCTCTCTATCCATTTACATTAAGAAAAGATGTATTACTATACTGGGATGGAGATACCATTCAGTATTCAGATCCTAATACAGAATTTAATGTAGATATCAATAAAGGAGATTCTGTTTTAGGTACTAAAACAATTTCTGAATCATCTCCACTTAACCTATGGCTAAGTGAAGGTACCTATCACTTCTGTGAGAAAGATTTACCAGAAGGATATGTTCCGGGCTATGATGGTTGTATTAATTACACAACTGGACAAGGATATCCAGATTGGACCCATATCAATGTAATAACCTTTGATTTGGCTATAGATAAAACAGCACCAAGTGTAGCATACAAAGGGGAGACAATAACCTATGAGTATAGGGTTACAAACAGTGGTCCTGCAAGTGTAACACCAGTCGTAGTGGATCCATTATGTACGCCTGTTTATGATTCAGGGGATACAGATGGGAATTTGAAGGTAGATCTAAGCGAAATATGGAAATATACTTGTAATTATGTTGTAACTGAATCTGGTGGATCCACAATTACTAATACAGCTACTGTACATGATTTAGAGGGTGATTCGTGGGATCATACAGGTTGGTATTTAGGTGGAGATAGGGATTTAGCTAATAATACTGATACAGTTATTACTCCTGTTAAAGCAGGATCAATTAGGGTGTGTAAATTAGTATTAACACCTGACAATAGAATAACAGACGGATCTGAGGTACCAGGATTTAATTTCTCAATAACCGGACTAAATGTAACAACATCTCAAGGTGCTCCAGCAGGAGTATTACCACAGACAAGTTACAGTACACCTTTGACATTAAATACGAATTTATATAGTAGCTACAGTGGTAACGACGTATATTGTAAAACTTATGATGACTTATCAATAGGTCACTTCTATTACGGAGAGGAATCATATGAAAACCCATGGAATGAACCAAAGTATAACGATTCAGATCTAAATTGGAGTAATGCGATATCCTACTCAGGAGAGCTATTTGATGCAGATTCAACAAATGATGGGCAAAGAAATACTGTCGGAGATGGGGATATACTTTTGACTAAATCAAGACTAGACAGGACTCTTCTCGTAGTTAACCAATATCCATACAGTTCTATTCAAGGTAGAAAATACTACGATGTGAATATTAATGGAAACTTTGATTCAGACGAAAAGAAAGATTCAAACAGATTAAATGGTTGGACTATAAACCTATATGATAACCAGTGGAACTTAAAACAATCAATGGTAACTGGTAATGATAATACACCTGCAGGTGATGTGTCTAAAGGGCAGTTTAGATTTGAAAATGTATTAGCTGGTACATACTATGTATGTGAAGAACCTCAAACTGGGTGGTATCAAACAGAACCATCTTCTGGAATACAACACAACGGGTTGTATTGCCATACTGTTAACTTAGGCTATGCAGAAGATAAAACAGAGATTCAATTTGGTAACTACCAAGGCTCTGATGTAAACATATGTAAGAAAGATAACTACAACAGATCTCTATCAGGATGGGACATTGTATTAGCATCAGAAAAGGTACAAAGCGCAAAATCTATTAACGTAAGTAATAGTAGTGGAACAAGTAGTTCAAGCTTACCAGCAGGTATATACTTAATTAAAGTGAGTGGAACATATAGATACGGGAATACTCAGATGATTGCTGATGCAGGATTCTCTTACAGGCCACTAGGGATACCATACGGAACTGGTGGATGGGTAAGTGGACTTGATTTATCAAGTAAAGGCCTTATGGCATGGGTAAATGGTTCTTCTGTAAATTGGGGAGCATATGATAGTGGCCACGTATACACATATGTTTACGAGCATAATGGAGGTCCTGTTAATATATCAATATATGATGATAATTACGGTGATAATGTAAATTCCAATTTTACATTTGAAATATTCAAAGTAAATACTTGGGCAAAGGGTACTACAGAAAGAAATGGATGTGTTACTCTTAAAGCAGTACCATATGGACAATATATTTTAGACGAGTATCTAAAAGACGGTTGGGTTGATATAAGTGGAAAAGGGCTTGAAGTTACAATTAATGATATTAGTGAAAACTTCACTATCAAAAATAGAATAGATGCCCCTGTAACCATTAAAGCTACCAAGATTGTCTGTGATTATGAAGAAGATTTACCAAATTGGGGAGCAATTAAATCAGATGGGAATCCAATAACTCAGGGAAGGAT
>CAZYGQ010000002.1:2515-6301 GCA_964647075.1 uncultured Candidatus Saccharibacteria bacterium
GCTATTCAAATGTTAGCAGAAGCATTAGAATTCAATCCAGGAGATGAAGTAATTGGATACGGTGGTGGTAATTGGAATACATTTGGATCTTCAGTACAAATAGATAATCTACTTGGTGGTAGATTAGAATTAAGAGAAGTGCTACAAGAAAATTACATACCATTTACATATGGTGAATATGGTAATAACTCTAATAATGAGTCTGCAGAGTTCTACTGTTACAACGATGTAATGAACTATGACAACTGGGAGTGGTTAAATACACCAGAATATGGTCAAACATATTATTGTGTAGGCTTTAACACACTAACTAGAACAGATGTATATGGATATAAATGGCTTGATATTGACAGAGATGGTGATAGAAGTTGTATTCAGGAAGAGCCAAGTAATATTCTTGAACAGGTTATAGGAATATTATTCGATGAAGGACAAAGTGAATGTGAAGAAGATGATTTAGAGCCACGACTTTCAGGTTGGAAAATATTTATAGATACAGATAAGGATGGTAAATGGGACGAAGGTGAGCAATATATGTTAACAAGTAGCAATACTGAAGATTCCAATCAATTTGGTTCGTATTTGTTTGAAGATTTGCTACCAGGTGAATACAAAATATGTGAAGAGATGCCTGAAGGATGGGCTCAAACATACCCTGGAGAACCAGCAGAACCTTCATGTCATACTATAACACTACCAAATGATTGTACCCCTTACACAGATGATAACTTAGTTAGAGTTTCCACAGCTAATGCAGTCGAAACATATTGTGAATTTAATTTTGGTAATGTTGAAGAATCTGAACTATACATCAGCGAAACAAACAATAGTTGGCCTAATACATTACGTGTTGGTGATACCTTTAAATATATAATTAAAGTAAGAGCTCTTAAAGGACCTATTACAGATGTAATACTATTAAATCTTCCTCATGAGGGCTTTGTTCCTCAGAGTGGAACATTTAGTGCAATATCTGATGTTCGAGGGGCTTTAAGTACCTCTGGCGTAGTATATGCATCACCAGGAGAGTGGGATTTAGGAGATATGATAAAAGATGAAGTTATTACTATTTCCTATACCGCATTAGTAACAAGTAACGTACACGCAGGTATACATCCTGATATATCCTCAGCACATGGTACTGGGGTAAGAGGATTAACAATATTTGCATTGGCAGAAGAATCTGATTTTGAAATTAATAAAGGTATATTAGCTCAAAACTTTGTTGGAACTCAAGTTAGAGTGGGTGAAGATCCAGAATTAGAAGGGGGAGAGGTATTAGGAGCATCCATTACCTTACCAGCTACGGGAGCAGATACATATATAACATTAGGAGCATTAATATCTATGATAATAGGGTTCTTACTAATGGTATTTAAACCTACCAAAAAGCATAAAACATACTTAATGGTTAGCATATTACTTCTAGGAATATTCACATTTGCTTTTCCTAAAGCAATCTATGCACAGACAGAACAGATACAGGTACAAATGGCGCAACCAGTATCTCCAACTAACATGACAAACTTTAATATCGGTTTTGTTGCCCTATCTATTCCATCTAAGCCAATAGAAGTACAATGTCAAAAATCATTAGACGGAATCACCTTTGTTAACTTCGGAACAGCATATCCAAAAAATACTGGAAACTGTGTAGTAGACAATACAATAATTACTGGGGCTGGGACATATAGCTTCCGTGTTGTAGCAACTGTTCAAGGAACTTCAAATAGCAAGGAGTCAAATATAGTTGCAGTACAAGTTGGGCTAGAAAAGCCATCTCCAATTACAGAGTATTCTAAGAGTAAGGGTACATGTACCTATACTCTTAAATTTAGATCATCTACATCTAAAGTTCAGATATATAGATCAGACAATCAGAAATCATTCTATGCAGATGCCTCAACTCTAATAACTAATCCTTATAGATCTGTTACTCCAAATGTTTTAGAATCATACACTGATAGCAGTATTACAGATTGTACTAAGGAATATTACTATGCAATTAGATCGATAGATGATTTCAACAATGTATCTACCTTAGTAACAGATAATATTGTTACCATTGTAACAACGCCAGCAGTAGTTACTCCTACAACCCCAGCAGATGTAACAGACCAAGAAGGAGAAGTTGCTGGAGAGGAAGTAACTCCAGGTGAAGACAAAGAAGTAGATGGAGAGGTTAAAGGAGATGAAGATGTAGACTCTGAAGATGGAGAAGAAGGTGATGATCAAGAAGATGACAATAGTGTTAAATCAATATGGGGTAAATACAAATATATAATTATTGCGATGGTAGTGGTAGTATTAGGAAGTGGAGCATACACATATGTCAGAAGAAAAAGATAAGAAAGGGAAAGCAGGATACCTTAGGGTAATAGGTGTCCTGCTACTTCTCCTAGGAATATTGATAGTGGTATATACATTTCAACCATTCATTTTTTCATATATAGATTACAAATTAACACCTGAGCCTAAAAAAGAAATTGAAGTTGAACTCATTAAAGGAGATCAAGAAATTACCACCGATATTAAGAAAGATACTGAGGTTGTATTTGTAGACAACCAATTTGGTCTTTACATTCCTAAAATACAAGCAAATTCAAAAGTAATTAAAAATATTGACCCCTACGACTATGATGCATATCACAATGCATTAATATCTGGTGTAGCTCATGCTAAAGGAAGTGCTGTTCCCTCAGAGTCTGGAAATGTATTTCTTTTTGCACACTCAGCAGTAAACTTCTATGAAAGAAGAAAATACAATGTATACTTCTACCTTTTAGGTGAGCTGAAAAAGGATGATCCAATATTAGTTGTATACCAAGGAGAGATATATAACTACAAGGTATTAGAATTCAAAGTAGTTAATCCTAATGAAATTCAGTATTTAGGTAAATATATGGATCAAGATACCCTTACCCTAATGACCTGTTGGCCAGCAGGATCTAATACTAAAAGAGCCATAGTTACAGCGATTAGGGATACAGAGTAAAAATATTTCCAAATATCCTGTAAAATACATAGGAATATATCTTACATATCTACAAATATGAAAATACTTGATGGTAAACAAACAGCCCAAACAATATCAAATAGATTAAAGGAAAAGATTAGCAAATATCTTAGTCAAGGAAAAAGAGCACCTAAAATAGATATCATCTTAGTTGGAGAAGAGTATGCAAGTAAGATGTATGTAGATATGAAATCTAAAAAAGCCTTAGATTTAGGCATACAGGTAAATGTACATACATATCCAAAAGATATATCACAAGAGCAAGTAGAAAATGAAATTAAAAAACTCAATGAAGACAGTAATATTGATGGGATAATGGTTCAACTACCATTACCTAACCATATCCAAGAGAACGAAATCTTAGAATTAATATCCCCAGATAAGGATGTAGATGGATTAACATCAACAAATTTAGGAAAACTTTTTAAAAATGATTCTACTGCTATATCACCTGCAACTGCTAAAGGAGTAATTGTTCTACTAAAAGAATATGGAATACAAATAGAGGGGAATAGAGCAGTAGTAATAGGAAGAGGAGATATATCGGGACTGCCAATAGCTGCTATGCTTCAAAATGAAAATGCTACAGTAACCATATGTCATTCACACACACAAGATTTAAAAGAGATATGTAAACAGGCAGATATATTAGTATCAAGTATAGGGAGGGCACAGTATATAGATTCTGAGTATGTTAAAAATGGAAGTATAGTAATAGATATAGGGACAAATAGGAATGAGCAAGGAAAATTAGTAGGAGACATTGATTT
>CAZYGQ010000002.1:6401-11398 GCA_964647075.1 uncultured Candidatus Saccharibacteria bacterium
TAGATATAGGGACAAATAGGAATGAGCAAGGAAAATTAGTAGGAGACATTGATTTTAATTCTGTAAAAGATTTAGTTGAATATATTACTCCTGTTCCAGGAGGTATTGGCCCTATGACAATTGTATGTTTGTTTGATAATTTAATTGAGGTATATAGAAAGAATGTATAAAGATATCATATTTGAATATATTGATAATGAAGCCAAAAGACAAAAAGAAGGTATAGAGTTAATAGCTTCTGAAAACTATGTTAGCTCCGATGTACTTAAAGCAATGGGAAGTATATTAACTAATAAATATTCAGAAGGATATCCAGATAAAAGATATTATGGAGGAAATAAATATATAGATGATATAGAAAAGGAGTGTATATCAAGAGCTAAAGAGCTGTTTAAAGCAGAGTATGTAAATGTTCAACCATACTCAGGTTCACCTGCTAATTTAGCCGTACATCTTGCATTCTTAAATCCAGGAGACAAAACAATGGGTATGGATCTCTCTGCAGGAGGACATCTAACACACGGTTTTAAAGTATCAATTAGTGGTAAATACTTTGATTCGGTTAGTTACGGGGTAAATACGGATGGATATATAGATTATGAGCAGGTTAGAAAAATAGCAATAGAACATAGACCAAAATTAATATGGAGTGGGTTTAGTGCATATTCAAGAATAATAGATTGGAATGAGTTTAGAAAAATTGCAGATGAGCTAGGAGCTATACTTGTAGCAGATATAGCACATGTGGCTGGATTAATTGCAACAGGCGCATATCCCTCTCCTGTTGGTATTGCTGATGTAGTTACTACAACTACTCACAAGACTCTAAGAGGGCCTCGTGGAGCCATGATTATGTGTAAGCAGGAGTATGGAGAGGTAATAGACAAAGCAGTCTTCCCTGGACTACAAGGAGGCCCTCACAACCATACAACAGCTGGTATAGCAGTAGCTTTGAAAGAAGCTATGAGTGATGAATTTAAACAGTATTCTAAACAGGTAATATTAAACTCTAAAGCATTAGCAAAAGCATTGATGGATAAAGGGTATAGCATTGTATCTGGAGGAACAGATAACCATCTATTTCTAGTTGATACTGTTAAAAGTGTAAATATGAGTGGTAAAGAAGTCTCTGATATTTTAGAAGAGCTAAATATTACATTAAATAAAAATAGTATTCCATTTGATGAAAGAAAACCATGGAATCCTTCAGGTGTAAGAATTGGAACTCCAGCTATTACTACAAGAGGAATGAAAGAGGAAGAGATGGAAAAGATAGCACAATATTTAGATAGAGCATTAAAGAGTAAATCTAAAGAAGAACTAAACAGTATTAAAGAAGAGGTAAAAACATTTACTAAAGATTTTCCAATACCTGGAATAGATAACTTGTAATATTTACTAAATGAAAGGAAACTTTCTTAAGGATTTACAGATAGCTAGTATAAAATCTGAATCTAATTGGAATACATTTAAAGTACATACTCTTTTACAAAATTGTAAACAGAAACAACCCTCCATTAATGCTTACTTAGGTGCAAGATATAGTAGGTCAGCAGATAGTATTGTCGATATAGCAAAAGAGATAATTGATAACAATACAGATGCTGCACAAAGATTAGAATCAATATTTCATGGATATGGACATAAATCTGTAGGGGATATGGCAGATCTTTTTGTTTGTATTGAAAATATCCCTATGTATACGGCTATGAGAATCTTTTACCTTAACTCCGTTATCTCTGGTCAAGAGAGATCTACTAGATATCAGAATTTCAAAGAGCCTCAATATATTAAAATTCCTAAAGAGGTATGTAATGATGAAAATATTAGAAAGGAGTACGACTCTATCATATTAAAACAGATGGATGATTACTCCAGATTACTAACTAAAACAAAAGATGCTCTTAAAGAGTATTTTAATCTAAATGAAGATATTAAAGAGGAGAAATCCGTACTTCAAGCTAGAAGTTTTGATGTTGCTAGATACTTACTACCGTATGGATTACAAACAAGTATGGCAGCAGTAATGTCTGCTAGAAATTGGTCAGAATTAATCTCATATCTTAATGCAAGTGATAGTGTAGTTGAAAATGAAGTAGGAAAACTTCTTTACAACCTCTTAGGCGAATCTAAGATAGAGATTGATGGATATATTAGAGAGGCAGATGGTCTTATTAGACATACTGATGCTAACTGTTGTAGAAGAAATTCCACTAAAGAAGTCTTAGAATATATATATCAAAATATCTCCCCACAAAAGGAGTATGAAAATATGGGTTGTGAGTCTGATTCATGTTCTGTTACTTTTAATACCAATGCAATTGAAAATCTCATTACAAACTACGAACTACTTCTTAATCCGTTAGGCAGTAAGAATGAGTATGAGTTTGATTCTGATGACTGTAAAGAGATAGGAGAGAAAATATTTGAAAATCATAATCAGCATAATTTAATGGGAAATATTGGTCAAAGTGGTGCTATTAAAATAGAGGGTATGACAACGTTAGGAACTCTTAAAGATTTAAATAGGCATAGGAGTTTAGAAAGGTATATTCCTCTTTTACATGACCAGATAGATATTGATAACGAATTGGATAGAGATAGTAAAGATTGTTTCTTTCTATGCAACTATTTAGAAATTAATAAACTAGACAATCTTAGAAAAGAGTATGAAAGTTGTTTAGTTCAAACATATGAAAGAATAAAGAAATGGAGAAAAGTGTCCTCCCAATTTATGTCTGATGAGGTATCAAAAGAGTATACTAAGTATTTACTGCCTCATGCTCACTGCACTAAGTATATATTCTATGGTTCTTTTGATGATTTACAGTATACAATTAACCTAAGAACTAGAAGAGGTGGACATATTGCGTATAGAAGTGTGGTATATAGGTGGTTAGAGCTATTAAATTCACAAGAGAGTATATGGTATCCTTTACTTAGTAGTATTGAAAAACCAAATCCTAAATCTAAGGAGCAGTTTCTAGATAGAAGTTAATTTTATACATTTACAAAATGATACTTTCTGATAGGAGTATAAAAGAGAAATTAGAATCTGGAGAGATTAGTATTGAACCATTCTCAAAAGAATTTCTTCAACCTGCTTCGTATGATTTACATTTAGATACAAATATTCTTCTGTTTAATACAGAAAAACATGAATTAATAGATGTTAAAAAACCCATAGATGATTTAATGGTTAAGGTAGAGATTAATGAGCACGAGGGTTACTTACTTAAACCCAATCAATTTATCTTAGCTAATGTAGTAGAGATTACTGGTGTAGATTCTCGACATGTAGGGAGATTAGAGGGCAAAAGTTCTCTTGCTAGAATGGGCCTAATTATACATGCTACTGCAGGTTTTCTAGATCCAGGGAACAAATTAAGATTAACATTAGAGATGGTTAATCTTTCTCCTTTACCAATAAGGATATATCCTGGAATGAAGATAGCTCAACTTGCTTTTGAAGAATTGGATAAGAATTGTGAAAGGCCATACGGTAGTACTGAATTAAATAGTAAGTACAAGGGAGACCTAACAGTTCAAGCTAGTAAGATGTATAAGAATTTTTAAATTGTATTAATTAATATATGTTTGAAGATATTAGAAAAGAGTTTCCAATATTAAAAGATAAATTACTAGGTAGGGGGCTAGTATATTTAGATAGTGCTGCAACAACTCAAAAACCACAGGTAGTAATAGATAGAATATCTCAGTATTACAGCAAAGAGAATGCAAATATTCATAGAGGTCCATATGACCTTTCTATAAATGCTACTAATATGTGGCAAGAGGCTCATCAAATAGTTGCTGACTTTATAAATGCTTCCTCATACAAAGAGATTCTTTTTGTTAGAAATACTACTGAAGGATTAAACTTTTTAGTAAATACTTTTGGAAGAACTCTTCTTAAAGATGGAGATACAGTAGTAATTACTGAAATGGAGCATCATAGTAATATTGTTCCTTGGATGATGTTACAAAAGGATATTAAGTTTAATATTGAATATATTCCTGTTAAAGATGACTACACATTAGACTTAGATTGGTTTAAAGATCTATTAAAAAAGAAAGATAAAAGTATTAAGATTGTATCTTTAGTTCATATTTCTAATGTCTTAGGAGTTAAGAATAATGTAGAAGAGATATTTAAAATAGCTAAAAAGGTAGGAGCATTTACAATGTTAGATGCTGCCCAGAGTATTGCAAGATGTAAGGTAGATGTTAAAGAGATAGGGTGTGATGCCTTGGTATTTTCAGGTCATAAGGTATACGCTCCTACAGGTAGTGGAGCTATATATATTAATATGAAATATCTTAATGATTTAACTCCTTGGATGGGCGGTGGGGAGATGACATCTTCTGTTACTAAAGATGGGTTTGAATACAATGAATTGCCATGGAAATTTGAAGCTGGTACTCCAGATATTGCTGATGGGATAGTTTTGGGTACTGCATTAAATTGGTTAAAGGAAAGGGTAGAGCAAGTAGGTGGTTGGGATATGGTTATTAATCATGAGCAGGGATTAATTGGTTACTTTCTTAATGAGTTTAATGGTATAGATTGGTTTAAGCATTTTGGACCAGATGATGTATCTGAGAAATATGGTGTTATTGCTCTTAATATAAAGGGTTTTAAGTTTAGAGGGTGTAAAGATATAGTATATATTGAAAGTAAAAAGGATGGGGAGGGTATTACGGAGTTTCTAAATAAAAAGGGTATTGCTTTTAGAGAGGGATTCCATTGTGCAGAGCCATTACATGATAGATTTTCTGTTGGTCCTACATTGAGATTTAGTTTAGGTATTTACAGTAATGAATCTGATTTAAAGTATGCTGCTAATTCCCTAAAGGAAGCTGTATTACAAGGATTCAATTAATAATTCCCCCCTTGTTATAGGTCAAGAAAAGGCTGTATTAATATGATATATTCAAATATGGATATGACAAATGATAACAGTTTAATATCTGAGGTTGTAGAACTTAGAAATAAG
>CAZYGQ010000002.1:11498-26024 GCA_964647075.1 uncultured Candidatus Saccharibacteria bacterium
GGTATGATGAAAGGAAGTGGAGTAATAGCTACTAAAACAGAATCCCCAACTTTACTATTTCTTGGTTTACAAGGTATTGGTAAAACATCAATTGCACAATCTATAGCTCAAGCAATGGGTAGAAAATTTGCAAGAATATCTTTAGGTGCTGTTGGAGATGTAAGAACTTTACGAGGGATACCTCGACATGAGATGGATTCTGAACCAGGTCAAATAGTAAAAGCTTTAGCAAGAACAGGTACTATGAATCCAGTAATACTTATAGATGAGATTGAGAAATCTAGTCAGAATGTAGGTATTCATAATGATATTATGGCTGCCTTACTTGAAATATTGGACCCTGAACAGAACTCTTCCTTTGTAGACCACTATATAGATCACCCTATTGATTTATCTAATGTATTTTTCATATGTACTGCAAATAACTTAGGGGGGTTATCAGCAGCGCTATTAGATAGATTAGAGGTAATTCGTTTCACTAGTTATTCAGACCAAGATAAGGAGGTAATAGCTAAGTCATATATCTTACCTAAAGTATTTGCAAATATGGGGATTTCATCAGATCAAATACAAATTTCTCAAGAGGTTTGGCCTATGCTTATTCGTCCTGTAGGATTTGATGCAGGTATTAGACAGTTAGAAAGAAATATTTCTACACTAGCTAGAAGTGCAGCTAGAGAAATTATCAGTGGGAAACCAATTCCTATTATTGTTACACCAGAAAATCTCAAACATTACGTACTACCTGATCAAGGTCCTATAAGTTAAACTCCTTTAAATGGATTTACAAGTTGAAGAGCTTTTCTAGCTCTTTGTAATGCTGGTTCAAACCTATTTTTGTTAATTTTAGGTTTTAATGTATTTACTTTATCATTACCAATATTAATATTGTAATTAATATTAGGTGTTGCTGTTGCACTATATTGGTATACCAAATTTTTACTGTTGTCTTGGTTGTTGTTCATTTTCATCTCCTATAACCCCTTGTGGGGTAATATGCGCTCTTCCTTTCTGAAGTTCTCTTCTATCTTTAGAAACCTTCCCAGGAACAGTATTTTCCTCAATTAAGTCATTCATTCCTTTCTGCATTTCAAATTTCCTTGGATTTAAATCTCTCTCTTGTTGAGCTAATCTCTTTTTTAATTCCTCTTGATAATCTTTTCTTTCCTCTTCAATAATACCGATATCTTCTTTTCTCTTTCCCACAGCTCTCTCTATTAAGCCTTTCTCTTTGGAAGATTCTGTAGATACACTCTGTTGAGTTGCAGGAGGATCAAAGATTGAAGAGAGCTCTTTAATGGTTCTACTCTCTGGTACATTACCCATTGCCATTCTTTTTTCTAATTCTCTTGGGTCAGAGGTAATTAATTCATTCTCTTGTACACTAGAAAGAACTTGTATAGCTACATGGTTTTGTCCAGCAAAGAATAGGCCTTGTCCTTTATCACAGTTAAGTAAGAAAGCTCTCTCTCCATCAGAAAGATGGAAGGTAGGTTGTAGGGTGTCTAGTGCAGAGGGGCTTTGCATCATTAACATTGACATAGAGGCATTCTGAATAATGGCTCTTCCCATATCATTATTTAAGAAATCTGCTACATCTTGAGTTATTGTTGTTAAACCAAGGTAATACTTTCTTGCTCTTTTAGCAATTGAATACATAAATCTAGCAGAATCTTCTCTTTGCATCATATACCAAGCCTCATCAACTATTAATATCCTTCTCTTTTTCTTTTTCCTAATTACAGTCCAAATGAAATCTAACATTAGATACATACCTAAAGGTTTTAATTCTTCTTGTAGGTCTCTTACACTAAAGACAGTAAAGGAACTTTTTAATTCAAAATTAGTTCGCTCATTAAATACACCTGCAGCACTTCCGATTATAAATCTTTCCATTCTTCTTGCTAAATCATGAGCCTGCTCTTCTGCCATACCCTTTAATACTTTATACAAATCCTCAAGTAGGGGAGGTGGATTTTTTTGAGTTTCGGGGTCATATGAAATACCCTTTTCTCTATATGCTAAAGCTATTGCTCTATCAAGAATAGACACTTCTACACTAGTTAATCCATCAAACATTACTTTAAAGAATCCTATTAATGAAAGTATCTTACTTCTTAATTCATTTTCTCCCTCTTCGTAAACACCAGAGAGTTCAAATGGGTTCATCTTGTCTCCTTTGTCTTGAGAGAAAGAGATATATGAACCACCTACAGCTCTAGAAAGATCTTCATATTCACGCTCAGGGTCAATGATGATAATATCGGTACCCAACATTAAGCTTCTTAAAGCCTCTAATTTTACATAGTAACTTTTACCTGCTCCAGATTTTGCAAATACAACAGCGTTAGCATTCTCTAATTCAAATCTATCAAATATTACTAAACTCTTGTTATGCATATTTATTCCATACATAATTCCATGATCCATTGTTAACTCAGAGGTAACGAATGGAAATGTTGTAGCAAGAGATGTTGTATCCATATTTCTTGTTACATACAGTTTGTCCAAACCAAGAGGTTGTGTACTGATAAAGCCCTGTTCCTGTTGTAGTGTTGCAGGTTTCGCAGTTACACTTATTGCTGCAAATGTAGAGATTACATTACGACTATATTTCTCCAATAGCTCTTTGTTAGGAGCGTATATTGTTATATACATTGTAAAATGAAAGAACTTCTCAGTACCCTCTGCTATGGAATCTTGAAGTTGTTGAGCGTCTGAGAGTGCTACTTTAACAGAAGGATCTATTACTTTTCTATCTTCCATCTGTCCATATATTGTTGCTTCCATCTCAGCAATCTTCTTTCTTAGTTTGTCTAGAATAACCTTGGAGTCTACAGGGTAGTAGAATGTACTAATTCTAAGAGAATGCTCAAAGTTAATGATAGGGGAGAGCCAATTAGGACCAACAAACCTTGGATATCCACTAACAAAAAAAGTTCTAAAGTAGTAATCACCCATTTGAAGAGTATTAAAGTCAATCTCTATATCTATTGGAGCAATTACATCTTGTGTAGTTAGACCCTCATACTTTGCCATTTTAGGCTCTTTAGCAAGCTGTGGGGTTGGTTTCTGTTTAGGTAGGAAGTTGTCAAGGAAAGAAAAAATTGGATTTTTCTTTTTCTCTTTCTTTTTCTCGTTATCCTCTACATATTTCTCAGTATTATTAACTCGAGAGTTATCCTTTTTTACCTTAACATTCTCTAACTCCTTATTTAATTCCTCTTGAAATGAAGCAAATTTATTAGGATTAAGAGATTCATCCTTCTTTTCTATCATATCCATAGTTTTTGATTTAATTTCCTTCTCTTCCATTATCTTTCTAACTCCTCTTCAGGGTTATATATAGTGTAAAATTCAGATATTAACTCTTTATTAGTTAGTTGCTTTCCCATTAAACCCATTCGGGATAACTGTTTTAAAACATGCTCTCTTTTTGGGTATAAAAAGATTTTTGCTTTCTCAACTAATTGTTCCTGTTTTAATTGCAGATTCTGTTGTAATTCCTCTTTTGTTTTCTTTGATTTTAAAATATTTGCTGTTGGAATATCTCCTCCTGGATTAAATGGAATTACGATAAAGAAGTTTTTGTCTAGTACATCGTTTTCAATAATGAGTTTTTGTATGAATTCGGTATAGATATGTAACTGTTTTTTAAGACCCTCTGTCATTGTATCGTTCTCCTTGTTTTTAAGGTAATCAATATAGTTAGAGATATCTATTCTTCTAGTTCTAATTAATATTTGAATATGGAAATTTAAGGAGTTTAAGAGTCCTGCGAAAGCAAATACTTTACTATCTTGTTCATACTCTGCAAGAAGGTCGAAGTTTATTGCTGAAGTTTGCAATACTAGCGCAGCACTACCACTTTGAGTGATTATTATATCATCAACAATCTCTCTTATTTCAAGATGCTCTTGTGTTGATGAAGTTGTTCTAGCTCTAGCATTCTTATCCATTATTCTGTTGTTATTTTATAAGGTAATTTTCCCATATTCTTAGATAAAACTAATTTTACAGGAGGGATAGTAATTGGGACTCCTTCAAACTGTATATTATATATCCCTTCAGGATACATTTTTGTAGTTAAAAAGTATCCATATTTATCTGTTTTCTTAGCATAAAGAATCTTTCCATCATTATCCTTTAAATATGTATGAATGTCCGATACAGGTTGATTATCTTTGTTAGAAATCCATAGATTAATATTTCCCGGGAGTTTATCTACACTCTTTATCGTAAATTGATACTTAGAGATATTCTCTTCATTTATTACTATTTGATTTTCAGAAGGATTTTCTACCTCTAGAGTACTCTTTTCCTCGTTACTGATTTCTTCTATCTCAGAATCTACTACCTCATCATCAATTTCTTCTTTTTTTACTTCAATTTTAGATCCACCAAATATATTACTTTTTTTCTGTTGAGTTTGCCCAATTAAGGGTTTAACCCTCTCTTCCTTTAGTTCTTTATTTAACCATACTCTCTGAGTAGGTCTATTTATGGCAAAGATGAAATTAGAAAAGAATTTATCAGCAGGTTGACCATTTATTGGTACTAATGCCATAAAGACACCTATGCCTGAAAAAAATACGAAAAGAGGTATCCCAACTATTCCAGGAAATTGACCTTTTGTAGTTAAATACAGAAATACACCACCAATACCTACACCTATAGCTAGGTATACAAATTCTTTTAGAGTAAATTTTGTAAAAAGTTTGAATTCTACATCTAAAACATTTTGTGGAATTGGATGTTGTCTCATATGTATATCTAGTTTATCAGAATTAAGAGAAATAGGGGAGATATGTTCACTATATACCGTTTAGATGGATTAGTTGTGCATTTGAAAGAATCTCTTTAGGTAAAGATTTGTAATCTATTACAGTAATAAAGGTTTGTTGTTTATCTAAAAGTTCTCTATCAAATATTTTTTTTGTATTAAATGTATCTAATTCAGATGCAATATCATCTAAAAGTAGTACTGGATAGTGAGATGTTTTCTTATATACAATTTCTTGGGTTTGGAATATTAGTTTTCCTATTGCTAATCTTTTCTCTCCACGAGATCCAAATTTCCTAATATCTTTATCCTCAAAAATATCCCAGTCATCTCTATGGGGGCCGATATTTGTATATCCAGTTGCTATATCTCTTTTCTTGTTTTTATCTAACTCTTGCTGTATACACTCTTTAAGATATTCTATGTTGCTAATCTTTCTTTTATCAAACTGTATTCCACTTTTGTATTTAACATCATATTCATTTGATGAGAGTTCCTTGGCAAGAAGTATTCTATTTTTAAGTATATATGCAGCTGTAAGTGAAAAGTGATTACTCCAGAAATTTAATTGTGTATCATTAATTGCAATAACTCCTTTTTCATAGAAGAGCTTAGAGAGTTTCTTTAAATATGCATTTCTTTGTCGTAAGATTTTCTTAAAATCCTTTATTAATACTTCACACTCATAGTCATACTTAAGTATAGTGTCATCTAAGAATGCTCTTCTTTCAGAAGGAGAAATCATTAGCAGTTCTATCTTTTCAGGATTGAATATATTTGCAGACCTATTTTCAAAGAATTTATTTGGTCTACTGTTATTCCCATCTATTTTTAAAATCCTTTTATCTTTGTCTTTAAAAAATACATACGATTTACCCTCCTCAATACTCTCTATCCTAGTATGCATTTGAGAACTTTGATCTACATTTACAAATTCATTTGTAGATGCCCATGGGGATACTCCTGTATTTATTAAATACAATGCTTCTAATACAGAGCTTTTACCCTGTGCATTATGTCCATAGAAGATTATTAGATTTTTGTTAAATTCAAATACAGTATTTGTGAATTTCCTAAAGTTTTGTAGTGTTAATTTCTCTATCATTACGTTTTTAATATACTTAAGAATGCCTCTTGAGGAATATTTACCTGCCCTATCTGTTTTAATCTCTTTTTCCCCTTCTTCTGTTTTTCTAAAAGTTTTAATCTTCTAGTATAGTCACCACCATACAGTTTTGCTGTAACATCCTTTCTAAATCCTTTTACATCTTCTCTAGCAATTACTTTTGCTCCTATTGCTGCTTGAAGTGGAATAGGGAACTGTTGTCTTGGTATTTCTCCTTTCATTACCTCAAGTAATTTGTTTGCCTTAGATTGAGTTAACTCTCTTGTTTCTAAAAAGCTTAATGCCTCTATCTCTTCATGATTAACTAATACTGATACTTTAACTAAATCTACTGGGAAGAAATCAATTAATTCATACTCCATTGATGCATATCCACTAGATTTGTTTTTTAATTGGTCAAAGAAATTAGATACTAAAGAAGCAAGAGGAATATCATATTCTAAAATAATATATTGATCTTTTAATTCAATATCTCCACTGGTATTAGAGATGTATTGAGTATTTACATACTCTCCTCTTTTGTATTGGCAAAGCTCCATTAAAGGACCCATATATCTATCTGGTGTCATAATCTTTAGTCTTACCCAAGGTTCGAGTACTTGCGATATTTCACTTGGATCTGGTAACTCTTGAGGAGTTTGGATTTCTAATTTAGTTCCATCTAACTTTGTTACTTTGTATTCTACCGTAGGTGCCGTTATTATTAGGTCTACATCGTACTCTCTTTCTAATCTTTCCTGAATTATTTCCATATGTAAGAGTCCCAAAAAACCACATCTAAATCCAGAGCCTAGTAGGTTAGATCTTTGATCAGAAAATGTTAATGCAGCATCATTCATACTTAATTTGTTTAATCCTATCTTTAAGGGTTCGTATTGGTCTGTGGTAATTGGAAAGAATGTTGCATATACATTGGGCTTAGGTACTTTGTATCCTGCAAGGGGAGTGGTATCTACCTTGTCTGATATTGTATCTCCTACTGTAAACATACTAATATTTTTAAACCCAGTAGCTATATATCCAACCTCACCTGTGCTCAGTTCATTTGTTTCTTCTAGATCTGGTTTAAATATCCCTATCTCTGTTGGTTTAAAAGATTTACCTTTTTGAAGTATATGTAAATCTATGGATTTACCTGGTACATATTGTACTTTACCATCCATGATTCTTACCGCTACAACTACACCTCTATGTTCATCATAGAAAGAATCAAAGATGAGCGCTTTAAGTGGTTTGTTAATATCTCCTTTTGGGGATGGGCATCTTTGCACTATTGCATCTAAAAGGGTTTCAACACCCTCTCCTGTTTTTCCTGACACTTTAATTATCTCTTCCCTATCGAAACCAAGTAAATGAACCAATTCATCCTCACTCTCTTTAATATTTATATTAGGTAAATCTATTTTGTTAATTACAGGTATTAATGTAAGTCCTAATTCTAAAGCCTTTTGGGTATTTGAGATTGTTTGTGCTTGTACACCTTGAGATGCATCTACTAAAAGTATTGTTGCTTCACAAGCAGCTAAAGATCTAGATACTTCATATGAGAAATCTACATGTCCTGGAGTATCAATGAGATTAAGTTGTGTATCTTTCCATATCATTCTACAAGCTTGAAGTTTAATGGTAATACCTTTTTCTTGTTCTAAATCTAATCTATCTAATATTCTCGACTCTCTTTTATCTCTAGAGATATCAATATGAGCAGCTTCTAACATCCTATCTGCCAATGTAGATTTACCATGATCAATATGTGCAATTATTGAAAAATTTTTAATTTTGTTTAAATTTGTATTACCCATAAAAGATGGGTAATTATATTACATTTATCATTGAAAATGGTAATTTCTATTCTAATTCCTTTATCTCTAGTTCAAACTCTTCATTGAACTGAACATCAGAGAAACTCTCTATAGCTAGATATACAGTATATTCGCCATTTGGAGCTAAAAGAATTTTATGTGATGTTACATCACCACTAGGACTCTCTAATCTATATACCTGGTCATCTATTATTAAAGAGATATCTGATTTAGTTGGTAAGTTTGTATGACCATATACCTCAATTTTACTCTCCTCATTTCTGTTGTTTTTAATTACTAATATCGGTTTTGAGTATCTATCCGAATCTCTTCTTGTAATGGTTGTAGTATATGAGAAAACACCTTCCTCATCTTCTTTTATCTTTTCTCTACTAAATATCTGATGACTTCCACCTACTATCTCAATTTCTAACTCTGCTTTCTCACTTACACCTAAAACATCAAACTCTTTTAATTTCTTTGTTAACGGTTCTAAGTTTACTACTGTTATGGAGGGGATTATAAAGAGGAGAGCAAGTAAACCAAACGCTATTGGTTCTAAAATAGTGGCAAAGATTTTCTTAATATTTGAATTTTTCATTAGTAATATTTCTTACTATCAGGATATACCCTATCGATTTCTATTTCAAATATTTTTAATGTTAAAAGACCAGAGAGAAGAGAAAGAGCGCCTGCTAGATATGATATCCAACTGTATGTATCTCCCTGAATACCGTTTTTAACTATTAATCCTGTTGTTAACCAAAGAAATGCACACCAAACAAAAGTTTGTAAGAAGGTTGTGTCATCTTTTGTAATCCAAGAAAGAATATTAAACTTAGCAGCTTTAACTATTGTTTTTGGATTATTCATAGTTGATTGGAAAATAGCTGTTTTAACTATCTGATATATTAGGGGAACGGATATGACTATTAACATTGTTAAATCAGATACTGAGTTAACAAAGTAAGTAATTGCAGCATCATTAAAGTAGATCTGTGTTGAGAAAAAACCATTGATATCATTTCCTATTTCAATGGGATAGCCATATTTTACAGTGACTAAAAATATACCTAGTATTTTACCAGCAATCATTAAAATCGCTGGTACTAAAGCATATTTAAGAGTCCTTTTGAGTAGTTTGCTCATTATTTTTGGACAGTTTGTTAATTTGAGCTGCAAGTCTTGATTTCTTTCGACTTGCTTTTCCTTTACTAATAACGTTCTTTTTTGCAGCTTTATCTATAACCTTGTATGCCTTTTTAAGTGCATCTGCTGCTTTCTTGGTTTCACCTTTATTTAAATCATCTTTAATATTTTTAACTGATTTTTTAACCCTGTTTCTTAATCTGTCATTAAATACAGTTTTTCTTTTAGTACTTCTTAAATCTTTTATTGATGTTTTTAGGTTTGGCATTGTTAAATATTTTTAATTGATTTGTATATGGTTGTATTATATATACTAGACTCCTATTTGTAAACAGAAACTTTTATTGATACACTATTATTGATATGGTTAACACAAAAAAAGTACTACTAATCATTTTTCTTGTTTTAATTCCAACAGCTGCCATTATTTCTTCAATATATCTTTATACGGAGAGTAAAAAGGATGTCTTGGGAGTAGAAATCAAAAAAGAGAATTGTACTCCTTATATTTCTAATACTGTTCCAAGAGTTGCATATGTAGGAGAGGTGTACTATTTCATTCCAAGAGTAGTAGGTTGTGAAAATGAAGTTGTTAAAATTGAGGTAGAGGGAATGGGGTGGTTAGTTGTTTTAGATGGTTACTTGATTACCGGTAGACCATTGCAAACTGATGTGGGAACGCATAAAGTAATTATTACTGTTAAAAGTAATACAGGAGAGTATATAATGGAAGATTATATTATTGTAAAAGAGTATGAAGAGTAATTGGTTTCTAATATTGGGTGTATTTGGAATACTTGGGATAGTAATCTCACTATTTGTTTTTAAATCTTTTGCTTCTAAAGATTCTATTAGTATTGAGGGTTGTACTCCATATAATGTAAACATTGGTAAAACAGACCAAGAGAACTCCGTAAGAATATCATGGAAGAGTAAAGAGGATTGTTCAGGTTACCTACTTTATGGTAAAGAGATGAGAGGTCTTGATATGGTAGGGGTTGATTTAAAGAATGAGGTCCAGAGTAAAGAGCATGAGATCGTTTTAAATAGTTTGGTAAGTAGTAAAATGTATTACTTTACAATTATTTCAAATGGAATAAGTTACGGTAAGGAGGGCTTACCATTACAGTTCTCAATTACCTCGCTTTAGATTTCTTTCTTAATATCTTCTCTTCAAAGTATTTCTTAGGATTAACAATCTTGTATTTAGTTAATTCATACTCTCCATATATCTTTGATTTAAGGATATTTTCAGAAAGAAGATCTCCTGCAGGTCTTGTATATACTATCCAACCAATTCCTAGTAGGAATACACCTAGAAGTATTCTTGTTATGAAATTGTCAAATATTCCTGTTTGTGGTATTTCTGTTTCTTCCTCAGTAGGATTCTCACAATCCTGTGCTACTACTACGTATACCTGAGTTCTTAGGGTGGAGGGATCTAAGGGGATTTCCACTGGATTAAGTATTACTTCATTTAAATTCTGACCAGTAATAGCGGTAGGGGTTGCTTTAGCTTCAAACAGTATAGTCATCGTGCCTCCAGCTGCAATACTCCAAGGGGTAGTTGGCTGCCATATTATTTCTTGAGAATCTCCTATCTGATTTACTGTGACTAACCCTGAATCAGGTGTAGCCGTACCGTTTAATATTGAGCTATTTACTACATATACAAAGCCTAGTGGCAACTTATCTTTTATCGATGTTAAGCTGTCTGGAGTGCTTTTCCTGTTATTTACTGTAATTGTATATGTTGCAGTATCAGTACCATCAACTCTTTCTAAGCAAGATTGTGCAACTGTTTTTGCAACAGCAAATTCTGATTTCTCTTCATCAGTTATAGGTTCTTCTCCAGCAGGTGGTGGGGTTGCAGTATCTGTAAATGTAACAGTCGTTTCGGCTTGACCTATCATGCTTTCATTTACAAAAACCTCAGCCATAAGTTTAAGGGAACCTACATGGTTATTAAGAACATTAAAGGATTCCTCCGTAAAATTAGTAGGGTCGTAAAGTTCAAGTTTGGATAACTCTAAAGTACCCTTTAGAGCGTCTACCGTTATACCATCAACAACCTCTAAAGTAGTAAATTCTGGTTCAAAGGTAAACCTTATTTTAATATTGCTACTATTAATTTGACCTACAGATATACTAATGTTTGAAATTTTTGTTTTCCCATCGGGCTGTTGTTCTGTAAATGCAGTCATATTAGTAACTGCTGTTCCTGTAGCACCTTCAATATCAACTACCCTTCTACATGTTATAGAGGTATCAATTTTATCTCCTCTTGCATCAGTTGCACCTGCTTTTATCTCAATGGAGTCTTTACGTTCTGCTGGGGTTATTTTTTTTGTAATTACATTTTCTACAACAGAGTCAGGGATGGTATCTTCACTATTAATTACGAATATGTAGTTGGTATATGTAGATTTATCAAATGTAGCAACTGCGGTAATTTCATCTCCTGGTTGGATTTTTCCAGTAATTATCTTATCATTCTGATCCTTAAGAATCATAGTTTCACATCTAGTATCATTGATATTGCTCAAAGGACAACTCTCAAAGGTATCTTTTGGTGTAGTGGTATTTAAAAGATTATCATCTATTTCATTTCCATCGCATTTAGCTTGACACATTTGGTCAATATTAACAGTGTTAAGATTAAAAGAAAAACCTCTACTTGGGTCTCCACAAGCATTAATTACTGCATGGTCTATTAAGTAACATCCACAAGTTTTTTTACTTAAATCCTCTTCGTCTCCTCCGTCATCATCTTTTAAAACAAAGAAATATACTATTGTAGCTATCAACGCAAGTATGAGTACTATTCCAACTACGGTAAGGATTTTAATAGTGTTTTTAGTTTTCCTATCCTGTGTTTCCATTAAAGATAATTAGGTATTTATATACATAGAGTTTAAGAGAATAGTGATATCAATGTCAACATAGATATTTATATAGTTGTACAAAATAGAGTAAGACCCAATTTTGAATCAATTCTTCCTACCTTAATTTCGTAATCTAGATTTGATAATTTCTCATATTTACTCTTAATTTTTTCCCAGTCATATCTGTTACTTGTTTGGACTATAGGGGGTAGTGTAAAGGGAGGAATTTTCAGAACTGAGGCAATTTGACTGTAATTATAGTTGTTGGAAATGAGATATTTAGCTTGGGTAATTAATCTTATATTTCTAATAATCATTGGTAGAATGTATTTAGGATCTACTTTTTGAGTTAGTATGTCTTCTAATATTATTAATGGCTTCCCATCTTTACTATTCATCTCATCTAGTAGTTTCCATATATCTTGTTCCAGTGTATCTTGAATAAGGAATTGAATATCATCTTTACTTATTAATTCTTTACCTAATAGTTTTAATTTCAATATATTATTCTCTAATCTCTGCGTATCGAAATTTGAGTATTGAGAGAGTAATGTGATTAGAGGAGAGGGGATATTAATTCCATATTGTAATACTAACTCCTTAGTGTATTTATTAAATGAAGGTTTAGTTAATTTGTTGTACTCTTGTAAGCTATTATTTTTTTTGAAATACTTTACATACTTAGTTACAGAACTTACTTTTTGGTCTTCCCATATAACGAGAGTATTTGAAGAGTTTTCTTCTAAATATTCCAAAAGAAATGGAATTAAATTCTCTCTATCCTTGTTTTTATATGGCCTTTTTAAAAATATTACTTTTGGGAGATTAAAAAGGGATTGAGAAGAAAGGGTGTCAATTATTTTGGAACTTTCTGTTTTCTCTCCATCTATCATTACATATTCTAAATTGCCCTCTTTTAAGAGTTCCTTAATATATAGCTTGGCATTCTTTAAAGAAAGGTATGTTTCATTACCGATAAAAAGTGTATTCATTTTTATTCAGTTGTTTCTGAATTAATTTCCTCCACAATTATCTCTTTTCCTAAAAGGAGAGAGATGTCTCCAGCAGTATTTGTTGTAATATATTCTGGTTTAATTTTATTCTCTATTCCTAAATATTTCGCTAAGATATCAACAGATTCTGAATATTTTTCAGATTCATTTGAATATATGAATTCTCCATCTTTATCACTATATTTTGTTCCTTGGAAGCGGATATTTAAATATTTAAATTTTTGTTTTAACTCTAATGTCTTACTACTACTGTTTTTATATCCAAGACCTATGTCGTAAACATATATGGAGGGATTTTCAGAGTAGAGTGCTGGAGAGAGAAGAGCTAAGTCAACAAACTCATTAATCTTAGTATATTTACCCAGTCCTTCCTTTGGACCGATGGCATATCCTTCCACTCCGACATTTGTAGATACCAATGAGAAATTCCCAATTGTTGGATCTAGAACAAAGGAGTATGTAGAGGAGGTAGAATTCTCTTCTCTAAGCCCTGTTAATATGTTTACTGAAGCTGCGATATCATCTAGTGAGAACTCTGAGACCTTAAGATTATTTTGAATTGAGGTTAATATTGCCATAAGTTTGGTGGGGTTAAGCAGAGTTTCTGTACTTAAAAGTTTTGATACAAAGGCATCTATTACTTTTTGTTGCCTTCTTGCTCTTGCATAGTCGGAGCCCTCAATACTCTGGGCCTTTCTTGACCTTGCATATTTTAGAGCTGTTTCTCCATCCATTAATTGTGGGCCCTTTTTAAAGGACACTGTCTGATATCCATTCCCATCAGGGTACATATAATCAGTAAAACTGTTTTGCACATTAACATATACACCGTCTACAGAATCTATTAGTTGGGTAAAACCATCAAAATTAATCATTGCGTGATACTGTATCTCTAGACCCAAAACCTCCTCTACAATTAATTCTAATGCAGGTAAACCACTATCCTCCCTTTTACCTTCGTTAATAGAGTATGCAGCATTAATTTTTGTAAAGTATTTACCATCTGAAAGTGGTTTTGCCCAGAAGTCTCTTGGTATTGAAAACATTGCAATATCATTGGTCTCATGATTATATGAACCTACAATTATTACATCTGTGTTTAAAAGTTCTGTATTTGCTCTTGTATCTATACCAACAAGCATTACATTCGTATATTTATTACTACTGTCTCTTTTTAACTCAGGTTCCTTTTTCTTTTGTATCAACTCACTTGGAGAGAATCTAAAACCAATCTCTTTTCCTACTACATAACCTTTGTAAAGAAAATATATTCCTCCACCAATTACCGGAATTAAGATTAAAGAGAGAAGAATCTTTAGAAAGGGTTTTTTCTTCTTTAAATACTTTCTTTCCAATTTCTTTTTGTTGACATGACCTTTCTCTATCTCTTTATCAGTCATGTTAATTGAGACTTCCATTCGTAGGCAGAAAAAAGAATTTAGTTAGAAAGATATTTTTGGATATTACTATTATGCTCTGCCAATGTTTTAGCATAATGAGCATAACCATTTATGTCATGAATGTAGAAGTAATATTCGTTAGGCTTTGGGTTTCTAGTGGCATTTATAGCCTCTAATCCAGGGTTACATATTGGAGTAGGGGGTAATCCTTGAGATTTGTATGTATTGTATGGATTATCATCTTCTTTATCTGCTTTTGTAATTACATGTTTCCAATCTTTAGGTAAATACAGAAGAGTTGCATCTATTTGTAGTAACCAACCCTCTGCGTATCTTCTTTTTATTATATCTGCAATTATTGGTCTGTC
>CAZYGQ010000002.1:26124-46150 GCA_964647075.1 uncultured Candidatus Saccharibacteria bacterium
TCGATTACTGAATCGTAATTTAATTTAGCAAGAAGAGTAATAACTGCTACTGTAACGACTGCTAGGAGAAATATTTTAATGAGACTTTTCATTTCATTTATTATTAGAATTTAAGAATTCTTGAAGAAACATTGTAGCAGAAATCATATCAATTTTCTCTCTGCTAGACTTAATATTTTGTCCAAGTGATAGTAGCATATTTTGAGACTGATTTGTAGAATAGCTTTCGTCTTGAAATATTACAGGTATATTAGTAATGTCTGTAAGTTTCTGTGCGAATTTATCAATTTTTCGAACTGAATATTTATACTCTTCTTTAAATATTTGAGGTTTTCCAATTAATATTGTCTTTACTCTATACTCTTCTGAAACAAGGAGGATATCTTCTAAAATATTTTCAATTCCTCTGTTTTTTGTAATTTTTAATACCTCAAGAGGGGAGGCAATTATGCCTTTGGTGTCGGATATCGCCAGTCCAATTCTTTTTGACCCGTAATCTATTGCTAAAATTGGATATTCTACTTTCATATTACTCTAATATTGCTTTAATTCTTTTAATTCCACTTCCAACACTTTCCTGTTTAATGATTTTAAACTTGCCAAGTAGGGAAGTGTTTTCAACATGAGGTCCATTACATATTTCAAGAGAGAAGGGGTTCTCTTTCTCTCCAACATAGTATACTTTTACATTATCTCCATATTTTTCTTCAAAGGCAGCGAATGGTACTAGCTCTAGTGCTTTCTCTTTAGGTAACTGCTCGAAGTGAACTTCTAGCTTTTTCTCTATAGCACCATTTACTAACTCTTCAACCTCTTTAATCTCTTCTTCTGTCAATTTGGTGGGATGAGGGAAATCAATTCTTAACCTCTCTGGGGTAATATTACTTCCTTTTTGATAGATATGTTCTCCCAGCACTTTTCTTAAAGAAGCAAGTAGTAGATGTGATGTGGTATGGTATTTAGTAGACATTTCAGAGGTATCTGCCAACCCTCCCTTAAATATCCCAGATGATGCTGTTCTAGATTTTTGTTGATGTCCCTTTTTAGCATCTTCAAATCCCTCTGGGTTTGTGATTGTTATATTTTTTTCTTTAAGTATTTCTTCTGTTACTTCCTTGGGTAATCCATAGCTTTCGTAAAGCTTAAAAATATCGTTACCTGTAATTTTTCCCTCCCTTGAAATTAATCTCTCTAATTCCTTTAGTCCATTCTCCATAGTTTTGATAAATTTCTCCTCTTCGCTTTTAATGATTTGTAAAATTTCATCCTTCGAATTTCCCAATTTTGGATATATCTCTTTAAATTGATTAATACAGATATCTGCAATTTGTTCTGTAAATAGACCTTCAATACCAAGTATTCGTGCATGTCTTATAGCTCTCCTAAGAAGTCTTCTAAGGACATATCCTTGCATTGTATTAGAAGGTATTACACCATCCATTATTAGAAGAGTAGATGCTTTTATATGGTCTACAATTATTCTTTGAGATTTAATATTTTGGTTTCTGGAGATTTCCTTTACCTTCTCCAATATCGGTTTGTATATATCTATATCAAAAACAGATGATACCTGTTGGCTAATCACTGCTAATCTTTCAAGACCTCCTCCGAAATCTACATTGTGTCTTCCTAGTGGTAGGTATACTCCATTCTCAAAAAGATACTCCATGAATACATTGTTACCAAGCTCTAGGTATTTTCCACAGTTACAACTAATATTACAATTCTTCCCACAGGTTTGCTTTCCTGTATCAAAGAAGATTTCACTGTCTGGTCCACACGGTCCACCTGTTGATAGTCCCCACCAATTACTATCCTTTCCAAATTCTTGTATTCTTTCATTCTCTCCAACCTTTGCTTTAATTCCATATTTATTAAATATCTCCTTCCATGTTTCAATTGATACGGTATCTTTAGGAATCCCTTCTTCTCCTTTGAATACGGATACATACATCTTAGAAATATCAATCTCTAAAACCTCAATGAAGAACTGTGCTGTCATCTCGATAGCTTCTTTTTTAAAATATCTGTTTAGTGACCAATTACCTAACATTTCAAACGTTGTGCAGTGGAAAGGATCTCCTACCTCATCTATGTCATTTGTCCGAAGGCATCTTTGTGAATTAGTAAGCATATCTCCCAAGGGGTGTTTTTCACCTTTTAAGAATGGGACCAAGGGAAACATTCCCGCGTTAACAAAAAGAACAGAAGGATCATCTTCAGGTATTAATGGGGCGCTAGGTATTTGAATGTGATTTTTATTCTCAAAAAAACCTAAATATTCATCTCTTAACTCCTTGTATTTAAGGTGTCTCATACTCAAGATTATATCAAAAGGGGTTAAGAAGTAGTATCTTTTTCTTTATTTTCTTCTTTTTCTTCTAACTCTTTAAGTTGGTCATACAGATTCTCTAAATCTGGTTCAGGTTGAGAATCTTCAAACATGGGGGTAATTCCCTCAACTGTTGTTTGGCCAGAGGTGTCTACAACGGTAATCTCTTCTTCAGGCTCTTCTATTTCTTTTGCATCGATAGCTACGGGAGAAGTTGTAGAAACTATTTCATTCTCAGGCTCAATATTTGCAACTTCTGGTTCAGGAGCTAAAAACTTCTCTTGGGTTAATTTATTAGCTGGAGATGATACTGGTATTACTGGAATCTCGGTTGTTGGAGGAATTGATTCTGGAAGTATTGTATTTTTTGAGACCTCTTTTGATGTATCTTTCCATATTAGAGGAAGTAGTAGGGGTACAATTATTGCTAAAGCGATTAGAGCAATTCCTCCAAAAACTATGTACAGAGTTCTTTTTGGGATTTCCAATCCTAAGATATTAAATACATCAGAATCAGAACTTGCGTTCTCATCACCAATTGAAAAAGTCCATTCACTTTCTCTTTCTCCCCCATTTGAATCTTCAAAGTAAATTGAAACCTTGTGTACTCCGTTGGTTAAACCACTTGAGGGGATATATATTACGGTATGTTCGTTCTCTTCAACTTCATTTATCTTAATCTCTTCTGTGACATCTCTATCATCAAGTTTAAATATTATTGAAGAATCCTGGACCACTGCTCCCTCTGAAGCTATTAGAGAAGCTTTTATTGTAGGGACATTGTTTTTAACCTCATCTTTACTAGTAGGGGACATATTAATTATCTGTGGTTCTGGAAGTTCTACTTTATCATCTGGTTTGTCTGGAGTTTCTATGCTTCTAGAAATTAATATCTCCTCGGAAATATCCACTCCTACGCCAGCAGGTTCTTGGTCATCAATAGCTCTTACAATTAATCTGTATGCTCCATCTTTCCTATTGCTTAAATCTACGGTGTAATTGGTTTGTGTTCCAGGGACATTTGTGTTTATTGGTTCCCAAGTAGTTTCATTTACGGGATTTTGGGATATATATATTTCATATCTAATTATTTGATTCTTATCTTCTACCTCCCATTTTAAAGGAACAGTGCTTTGTTCTGTAATTACTATTGAAGTATCAGGGTCTATTATTGTTATTGTCGGATTATCATTCCCTTTATTACTTACACTAATTACCCATGACTGTGAGGAGAGATGCTTGCTATACCCATCATGGATAAAGACATTTGCTAGATAGCTACCTGCTTTTTTAGTAGAACCTCTAAATTTTATAGTTAGCACACCATCTGCTCCATCATCGATGATGGTGGATTCAAGCCATTCTTCTCCCTTTGTAAAAGAATATATGTAATTTATGGTATCTTGATCAACATCTTTTGCCTCAAGTGTATATTCATATGTATCTCCAACCTCAATACTTTGAGAAGGTATGGAGTCTCTGGGTGATGTTATAAATTCAGGTTTTGAATTTAGAGAGATAGCTTTGACCCCCTTGATATCATACGGGCTACTAATTACACAGGAGAATGTATTACCTGCAACATCTTTCATATTTCCAGAAAGATTGTAGGCCCTCGCTACTAGTGGAGTGTAAGGGAAAGATTCTGAAACTCTATTAACTATTGTATCCTCATACAACTTCGTAAACAGTGTGTTGCCTGAACCATCTGTAATGGTTAATTCTTTGATAGTTGAACTTTCTGAAATTCCATCTACTTGTATTCTTACGGTACTGTTTACCTGGATGGTATATGGATTAACATTGGGAAATGTAATAATACAGGGATTAAGATTACTTAATTCAATCTCTTCAAATGCCCTATTTCTAAAATCAAAGCTTTTATTTTCTAAGAGAGTAAAAATGAAGATTGGTAGAGTAAGTATTAAAAGAAAAGTAAGTAATATACTTTTTCGTTTTCTTTTTATTGGGGCATGTGTCCGATTCATTACTCTATATTACTTGTTATTTATTACTCACTGCAAGTTGTAAATTAATTTCTTGTTCGGTTTTTCTTAAAATAGACTCACTGTCTTGGTACTCCTCGATATTTCGTGTGGTAATTGCTTCTTTTAATTTCTCTTCTACAAAGGTTTGATCACCAAATTGCCAAGATTTCATATATGGAGCCATATATGCAAGGGCTGAGGTATATATATTTTCAGCTAGTTCCGTGTTCATAGATACTCTAGAGTAAGGTTCTCCGAAAGCTCTTACCTTCGAGGCATTTTGATACAATCTTCTTAATTGCTCAGGTTGACTTAGATATTCAACGAATTTCCAAGCCTCTTTACTACTTCTACATGCATTACTTACAGTAGTACCCCAATATGAGGATAGATATGCCTCCTCGTTATTTGTTAATCTAGGTAGAGGAGCCAAGCCAAAGTCTATATCTTCTGTTCTCTCTAAGATTTCTAAAGCCCTCCAACTAGTTCCAAACATCATTGCAAGTTCCCCTCTTACAAAATATGTAACATCATTTGGTAAATACGCAGCCCATGTTGATTCTTCCTCCTTTGCAAAAGAGGTATACTCCTCAAAAGCTGTTATGGCTCTTGGAGAGGTTAAATTAACAACTGTTTTATCTTCACCAATTATTGGTGCTAGGTTTTGAAGAAAAAAGTAAAGAAGAATATCTGTGGAATGGGTAATATTTTCTGCTGTACCAACAGCTAATCCTGATTGAGTTATTATCCCTCTACTATCAGTTCTAGTCATTTTTTTGGCAGCATCCATAAAGGAGTCCCAATCTGCAGGGGGAGTAGAGTATCCTGCTTTTGCTAGTAACTCTTTGTTGTAGATAACCATAAGGCCATCAATTTGAAGTGGTATGGCGTATATATCTCCTTTTTTACCAGTAAAATCTTTTAAAGCGGTAGGATAGAACTCCCCTGTATATGTTTCAATGCTCATTACTGTTGAAGGTAATGGCGTAAGATATTTTTCAAATTTTGGTAACCAGCTATTATGAATCATTGCTATATCTGGTGCTGGCTCATCTGTAGTTTGTGCCTGTTCAAGTCTAGTATAAAGGAGTGATTCATAGTTACTTAGTTGTTGAATAGCGTAAGTAATTTTAACACCAGGATTTTCTGCTTCATATTTCTCAATAATTGGGTGCATAGCATCCTCTTCTTCCCAGAAGCCCCAGAAAGTTAGTTCAACATTTCTTGGTTGCCTAGGTATTATTAGAAGTAGGCCGAGTAGTAGAAAGATTAATACACCTAATCCAATCAGAAGTATTTTTATTAATTTCTTTTTGTTCTCATCCATATATTAATATATTACATAAATTATATTCTTTCCGCCACAACCACTAACCTTTTAATTCCTGCACCAAGTGGCCAACAGGTCATTAGTGTTACAGTTTCTTTATCTCCTTGTGTTTTAAGAATCGAAAAATCCTCTGGAGATACTATCTTTTTATTTCTAACAATATATTTATATACCTCTTCCTCCTTTGTTATTTCTACCATATCTCCGATATCAATGTTCTCTAATCTTGTAAATATTGTTTCAGGTAAATTTGAATGTTTACTAAAGAAGCTTTGTACTGCGCTGTGACCATATATGAAGGAATTACCTCCATCTCCGGGTAAAGGAGTTCCTTTAAAGTGTGCTAGCCCAAACTTTAAGTATTTATCATATACAGCTTCATTAGAGCTCTCTACATTGGATGTAATCCTAATGTCTTCTATCTCTATTCCTGGAATAGAAATTGACATATTTTTGTTGTAATCCCTGTTTACGAGGATCTCTTTACTTGTTTTAGTGGTTGGATCATATGTAAAAAGACCTTGATATTGAAGGTTCTCTGCACTCTTAGAGAGATTTTCAAAGTAGCTTTTACCAGGGTCGTAATATGCAAACTCATCTTCGATATACTCTTTGTATGACTGAGGAATAGGGTCTTTCATTAGCTCCTCTTTTTCAATTTGAATCTTCCCTAGAACATATGAATTCAATAGAGGAATCCCTTGACTTAACAGTATTCCGAATCCAATAATTCCAAATATCCAGGAGATATTTTTAGTCATCTGAGATACTCTTTTTTCGCTAATCTTTTTAATTTTTAAATCTTCGTCCATATATGTAATATATTATCATTTAGTACTTTTGATGTCACCTGTTGGCACTTCTTCTCTTTGTCTGCTAGAATATTGTCTGTATGGATAAAAGAGATTACTATGAAGTTCTTGGTGTAAACAAGGATTCTAAAAAAGAAGATGTTAAGAAGGCTTACCGAAAGCTTGTTAAAAAGTATCATCCAGATGTAAACAAAGATGATGGTGCTGAAGAGAAGTTTAAAGAGGTGCAAGAGGCATACGAGGTGCTTTCAGATGATACTAAAAGGCAGGCGTATGACCAATATGGACATGCTGGAACAAGCGGTTTTGACCCAAGAAGTGGTGCAAACGGTGGTGGATATGAGTACTCATATGGAGGAGCCCCTTTTGATATGGGTGATATCTTTAATACATTTTTTGGTGGTTCAAATAACTTTGGCTTCGATTTCGGCTTCGGACAAGAATCTCAGAAGAGGAATTTAGGGGGAGAGAATATTAGGTATAAGATGAGATTTACTTTTGATGAGGCTATGAAGGGTGGAGAGTTTACGGTAAAAATAAAGAGGAATATAAAGTGTTCTAAATGTGATGGAAGTGGAAGTGAAACGGGTAAAAGGAAAACTTGTGATGTTTGTAAGGGTTCTGGAAGAGAGAGAAGAGTTCAAAACAGCTTTTTAGGTCAAATAGCGGTAATGGCTCAATGCTCAAAATGCAATGGAGTTGGTTCTATACCAGAAAAAGAGTGTAGTAAATGTGGAGGTAGTGGCTTAGAATCAAAAATAGAAAATACAAAAATTAGAATTCCAGCTGGTGCATACGATGGTATGGTACTTAGATTTAGAGAGGGAGGAAACGCTGGACTAGATGGTAATTATGGAGATCTCTTTATTGAAGTAGAGGTAGAGCCTTCTGAGAAATTCGATAGAAGAGGAAATGACTTGTATTCCGTTGAATCTATCCCCACTCATATTGCTGTACTAGGGGGTAAGATAGATATTGAGACAATATTTGATACTGTGAAATTGAAAATACCCGCTGGTACACAGCCAGGAACCATATTCAGAGTCAAGGAACAGGGTGCTCCAATACTTGGTAAAGAGGGTCTTAGAGGAGATCTTTATGTCAGAGTTGATGTATCTATTCCAAAAAGAGTAAGTAGAGATGAAAAGAAGTTGTGGGAGAAATTAAGTGAGGTATAAATCTCAATAGTTTGGAAATTCTGATATATATGGTATACTATCCTTGGATTGAATATAGAAGGGATGGTGAGATATTTTCTCACCTTTTTTTTAGAAATTCTAATTTATTAATATATTTAATATGGCAATGACTTCAGAATTAGTTGCTGCAATAAATCAAATATCAGCTGAAAGAGGAATAGACAAAGAGGAGGTTTTTAAAGCCTTAGAGTCTGCTATTTTAAGTGCAGTAAAGAAAGAAAAATTTGGTAAGGTTGATTATGAAGAGGTCGATTTCGACGAGAAACTAGGTAGTAACTTGGTTGTTGAGGTAGATAGGGAGACTGGTGAATTCAAACTTTTTGCTTTAAAAGTGGTTGTAAAAAAAGTTAAAGATTTAGAAACAGAGATTGCATTAAGTGAGGCTGAATTAATTTCTCCAACTGTTGAGGTTGGGGACTCTGTACAAATAGAGATGCCTTCTGAGGATTTAGGAAGAATAGCAACCCAAACAGCAAAACAGGTTTTACTACAAAAGATAAGGGAGTCTGAGAAAGATGCTGTAATAAGTGAATTTAGTGATAAGGTAGGAGAGGTATATACAGCACTAATGCAAAGGATGCAAAAGGGTTCTGCAATAATGGAAATTGGTAAAGCTGTAGCATATATGCCACAGGAGGAACAGATTGCTAATGAATTCTATAGAGTTGGAG
The DNA here is from genome assembly GCA_964647075.1 of uncultured Candidatus Saccharibacteria bacterium. GTDB lineage: Bacteria > Patescibacteriota > Dojkabacteria > SC72 > SC72 > UBA2259. Next base: position 34,457 of record CAZYGQ010000002.1, read on the forward strand.
AAAGATATAAAGTTTTACTTAAGAGTATTGAGGATTCTGAGATTTTGGTATCTAGAGCAGACCCACAATTCCTAATTGAGTTATTTAAAATTGAGGTTCCTGAAATTGAATCAGGTGTAGTAGAAATTAAGGCTGTTGCTAGAGAGGCTGGTTCAAGAAGTAAGATAGCGGTTGTTTCTCATCAAGAAGGAATAGATCCAATAGGTTCATGTGTTGGTCAGAGAGGTATACGTATCGCTAACATTATGAATGAATTAGGAGAAGAGAAAATTGATATAATAGAGTGGGATGAGGATTTGGACAGATTTGTTTCTAATGCACTTAGTCCTGCCAAGGTAGATTCTGTAGAAATCTCTGATGATACTGCTACCGTTATTTCACCTTCCGACCAATTATCATTGGCTATTGGAAGAGATGGTCAGAATGTAAGGCTTGCATGGAAGTTAACTGGTATTAAGATTGATATTGTAGGAGCTCAGGGAGAAGAGGTAGAAAAAGAAGAAAATCCTGAAGAAGAAGGAAAAAAAGATGCCGTTGAAGAGTATGCCCAGCAAACAGAGGAAGAGGTAGTTGACACTACAAAAGAAGAGTAAATATTAAAATGATAAATCGAAGTTTAACATGGTTAAGAGTGCAAAAAAACAAAACAAGTGTGTTGAAAGTAGAGTTCCAATCGTTGCAATCTTGGGTCATGTTGATCATGGGAAAACTACAATACTCGATTACATAAGAAAGAGTCATGTTCAAAGCTGTGAAGCTGGTGGTATAACTCAAAAGATTTCGGTATTCACTATCTCCCCCAATAAGGATACTTCTAAAAGGATTACCTTTATTGATACACCTGGCCATGAGGCTTTTGATTTAATGAGATCTCGTGGTGGTAGTATCGCAGATATAGTTCTTCTAATTGTTGCAGGAAATGATGGTGTAAAACCTCAAACAATTGAATCTATAGAAATAATTAAAAAATCTTCCGCGAAACCAATTGTTGTTATAAATAAAGTTGATTTACCCGATGTTAATATTACAAAAATAAAAAGAGATATTACGAGCCAAGGATTGCAGGTAGAGGGTATGGGTGGAAACATTCCAGTAGTAGAGGTTTCTGGAAAGACAGGAAAGGGAATTCCAGAACTTTTAGATCTAATTAATCTAGTTGTAGATGTAGAAGGTTTACAATCAAGAGAGAAATTACCAGAGGGAGTAGTTGCTACTGCATTTGTTTTAGAATCTGTAAAGGATAAAACTAGAGGAAATATATCAACATTGGTATTGATAGCAGGAGATTTATGTAAAGGATCCTGGTTGGGTTATAGCAAAGAAGATAAAGTAAGTATTGAGAAAGTAAAAGGTATTGTATCTGAGGAGGGAGAAAATATCTGTGATCTTACCTGCGGTTGTGGTGGTAAAGTTTTAGGTATCTCTAATCTCATACCTTTGGGTACCCAGATATACATTCTTAAGGAGAATGACCCTAAGTTACTTCAGACAATGTATGTAGAGGAGCCAAAAGAGATTTCAGAAGCCATTATAGAAGATGATTTTTTTGGATCTATTTTTGAAGAAGAGCAGAAAGATGGAGATACAATGCTTAATGTAATTGCAAAGTGTGCCTCTCAAGGTTCATTAGAGGCACTTAGACACTCTTTGGGTAAAATAGAGAAAGATGGGTATACAGTAAATATTGTATCAGATGGAGTAGGAGCTATTACAAATAAAGATATTGAAATGGCTAAGTTATCAAAGTCAATTGTTTTAGGCTTTGAAGTAGGTATTGAAAAAGGAGTAGAAGAGATTGCTCAAAAGAGTGGGGTATTACTTAGGTCATATACAATAATATACAAACTTATAGAAGAGATAGAGGACGCCTTGGAAATGCTTTCTTCACCTAAACAGGTTGAAGAGGAAATTGGAAATGGAGTTATTAAAATGATGTTTCTTCTTTCTGATGGTTCAAAGGTATTAGGTTGTAGAGTTAAAGATGGTATTCTAAAAAGAGATTGTAAATCATATGTTGTAAGAAATGATGAAATTATTGGTGAAGGAAAAATAGTATCAATTAGAAAGGGAAAAGAGGTTGTTAATCAGGCTAAGCAGGGAGAAGATTGTGGAGTTATCTTAGATGTTTCAATAGAGAGTGCAGAGGGAGATGAGCTCTATTGTTATAAGGTTTCTCGATAGTTTAAGAATTGACACAAATCCTATAATGATATAAAATAGGCTTTGTATACTGTTGCCTATTGTCAAATTAAATATATAGTGTTAATCTAGAATATATGTCATTGTCTAAAGAAGAGAAACAAAAGATAGTTAATAGCTTTGCCCTCCATGAGGGTGATACTGGTTCACCAGAAGTTCAGATAGCGATATTAACAGATGAGATTGCTAGATTAAGTGAGCATCTTAAAGAGCATAAGAAGGATAATCACTCTAGAAGAGGTTTACTTCAAAAGGTTGGCAAAAGGAGAAGATTAATTCAATATCTTTCTCAAAACGAGCCAGAGAGATACGATACTTTCTCAAAAAAGATAAAGATCTAAGTGTTTTTATAAGCCCTTTCTTTTTTCCCATTCTCTTGATATAACTACAAAGTTATTTATTTTGTTATTTAATATTTTATATTTATTTATTTATGTTGTTTAATCATAAGATTTATGAGTTTGAGATTGATGGAAGGAAGTGTTCTTTTGAAACAGGAAAACTTGCATTAAAATCAGAGAGTGCCATTATTGCAAGAATGGGTGATACAGTAGTTGAGGTTAATGTTAATACATCTCCTGCTAAGCAGGAAGGTGACTATTTCCCTATGTCTGTAGAGTATATAGAGAGATTCTACGCTTCAGGAAAAATTAACGGTTCTAGATTTGTTAAGATCGAGAGATTTCCAAGCGATGATGCTATCCTAAAAGCTAGAATGATTGATAGAGCACTTCGCTCTAGATTTCCTAGCGACTATAGAGATGAATTAAGTCTCATTGTGACAGTAATGTCATACGATGAGGAAAATGATCCTGTACTTTTAGCTATTAATGCAGCTTCTGTTGCATTACTAAATTCCAGAGCTCCTTTTGATGGGCCAGTTTCTGGAGTCAGAATGACTATGGACAAAGGTGAGATTAAAGCTACTTACAAGAGTATGGAAGATGTAACTTCGGAAAATGTACTTAACTATGTCTTAGGTGGTGATGGTAATCTTTTTACAATGGTTGATGCTGCTTGTTTTGAAATACCTGAAGAGCAAGTTTTAAAGGCAATGGAAATGAGTTTGGAAGAGATGAAAAAATGGAATGCTGCTCAGAACGAATTTGTTAAGTTGTTAGAGAAAAAAGATAAGGCTTACAAATCATATGATTTAGATGAAGCTATGTTAACAGGAATGCACGAATTCTTAGGAGATAGAGTAATCGACAACCTATTAAAAGCAGACAAATCTATTCATGAGGCTACTAAAGAAGAGGTATACAAAAAGTTTGAGGGTAAATATACCAAATTACAAATGAGTGAAGGGTACGAGAAATTGCTTAAGAAAGCGATGAGAAAACATGTAGTTGAACAGAAAAAAAGAGCTGATGGAAGAGGATTTGATGAAATTAGAGAGATGGACGCAGAGATTGATTTACTGCCTAGAGTTCATGGATCAGGACTATTTACTAGAGGTGTAACTCAGGTTCTCTCTATTGCAACTTTAGGTACCCTAGAGGATGCTAAAATGGTAGATGATATGTTAGGAGAGAAAGAGAAAAGGTATATGCATTACTACAATGATTTACCTTTTGCATATGGGGATGTAGATAGGGTTAGACTTTCTCCAAGTAGAAGAGCAATAGGTCATGGAATGTTAGCAGAGAAAGCATTAATCCCAGTAATTCCTACAGTTGATGAATTCCCATATACCATATTAGTGATGTCTGAAGTTCAGGGAGAAAACGGTTCTTCCTCTATGGCTTCTGCATGTGGTTCAACCTTAGCTTTAATGGCAGCAGGTGTTCCAATTAAAAAGATGGTTGGTGGTATAGCTTGTGGATTAGTGACAGAAGAGAATGGAACTTTCCATATCCTAACTGATATGCAAGGAGTAGAAGATTTCTATGGGGACATGGATTTCAAGATTACTGGAACTAAAGATGGTGTAACTGCAGTACAAATGGATAACAAGATTGCAGGATTAACAATGGAAATTGTAAGAGAAACATTTGAAAAATCCAAGATAGCGAGATTAGAAGTATTAAAAGTAATGGAAAAAGCTATAGCTCAACCTAAAGGCGAGTTATCAAAATTTGCACCTAAGGTAGCAAGAGCATCTATACCAGTAGAAAAAATTGGGGAATTAATAGGTCCAGGAGGAAAAAATATTAGAGAGTTAACAGAAAGAACTGGAGCTCAAATATCGGTAGAAGAAAATGGTGCAGTAAATATATATTCAATGGAGCAATCCTCTATTGATGCAGCACTTAGCTATGTTAAGAAATTAGGTCTAGTACCTGTAGTAGGAGAAATCTATGATGGAAAAGTAGCAACCATTATGGAGTATGGTGCTTTTGTAGATATAGCGCCGGGTATCTCTGGTTTAGTACACGTTTCTGAAATTGCAGAGGGCTTTGTTAAAGATGTGAGAAAGTATCTTAATGAGGGAGATGAAGTAAAGGTTAAACTACTTTCTAAAGAAAGAGACGGGAAATTAAAGCTTAGTATTAAGCAGGTAGATGCCCCAAAGGCAAAAGAAGAAATAGCAGAGTAAATTAGATAGGGGAGAGATCCCCTATTTTTTTGATATCTTAGCTATGTAAAAACCCATCATATCAGAAGAAGGAATTACCCTAACACTTTTTTTAACAGAGGAGTGATATTTATTTCCACTCCATTGTGTAATACCAGCGGTAATATGTTTTTTAAACCCTGCAAATTGTGGTAAAGATATTAATTCAATATCTTCTAGGTATGCAAGAGGATTTCTATTAAGTAAATATGAGACAACACCTTCATTCTCTTCAGGTTCTAGTGTACAGGTAGAATATATTAATGTTCCTTTACTCTTTAATGTTTTAAAGGCGGAATCAATTAATTCTTTTTGAATCATTGTAGAACTTTTAACTTTTTTTATACTCCAAAATCTTAATGGTTTCGGTCCTCTGAGATATATTCTTCCCTCTCCACTACAAGGTGCATCTAGAAGTACCTTATCAAAGTAATCAGGGTATTTTTTACCAAAATCTCTACCATCACTAAGAGTAATTTTTACAGAACTAGCACCAAACTGTTCTATTACATTTCTTAAAGAATTTGTACGACCAACCTCAATTTCATTTGCTAATATGTTTGCTCTGTTTTTAGTAATTTCAGCCATATGTGTTGTTTTACTACCAGGAGCTGCACACATATCTAATATGTTTTCACTTCTTGTTGGATTTAGGACCAAGGTCGCTAAAATACTTGAAAGATCTTGGATGTAGAAGAGACCCTCTCGATACTCTTCAATTTGAGAAATTTCTGATTTATCTCTGTTATTGATAAAGTAGACATTAGGTGCCCAAGGTATACTCTCTAGTTCATAACCTCTAGATTTTAGTAACCTTAAAGTCTCTTTTACATTACCCTTTAAACTATTCAATCTAATAGTAGTGCGGGCTCTTTGATAGAAAAGTGAAGAGACTCTTGCTTTGGGAAGCATCAGTATACTTGCCATTCTAGATACAAAGATATCGTCTTTGGTAAAGTACTTCTTATTAGTATCTTTATCATAACTTCTTGGTTTTTTATAATTGCTTCTTGTACTTTTTCTTCCCATTAGATTTCTCCCTTTAAATATTTAACTATACTACCAATTACTAAACTACTTGTTTCAGTTCGAAGAATATTTCCAGATAATTTAATAAACTTAAATCCCTTTTCTTTGAATATTTCTATATCTTTGCTACTCCAACCCTTCTCTGGACCAATTGCTATTACAAAAGGTTTATTAATTTCGCAACTTGATAGATACTCTTTTAAAGATACGCTATCAACATTTTCAGTTGTTAGACAAATCAAATTATTACTCTTATCAATTGTTAAATCTCTTATATATATAGGTTTTTCAATTATCGTGGGCTTAATATTTCTAGATTGTTCTACAGCATCATTTACAATTTTCTTCCAAAGACCGTATTCTTTAATAGCTCTGTTTCTTTTTATATGTGAGTATTGAGACTCTACAGGTATTATCATATCAATTCCAATCTCTACGGATTTCTCTATTACAAAGCTCATTTTCTCTTTTCCTACTAGGGATTGAACAATCGTTATATCTACACTGTCTCTTCTCTCTTTCTCGCTTATGAGTTCTAGTACTTCTATCTCTACTGATTTATTTGAGATATCCGATATTACAGCAAGATATATAGCTTCATATGTTTCAACCTCGATAAAGTTTTCTTCTTTCAAATTCAGTTTATTGATTACAAACTCACTATCAGAATCAGACAGATGGGTAATGTCGTTAACAGTAAGTTTATGTTTTATAAAGAATCTATTCATCGTCAATTATATCATTTACTTGACATATATAACTAAAGACAATCATAATTGTATATATCTTAAATTAATTGATAGAAAATAATGCAAGAGATACCTAGCGTATTTTGGATGGTGATAATTAGTGTAATAACAATATTCTTTTGTTTTGTTCTTTACCATTTAGCTATGTTACTTAAGGAATCAAAAAATACTGTTGTCGAACTTCAAAAATCAGTTAATGATATAAACTCAATTACTTCTGAGTTAACTGGGATTGTAAATAGTATTAAAACGCCAGTAGGTCAAATTGTTGGTGTAGTACAAAGAGTGTCATCTGTATTCTCTGTAGCGTCAGGTATCATTGATGGTTTTAAATCAAAAGAGGAATAGGGGTAAATCGTTGATATTGTATTTGCTACCTTGTATTATGAATAGATGAATCTTACACCACACCAAAAGAGGCAACTTAGGTTTGTAATTCTCCTTGTTTTAGGGGTTCCTTTAACAGTTTTTGCTGTTTACAAAGGTATTCAGTTAATAACTAGGGCTACTGGAGACGCTACTCCTCAAGATGTCGTGGTTTCAAATCTTACAACGAGTGCCCTTACAGTGAGTTGGGTTACAGATAAAGCAGTAGAGGGGTCGGTTATCCCAGTATTAAATGGAACAGAAAAAACCACAGTATTAGACAAAAGAGGTGTTGGAAAAAGAAAGGCTCACTATGTTGTTCTAAAAGGATTAGAGCCTGCAACAGAGTATTCATTTATATTAGTTTCTGATGGTGAAAGATATAGTAAGGGAACTGCAGGAGATTACAAATTTACAACAGCTTCAATTAGTGACTATGTCCCAGGTTTTATTCCGTCCTATGGTACCATTACAGATGCAGATTCTGATAATGTTTTAGTATATATACTTTTTAAAGATAAGAGTGCAATTCCTGTATCTACTGATATCCCTAGTAATGGTAATTGGATAGCGGAACTTTCTGCTTTTCGAAGTATTTCAGATATGAGCTATTTAAAAGTTTCGGATAATACTGAACTTGTGGTTATAGCTAGAGAAGGTATAACTCGTGCATCGGTGTTGGAAGGTAGTTACTCAACTCTTTTTAATGCAAGTGGAAGGTTAAAAAGCGATTTAATACTTGAAGATGTAGAATTTGGGAAGGTATCTTCATATTTCCCTGCGGAATCACTTTTGGGAGATCCAGAACCTACCCCAACTCCAACCCCAACTCCTACTCCTACACCTACCCCAACTCCTGTGCCTAATCCAACACCCAACCCTACACCCGATCCAAAGTCATATTCTGTTAGACATGATGTTGCATGGGGTGATTTAAGTAGCGGTGCTATAGCTCTAGATTTTGTTACTGGAGAAGAGAGTGTAACTCTTGTAAATCTCTCAGATATTAAATTCGCTGTAACATGGAGGTCTGAAAATAAAGAGGTTGGGTATGTAAAATATGGTACAGACGAGGAAGATTTAAGTGAGGAGATGATTGATTTAAGAGATTCTTACTCTTCAAAGGGGGAGTATTACTCTCACTTGGTAGAGAGTGACCGATTAGAGGCTGAGACTACCTACTATTTTGAGATCTATTCTGGAGAAGATGTATATGATAGTGATGGGGAGAAATATTCATTTACCACTTTCCCATTCTTAGATAATCCTCCACCTTACGAGACTAGGGAGGTTTCCTTGTTAAACGCCTCTGATCCAACAGATTGGGTTTTGATTTTTCAACTTGTTGATAGTGATGAAGAGGGAACATACGGAGAGTCAGGATACTTGGCTTTCGTTCCTGATGAAAATGGCTCTGATGTAATTTCAATAGCAGAGGCTAGAAGCGATGACGGATTGGAGTATTACGAATTCTCAGAAGAAGATGTACTAAGGGTATTCTTTTTAGGGAAAGAAGAGAAAACTTTTGATTTTAATCTCGCTCAAAATGAGATAGAATTGGATATCAACGATTTGGGAGGTGGTATGAAAGAAAAGGTCGAACTGTTATTAGATTATGGAATAATTCAATTAAAGTAAATGAAGATAATTAGTGAAAAATATTATTAACAAATTAAAACCGATATTCCTACTATTATCACTAACTATAGTTTGTGTTGCTTTTGTATTAATTATCAATTTGTTTAAAAAAGAACCAATAAAAATTGATATAGAGAATAACGAAGCTCTTCATGTTCAATATATTAAAGAGGATGACTCTATTAATACTCTCCAACCAGAAAAAATTGGGGAGTTAGTATTACTTGAGAAAGAGCCTACTTCGCAAGGGAGTGTCTTGGCTGCAAGTAGTTCTTGCGGAAATGCTATTGATATTCTATCAGAAACAATGTGTTACAAAAGTGGCTCAGGAAGTCTGGATTTTGAAACAGGATTAAGAACGGGTACAAAAGTTAGAAAAGATTCCGAGATAGTGTTGGTTTCAGTAACAGTCCCGTTAGAACTCTTCTCTGGAATGGAGGTTGCTGATTCAAATAGAAAGATAACAACAGAAACTCCAACATATAAAGCTGCTGGAGAGCAGATAGATGACTTAAGTGCAAATGTTGCGTTGCCACCAAGAAAGCAAATAGATACATATAAGGACTCTTCAGAGGACACACCTTTTACTACAGATTATTCTGTTGGAAGGGGTGCAAGTGCCGATGCTGAGATTTCAGAGGAAGGGAAAATAGGAGTTAACTCCAAACTTCCTAACCAATGCGAGGGGGAGAAGTATAACAATAAATCAAATGTTACTCCAACAAAATCAAATGGAAGATCTGAACTTATGGTAGGACAATATAGATATCCTAATGAACAGGTCAAACCAGAAACAACGGATATTCAAGTATGTGATGAATCAAAGGATAAGTTTATTGAGTGGGATACAGATTTAGATGGGTGTCACACTAAAATATTCGCTAGAGCATTAGCTTTTTTCCAAACTATAGGAGATGCCAAATGGAATGATTGTTTAAATGATGCAGATTCCTGCATCTATGCTGAAGATATAGTTTTAATAATGGCATCCCCATTTGGGTCAACAAAGGATTGTTATGAAAATGGTGTATGTACTAATGCATATATGAATAAAAGGAATTCTATAGTTACTCCTCCAACTACTAAGGCCTCAGGTAAAACATACTATACTACACCTTGCGAAGTTGCAATCGAAGGTAAGAACTTCCAAGTAAAATGTGCTTGGGATATGACTCACCTATACAGAGAATTAGAGGTAAATAAATTCGATGATGCTCCAAATGTTGAATCAACTCCTTCTCCTGCTGCTTATAATAATTTTTTGCAAAATGAGGTCAAAGGAAGAAGAGATGATTTAGAAATACCTTTATAGTTTAGCTAAATAATTTTATATTTTATTTATATGGGCAATATTAAGAAAATTTATAGGATAATTGGAAAGATTAAAGAGATAACAAATAGAAAGAGTTTCTCTCGGTTCTTTGTATTTTTTTCTGCTGTTATACTTTTCTTTTTTACATTTAACATATATGCACAAGAAGAGGCTGGTACTATTTCTCCAGATTGGGAGGGGGAGAAAGAATTCCATAATATTGTAAACAAGGTTGAAAATAAAAGTGAGGATAACTCAGCAACTGGATTAGCACAGCAAAATGTGACAAGCTTATGGACCAGTATTGTTTATTTAGGAGGGGAAGAAATATTGGACGAGGAAACTCAGGAAGAACTTGAAAATTCAAATGTCCCATATGATTTGCGGAGAGGTCTAATAGGGATTGCTGACGATACTGCAACTACTGTTTATGCAAATTATCCTTTAGTTGATATCCCCGGCCATCTAGCACAGCAGTGGGTTCCTGGTTACAAAGATGCAACTACAGCCCTCTACGCCCAAGAGGATATTATTGATACTGGATATAAAGAGTTATATGCAGCAGGAATAGCTAAATTATGGACTAAAGTTCTTAATGTGTCATATGTTTTCTTTGTCATTATTATGATGGTTGCAGGTTTTATGATTATGTTTAGGCAGAAACTTGGAGGTCAGACTATGGTAACTTTGGGAAATGTTCTTCCTAAGGTAATAGTATCATTGATAATTGCAACATTCAGTTTCGCTATTGCAGGCTTTCTAATAGATCTGGGTGGAATATTAATAAGCGCAATTATATATATCTTCAATATTAATGACCCAAACACAATTTCTCGTGTAGGACCATTAATGGGTAGTGTATTCCGTGGAGGGCTGGGATTGCTTGATGCAGGGGCTGGTACCATAGGTGTTATAGTTACCTCAGTTGGTATTAAATTGATTGGTCTTAAAGCCTTAGGTACCGCTGCCGCCGTAGCCGCTATTCCTGGGGGGAAATTAGCCGTTTTGGGCGCTGGGGTAGTATTTTTGCTTATATCACTAACCATTTTGGTAATTATTTTTGTTGGTGCTATAAAAGTAGTGATTACTTTGTTGAAATCATACTTTCAATTATTGCTCTCAGTAATATTAGGCCCAATTCAGATAACTTTGGGTGCTTTACCAGGTAATAGTAATGCAATGAAGAATTGGTTTCTATCAGTTTTAAGAAATGTATTAGTATTCCCTGTCGTGTTTTTTATTGTTAACATCCCAACTATTCTTCAAGAACTAGAAGAGGGTGTAAGACTTAGATTACCTGCGATGTTAATTAATGAGGATATTAATTATGATGCAGATGGTCCAAATGTCGCAGGAGGATTGATATTGCCAGTAATTAAAATAATGGTCCTTTATTATGCTGCTCAAGCTCCTAAGTTCCTAGAGTCAATATTCCCACCAAGTTCAAATAAGGGATTACAGGAAGGCTTTGCTGGAGCAAAGGGTAGCATGAGTAAGATACCTTTAATTGGAGGTTTCTTTAAGAGCTAATTAATCGAGAATATGCCAAAAGGAAAAAAGTCTACAAATTATGATGCTGTAGGTTCAATATTTGATTTCATATTTAGTGAAGCAGATAAGCCTATTAACAAAAGGAGACCTGTTAAGCCCTCGGGTTTCTCTGCTGAAGGTGCACTGGTAGATGGAATAGCAGCTGCTTTAGAAATTCCTGGAGCATTTGTTTCAAATCAGATAATTGATGAGTTTAATGACGCCCTAGATATAACCATTACTAAGGCAAATTTTAATGAGTATGGAACAATAAAGATTACTACTCAGAATCTTGCTAGCTTTATCAAAGATCC
>CAZYGQ010000003.1:0-4790 GCA_964647075.1 uncultured Candidatus Saccharibacteria bacterium
TAATGGTAATGTAGGTATAGGAACAACAACCCCTTCAAACAAATTTGTAGTAAATACTTCTGCATATTCAACTATAGAACTACAATACGGTGGTACATCTGTAGTAGATATATTTAGTAATGTGTCTTCTAATATATTCATTGGTTTAGATTCTGGTTCAGTAATATCAACGGGTACAGGTAATATTGCTTTAGGAGATAATGCACTTTCTGCTAATACAACAGGACTAAGTAATACAGCAATAGGACATTTTGCCTTAGATAGTAATGTAGCAAAACAGGGTAGTACTGCACTAGGATATCAAGCTATGATGTATGCAAATAGTACTGCTACAGCAGGACTATCTTACAATACAGCAATAGGATATCAAGCTTTAACAGGTAGTGGAGTAGCTGCTAATAATACGGGTACTGAAAATACTGCAGTTGGTCATCAATCTTTAACTGTAAATACAACCGGTTCCCAAAATACAGCACTTGGTGTAAATACATTAAATGCAAATACTACTGGTAGTCAAAATATAGCAATAGGACAAAATGCCTTGTATACAAATATAGCTAAACAGGGAAGTGTTGCAATAGGTTTTGAAGCCATGAGATATGCAGATAGTACTGCAACAGGCAATCCGTCTTTTAATACGGCTGTGGGTTTTCGGGCATTAATGGGTAGTACTACCTCTACTAATAATATTGGAACCTCAAACACTGCCTTTGGGTATACATCGGGTTTAAGTATGACAAGTGGTAGCTCAAATACCTTATTTGGTTTCCAATCAGGGTATGCAAATACAACCGGATTAAACAATGTTGCAATAGGATCTTCTTCACTGTCACAAAATATCACTGGTGAAAGAAACGTAGTAATCGGAAGTAATGCACTAGGTGTTAATTCTACCGGAGATCATAATTCGTCTGTTGCTATCGGTTTCTACTCTATGGGGGAATCAGGGGCAGCAACTTTTGGGAATATTGGTATTGGAGATAGTAGTCTATTCGGGGTAAGTGGTAATTACAATATTGCACTTGGATATGCCGTAGGAGAAACTTTAACTTCTGGCTCTTATAACATATTAATAGGTTATAGAGTAGAAGCGACTTCCCCAACAGGTTCATATCAATTAAATATAGGTAATTCAATATATGGGAATCTTTCCAATGACTATGTCAGTATTGGAGATTCTACACCGACCGAAGCGATGTTTTCCGTTGGTGCTACATCTCAATTTAGAGTAGATACTTCTGGAGATTTAATTAGAATTAAGAATGTACCATATGTATGGCCTAGTAGTAATGCGAGTGGAATATTAGCGAATAATGGAAGTGGAACACTATCTTGGTCTACTATAGCAAGTTTAGGAGGAGTAACAGGAACAGGAGCAGGTACTGCTACAGCAGGACAGATAACATGGTGGAATGGTACATCTACTATAACAGGAGAGAATGATTTCTATTGGGATGCTAGTAATAATAGATTAGGTATAGGTACTAGTGCTCCAACAGCAAGTATAGATATAGCAGGAGCATCATCTACAATATCTAATGCTAGTGGAAATATAACAATAACACCTGCTAGTAATTTAATAGTAAGTCAAGGGAATGTTGGTATAGGAACTACTTCCCCTTTGAGAAAACTTGAGGTTGCAGGTACTTCAGATACTGCCATATTTGCTATTAATCCAGGAACTGCTAATGGGTCTGTTTATACTGAGATGGCTACTAAAGCTTGGGGTGCTTCTTATGGGATGATGTGGAATGCATATAGGGATACTGCTGACCCTGTTAGTGCTGATTTATGGGTAACTGGGAATACTAAATTTAAAACAGGTAATGATGGGTATAACAAAGGAGCATATGCAATTGGTGGAATACTTAACACTCCAAGGTTTGGAATTTACTTTGGTGGGATATCTACGGGAGCTGATCAAGAAATTGCTTGGACTCAACAAGCACAATTTAGTGATTCTTCAATTTGGCTAAGTACAGAGGGGACTAGTAGTGACTTTTATCTTGCTAGTTCTGGTAATGTAGGAATAGGAACAACAAGCCCAGGGACTAAATTACAAGTAGTAGGAAATACAACTCTTCAAGGAAATTTGTCAATTTCGGGAAAAGCTTGGTTTGATTATAATTGGGCAACTAAAACAGGTGGTCTAAATTTTGGAACAGATGGAACAAATGAAGGATTATCCTTTTTTTCTGGTGTAGATACTTCTGCAAAGATTTTCCGTGCCTCAAATATTTTTTATGTTGGAGCCAGAGGTGGAACTCTTACAAACGGGTTGGCTATTGGCTCAACTGGTAATGTAGGAATCAATACGCAAAGCCCTTTGTCCAAACTTGATATAAATTATCAATCGTCATTAAATACAACTACCCCTGGAACTGCCACTTATGGAGGACTTCATTTTAGTGGACAAACGACTCCAGATTATTTTAATGGAATAACTTGGAATGGAGGAACTACTGGCACACAGGCAGGAATATATGTTCAAGGTTCTAGCTCTTACGGAACAAAAATGTATTTTGGCACAACAAATTCGTATGCAACAGGAAGTCGAACCCGAATGATGATAGACCATCTTGGAAATGTCGGTATCGGAACAACTTCTCCATCGAGTTTTATATTGCAGACAGCAGGAAGTGTAGGTCCTAATGCCACGGGTTCATATAATCTAGGTTCAAGCACCTTAAAATGGAACAACATATATACGGCTGGAGCAACATATATTGGGAATGGTACAACTTATTATGCTGGAAATTCGTCAGGGAATGCTAAATTAGGAAGACTTGCATTAGGTGGTGGGAATCCCAGTCTTGATTATGCTCTGCGAATTTCAGGAAGTACCGCTGTTATAGCTTTAGATGGAAGTTGGAACACAGCACCTGCATCTGGTGTGAACGAAATATACAGTAATGGTATTGAAGTGGGAACTGGAGACGGAGCAACTAAGGCGGTAAATAATATAGCAATAAAGAGTTGGTATGGAATAGGTTTTTGGAATACTGTTGCGGCTGGAGGAAGAACAGATGCTGCCACTATCTGGTTTAACGTAAGAGCAGGAAATGCATATGCAATGGGGACATGGAATGCAAACCAAGGAGACTTGGCAGAGGTAATGACCAAAAATGCTCAAGAAAATATCCTTCCGGGAGATCTTGTACAAGTCTCTTCAGAACCAGGCAGGAATATTACTATTGCATCTGAGCCATATTCTTCAAAGATCATTGGAGTAATTTCTACTGCACCAGGCTTCGCAATGTCTTCCGACAATGGAGATGAAACGAAGGGAATTCTAGCAGATGAGGATAATCCCGAAAAAGCATTTGTTGGGTTGGTTGGGAAAATTCCAGTAAAAGTTTCCCTCTCTAATGGGCAAATTAGCAATGGAGATTCTATAACAGCTTCTTCCATTCCAGGTTATGGTATGAAAGCGAGCAAGGCTGGGGCAGTTGTAGGGAAAGCTCTTGAATCAACTATTAATTGGAATACTTCTACCTGCCCTGTTGTTAACCATTATAATAATATACAATGGCCAGAAGATGATGGTACTAATCCCTCTAAGCCATGTTATAGACTTCCTGATGGAACATATATTGGAAAAATAATGGCATATGTAAGTGTTACCTGGTACGATCCATCTTCAACATCTACAACAGAAAATATATCAATACCAGGTTGGTATCGTATTGCTTCTTTAAATAGTAATACAAATGATTATGGAAGATTTAAGATAAATAATACATCGGTAGGTTCTTCTCAAAATCTTTTAATAAGTGTTGATTCAGTAGATACAAAAGAAAATATTAATGTAATATCAAACTTCATGTCTGGAGATTACAACATTACTAAAACAAGAATCAATAGTGAGAATGGAACAAAGTATTTAGAAATATATTTACCTAATGTAAATGGAAATCAAATTAAAGTAAGTATTGATGGTGAAAATGGAGAGTGGGTATCAACAAGTATTACCCAAGTAATAGAAGAAACACTTACAATTAAAGAATACTCTTTAAGTGGTTTACTCTTTGGAGTAAGTGATATGCTACAAGTAGAAGATACAGGTCTTAAAGTAGGTGGAGATTTAGTAGCATCTACTACCACAGCAAATATCGGAGATACTACTAGTAGATGGAATGATATATACGCTAAAGGAGCTATTAGATTAGGTAGTGGAAGTGGACAAGAAGGAGCTATTAGATTTAATACAGAAAGCAAGAGATTAGAATTAAGTAATGATGGCTCTACATGGGTCCAGTTAGGTGATTTAACATCACAAATGGTCATATCTGCGGAGTATCCAGGAGCAATACTCTTTGCAGATGGCAGTGATAACCTAGGTAAAATGACATCTGACGCTATTGAAGAAAATGCTACATTTAAAAACTACTATGAATGGATATCTAACAAAGAAGTAGCTCAAGATTACGATATATTAGTTAGAATTACTCTACCTAATGACTTTGTAAGTTGGAAAGATGATGCAATATATCTCGACTATATGACTCAAAATAGTGTGTCTGTTGAAAATAACAGTGTAGATTTAACACTAATAGGAGATAGTGGAGTAGATGCACAAAGCTTAGATCATATTAGTACCTTACCAGGAGCATGGGAAAGAATGAGTCTACAAAGTCTTGATATTAACGATTGTAATGCACCAGGAGCAAGCTGTACCCTGAGAATCTCTCTTACCTCTAGTATGGAGTACTTTACTAGAGTAGGTGATATTACCCTAAACTATAACCGCTCACTTTAATACATATGAGTAAAAGGAAGAAATTAAAAAA
>CAZYGQ010000003.1:4890-6017 GCA_964647075.1 uncultured Candidatus Saccharibacteria bacterium
GGAGATGAAAAGAAGGTTGTATCTAAAGATACCGTTATTGCTAAAGAGATATACAAAGGGGTAGATATTGAGTATCAGGTAATAGAAGGAAAGGGTCTTAAGGAAGAGATTGTATTAAATGAACTAGCGCAGTATTCATCTGCTTGTGAAGGTAGTGAGTGTGTACTGCCGGTAAATAGGTTTCTGTTTGAGATTAAGCTAGATGAGGGTTTAACCTTAAACAGAAGTATAGATGGTGGTGTTACATATCCTAACGGTTTTACATATGTTTCAGATGAGAAAGGAAATTACTTTGCACACTTTTTACCAGAGTATGCAGTAGATAGTGTCGGTGTTAAGACTAGTAATGTTGTTTCTAATATATTACAAACCGATAGTGGTATATTTGTATACGAGATAATATTAGACCCAGAGTGGTTACTAAGCAATGAGAGAGTATTCCCAATTCGAATAGACCCTAGTATTGTTCATGATAGCCAAGTACTTTTTGATGAGGGTGAATATGAGAGAGTATATACAGACCCATTGCAAACAGTTAAATTAAATAGCGATTCAATCTCTGGAACATATACCTCTAGTATTTTACAGT
Source organism: uncultured Candidatus Saccharibacteria bacterium (assembly GCA_964647075.1). Lineage (GTDB taxonomy): Bacteria > Patescibacteriota > Dojkabacteria > SC72 > SC72 > UBA2259. The sequence continues at coordinate 5,480 of CAZYGQ010000003.1, forward strand.
TAGAAGAGAATGGGGTACTAAACTCAATAGGGTGGCAGGGTTTTGGTTTGGCTACTGAAAGTATTGAGGAGCCATTTTCAAGAATGGATTTAGTATATGAAGAGAATTTTAATACAGAACTTTCTGAAAAAATTAAATATGGAGAGGGTTCATTGTATTTAGGAGTTGATGAAAACAGGAGATTAGAGATTAATACAGCAGTAAAAGAGAGTATAACCCTTGAGTTTTGGTCATACAAAAGATATCTATCTAATTCCCAAGAGCTGTTTAGCTCTAATTTGGGTAGCTTAAAGATAGTAGATAACAGGTATGTATTTGAGGATATTAATGGTATTCAATACAGTACAGAAATAGTTGTTAAATATAACAGATGGCAATATATATCATTAGTTTTTAGTATCTCTAACTCATCAATATCTATATATATTGAAGAATCTGAGTTTAAAGCAGATGTAGGATATCCAGCGGAGGGCCTACTTGAATATATTGATTTTAAGGGTAGTGGATATATTGATACAGTGAGAGTATATGAGAGATT
>CAZYGQ010000003.1:6117-35505 GCA_964647075.1 uncultured Candidatus Saccharibacteria bacterium
AGAGACACCTTTAGAGGTTAAATATTTAGATATGAGCTTTACTCCTGCTGTGCTTGAGAGTAGCTGTTTACTAAGCTTGGAGGGCCTTGAGATTCGCTCCCAAGATAGCGGTAAGGTTGATGTAGTAATTAATGGAGTAAGCAGTGTAATAGATGATATGTATTTACTTAATACCCCTAACTACCTTTCTCTATCCCTTAAGCAAGATGGTACAGATATATATTTAAATGGAAATAGATTTAGTATTTCGCAGATATTGCCTCTTTCTATTTCTACATACGGTATTGGAAGTGGTTGTACAGATGATATGTCTTCATTTACTGGTGAAATTAATAGCGCTAGAGTTTCTAATTTAGAAAAATCCCAAGAGCAGATTTATAGATATCATGATCTAGAGGGTAGGAGATATATATTAACTCCTCAGTTTAGGGCTAATTTACAAAATGATACCCAAATACCAACACTTGAGACTCTATCATTTTCTATTAATCAAATGCCCTTTGGAGCTACAAACTACATAGCAAATCTTAATATTGGAGATATGATTGTGATATTGCAAGAACAGTACCAAGCACAGGGTAGGGTAAAAGAGTTGGATGTAGATACTGGTTTAGTAGTATTAAATAGTTGGGAACAGGAAAGTACAATCCCAACAGGAGGTTTTACATCTTTAGGAAAAGTAACAAAATGGGAGAGTATATATATTCCTACTAAGTATTTCTTAGACAGTTCTAATACAGTAAATGAGGTATATCTCAAATATGAGGGTATTAATATTAAGGATATGAAATTCTTTTCAGGATTTAAATCTGATGAAAGCATCTCATCTGAATTTAGTGGTACACCATATATTAGGTATAGGTTGATATTTGTAAGCAGTATATATGGATTCTCTCCTTACATATCTTCTGTTAATATTGATTATGAAACATCAGGTCCCACGATGGATCAGATAATGAGACATGGGCAGTGGTTTAATGAGGAAGGGAAACAACCCTTCTGGTGGAGTAAATAATTTTTAAAACATATTAAATATGGGAGTTAAAGATGCTTTAGGAGAGAATAAAAAAATCTTTCTTTTAGTTTTACTACTTGCAGTAGTTTGTGTTTTAGTAGCATACTCCTTTAAATTTAGTTCAAGTAATACTCTATTAGGTTTAAGCAAACAGACATATTCAGTCCCTAAGGAGGTATTAGATACACAGTATGACTACTCGATAGTAATAACAACTACATATGGGAGTATTTCAATAGATTTGTATGAGAATCTAGCTCCAGAAAATGTTAATAGTTTACTGTTTTTAATAGGTGAAAGATATTACGAAGGTCTTACCTTTCATCAGGTTATTAAGGACTTTAAGATTCAGGGAGGAGATAGTAAGGGTGATGGTACTGGAGGTCCTGGATACTCTGTAAAAAAGGAGAATTTAATTAGTTTTAAAGATTACGATATTGGTATGGCTAATGCTTCTCAATTTTTCATAGTACTTCCTAATTCACACAAGAAAAGTTTTGATGGTGAGTATAGCGTAATTGGGAAAGTTACTGAGGGTTTTGCTGTAATTGATTCAATTGCTAAGGTTGAAGTTAGTAAAGACTATAAGCCTGTTAATGATATAGTAATTAAAAATATCTTAATTCAAGAGAACTAGTACTACAGGATTTTGTTCTTAACAAATATTTAATACTCTCCATATACAATCTATGTAATGGAGGAGAAAGTAAAAACAAAAAATATATTCGTTCTACTTTTCTTTTTTGTTTTAGGTTTTCTATCCCATATTTTAATATTCAATTGGCAAAAGATTGATATATATGGATTAATCACTAAAATTAACAAAGATACAATAGTTGAAGAGCTTCCTCCTATCGAAGAGATAGAGTGTCCAATATGTGAAGAATGTAGTCAAGAGGAGACAATCCCTGATCTTTGTCCTGTATTAGTTGATATTGGTGGAGCAGTAAACACTCCTGGTGTTTACTGTTTTAAAAAGGGAGATTCAGTAATTGATGCTATTAAAAAGGCTAACGGTTTTACTCTTGATGCTGGCTTTAAATATATATCAATGAAAATGAACCTAGCTACTGTAATGGTAAATAATTCAAAGATATATATACCTTTTGAAACAGATTACGATTGTAACCTACTTACCTTTAATTTACCTAAGCAGGTTGTTGATATTACAATACCTCCAGTAGAGCAAGAGAATGAACCACAGCAGGAGAGTGAAAACGAGCAACAGGGCTGTGTAAGTATTAATACAGCAACACAAGAAGAACTTGAAACCTTAAACGGTGTAGGGCCCTCTACGGCACAAAAGATTATTGAGGGTAGACCATATACTATTTTAGAAGATTTGTTAAATGTAAGTGGTATAGGGGAGGCTACATTTAACAAGTTTAAGGATAGTATATGTCTTTAAAGGTTTTAAAAAAAAGAATTACTGCTCTTTTACTGTTTTTCATTGATTACAGGGTACTCATATACTGTTTTACAATTGTATTGTTGATGATTTCTGGCTCTAGACTTTTAGAGGATCTCTTTTTTGAAAACTTACAACTCTCTTTTAAGCTTGTTTTGAGTAAATTGTATCCAGTACTACTCTTTGAATTGCTCGTCTATGTTTCATACAGGCTGTTTTGCCATGTTCATCTTTTTACAACCATATTAAAAACCCTTTTAATATCGACTATTCTTTGTCTCCCATTTTTACTTCTAAAAATTGATTCTTTAAGAGAAAATATACAAAATGTCTCTAGTTTCACGGGCCAAACCATCTCTATTTCAGGTGTAGTCCTATCTGCGGAGAAAGAAAAAACTTTTCTGTTTTCTTCCGACAGAGGTGGGTTGGGTAACTCGATTGCTCGTTTTAGAATTAAACCTGTTTTACATGCAGGTCAGAGATGTAAATTAGTAGGAAAAGTCGTGCAACCTAAAAGTTTTGATGATTTCGATTACAGAAAATACCTTTTTAGAAAAGATATATACTCCATTATTGAAGTGGAGCAGTATGAATGCGTTAATGGAGGAAATATCTTTTTAGAATTTAGATATACATTAGAAAGGGTTGTAGAGAAAGCAATTCCTGAACCAGAGGCTTCACTTTTGATTGGGATAATGTTTGGGAGTAAGAGAATATTTCAGAAAGATTTTAATACGGCTCTTAGTAGTAGTGGTGTTTCCCATATTATTGCTGCATCTGGATACAATGTTGCACTAGTTGCATCTGGAGTTGATATCTTAACTCGGAAAAGTAATGGTAAGGGTGCTGTAATTTTAAAGATACTTTGTATATGGGGTTTTTCAATATTTTCAGGACTATCATCTTCTTTAGTAAGAGCTGCTACAATGACAACCTTTTCATTACTCGCACTGCTATTTGGTAGAGAGAGTAATACAGCTGCAACCTTAATTCTATGTATTACCCTGCTTATACTCTTAAATCCTTTCTTAATACATGATGTTGGTTTTCTTTTCTCTTTCGCCAGCGTAGTAGGGCTTATGTTTTTTCCTAAATGTTTTGAAGCTATTAAATCAAAATATATAAAAGAGAGTGTATTACCAACTCTATCCTGTATGTTGTTTACATTGCCGATTTCTATAATATTTTTTAAGAAGTTTTCAGCGATTTCTTTAATTTCAAATATTATAGCGGTACCTATAATTAGTAGCAGTATATATTGGGGTTTAGTAGGAACTGTTTTAAATTTGTTTATATCTTTTCAATATATCTTTTTAATTCCATACATTCAGTTAAGTATATTTAAATATTTTGTATTACTATCCTCTAATGTAAAGATGGCAGAGGTCTCGATTAATGGAGCTGTTGTAGGGGTGGTAATGTACTGTGTATTAACAGTTGTATGTTTAATTAGATATCCAATAGATTCAAAAAATTACTACTTAGTTAAAGCTTCACAGATATGAAAACCTTCATTTCAATATTTATGTGGATTTGCATATTAATACTGTATATTTACTTCTTTACACCAAAGGATTTAGTTGCAATATTGGATGTAGGGCAGGGTGATGCTATTCTTATTCAAGAGGGAGATATTCAAGTGCTAGTTGATGGTGGTCCAGATAGTTCGATATTGTATGAGTTGGCAAAGTTTATGCCAGTATATGATAGAAGGATTGAGTATATTGTAATTACTCATCCTCATGATGACCATATTGTAGGAATACTGGATGTAATAAATAGGTATGAGGTTGGGGAGATTTTGTACTATCCTGTATGTTTTGAAAATGCAAACTATGAGTTTTTAATACAGAGTTTTCCAGACATGAGGAAGGTAGGTAGAGGAGAGACTATAAGGTTAAAATCTTTTAATATTAATATATTATGGCCCATATTACTAAAACATAGTGAAAATTGCGTAAACTCTTTTAATGGTAATGTAAACGACGACTCCTTGGTTCTTGATTTTGAGTTCTTAAATAAGAAATTTCTACTTATGGGTGATATTGAATCTCCAGTAGAGAGTACCCTTTTAAGGGAGGGTTTAATTTCCAAAGAGTATGATATTTTGAAAGCTGGTCATCACTGTTCTAAGACATCTAGTAGTGAAACATTCATAAAAGATGTATCTCCAAGTGTGGCCGTATGTAGTGTCGGAATAGAGAACTCTTTTGGTCATCCAAGTAGTGAAACATTAGATACATATACTAAGCTAGGTGTTCAATATTTACTTACCTCTCAAAAGGGTAGTATACAGATAAAGTAGGTAGTATGTGGTAAAATAGGGCGTTGTAAGTACTTGTAGCTCAATTGGATAGAGCATTGGTTTGCGGAACCAAAGGTTGACAGTTCGATTCTGTCCAAGTACATATTGTATTTTTTTAATAGTATAATCTAATGAAGCACTCGTAGCTCAATTGGATAGAGCATCGGTCTTCGGAACCGAATGTTGAGGGTTCGACTCCTTCCGAGTGCATTTTAATGTATACTTTGTAACATATGGATATTAAGGAAAGTGTATTAAGAAGTCTTGAGAAAGTAAGTAATAACCTTGGTTTTAGTATCAATGAAATTAAGGTAGAGATACCTTCCGATTTTACACATGGAGATTTAACCTCCAATATCGCAATGCAGGTTGCTAAAAGTGTTGGTAGAAACCCTATGGATATTGCAAATGAAATACTTTCTGCTTTTCCAAAGGATGAAAATATTGAAAAAGTTGAGGTAATTAAACCCGGCTTTATAAATTTCTTTTTTTCGCAAAAATATCTTTTAAGTGTGTTAAATGACGTTAATTCTAACACAGAGTATTTTAAATTAGATGTATTAACAGGTAAAAAATACATTATTGAATATACAGATCCAAATCCCTTTAAAATATTTCATATTGGGCACTTGTATACAAACATAGTGGGAGAGTCTTTTGCAAGGCTTGTAGAGGCTTTAGGAGCCTCAGTTGTACGAGCTAACTATCAAGGTGATGTAGGTTTGCATGTCGCTAAAACAATATGGGGTTTGCTAAAGATGTTTGAAAGGGATTCAATATCTTTTGAGGAGTTGAAAGAGAGGGATTTAGTTGATAGGGTAAGGTATTTAGGGGATGCATACATGCTAGGTTTTAATATGTATGACGATGAGAAGGATGAAATAGCAATTAAAGAGATTAAAGAGTTAAACTACTATATCTTTTCTTTACATATACCCTCTTTAGAAAGAAAAGAGTACTTTAACAAGTATGAGCAGTTAAATATTAAGGATATGTATTTTGATGGAAGAGAGTGGTGTTTACAGTATTTTGAAAGGATATATCAAAGAACTGGTACTAAGTTTGATAATTACTTCTTAGAAAGTGAGATGGGTCAAAAAGGTTTAGATATTGTTAAAGAAAATACTGCAGGTAAAGGGAAGGGAATATTTAAAGAGAGTGAGGGCTCTGTAATATATGAGGGGGATCCAAACAAGGGGTTACATACTAGGGTCTTTATTAATAGCGAAGGGCTTCCCACATACGAAGCAAAAGAGTTAGCACTCGCTTTTAAAAAATATGAGGATATTCATTTTGACCAATCTGTGATAATTACCGCTAACGAACAAACACCATATTTCAAGGTAGTTTTCGATGCGCTTTCGCAACTAAGTCCCGAGATTGCTAACAAGTATTTACACTTTGATCACGGTATGGTTAAGCTTCCAAATGCAGAGAAGATGTCTAGTAGGAAAGGAAAGATAATTGAGGGTGAGTGGCTATTAAATGAAACTAAAACAACAGTTGAAAAAACTATGCTTGAGAGTGGGAGATGGGACGGTCAGGATATTTCTCAGGTAAGTGACACAATTGGCCTATCTGCGATTAAATACTCTTTCTTAAAAGTGTCCGTAGGTAAGGATGTAGTATTTGATTTTAGTAAAGCTACCAGTTTTGATGGAGACACAGGTCCATACCTTTTGTATGTATATGCAAGATGTAATTCTATTCTTTCTGAGGCGGGCGATTTAAAGGTGGATTTTGGGAATAAAGAATTAGATGTTTACAGCAAAGAGCTTTTGAGGTCAATTAGCAAATACAAGAGTATGTTGCTATCTTCTGCCTTAAGTTATAGCCCTAACACACTTTGTACCTATCTCTTTGATTTAGGAAAAACTTTTAATACTTTCTATCAGAATGTAAAGGTTTTAGAAAGTGATAACTCTGCCTTTTTACTTAACCTTGTTTCAGTTACTAGTAAAGTAATGAAACATGGATTAAATGTATTAGGAATTAATATTGTTGAAAGGATGTAAAATGAAGAAGTTTATTGAAAAGTATTGGCTATTTATCCTATCTATTATCTACATTATCCTTCCTGTTGATTTAATACCTGATGTAATCCCCTTCTTAGGCGGTCTAGATGATTCTGCCCTCGTTATATTAAGTCTTGTTAAGCAGTATATAGATAACAAAAAGGGAAAAGAGAGCGGGGTGTAGTTCAGATGGCTAGAACGCTACGTTCGGGACGTAGAGGTCGTCCGTTCAAGTCGGATCACCCCGATATATATTCATTTCTGATAGAATCTACTTATGAGTAATATTTTAAAAAAAGAAAAGGATTCTTTTTCTGATCAGGAATTAGTAAAAATGGTATTAGAAGATTTAAACTCCTATCAATACATAATTGAACGATATGAATCTAAGCTTTTAAGATATATCCAAAGGGTAATATATGTTTCTATCGAAGATGCAGAAGATATATTACAAGAGGTCTTTATCAAGGCATACAAAAATATTAATGGGTATGATTCAAAATACTCATTTTCAAGTTGGATATATAGAATAGCGCATAATGAAACGATATCTTTTTTAAGAAAGAAGAAAAGAGTAGTTGAAGGAAGTGGAGATATTGAGATTTTTGAAAAAATTTCCTCAGGAGAGGATATTGAAGATGATTTTGTTTCAGAATTAAAGCGAAAAGAGGTAAGAGAGTTACTTTCTAAGTTAGATCCTAAGTATAGAGAGGTATTAGTATTAAGGTACTTTGAAGATATGGAGTATAATGAGATATCAGATATATTACATACTTCAGTTGGTAATGTTTCTTCTTTAATTAATAGAGGAAAGAAACAATTTAAGATATTAGTAGAAAGATATGGCAAAAATATCTAAAAAGATATTAGAAAAAATTAAGAAAGAGGACATTAAGCCAATAGGGAGGTTATCTTTTATTTTAAAGGATTCCTTTATATTGATACTATTTTTTCTTAATATTATTTTTGGTTCGATAGGGTTAGCAATTTCTATTTATCTATTTAGAATGAGTGATATCTTTGATTTAATCCTCTCTGTAAATGATTTTATACAGATATTAATAATATCAATACCAATAATATGGGTGTTGATTACATTACTTTTTATTTTTGTTTCATACCTTAATTTTAGATATAGCAAGAGTGGGTATAGATTCTCTTTTATTAAGATATTTCTCATTAATATCCTTCTCATCTTTGTATTAGGCGTATCCATAGATAGGTTAGGAATTTCGGAGAGATTAAATAGGGTATTTTCTACTAATATTCCAATGTATCAAGAGAGTGTAGATCCTAGATATCAGGTTTGGGATAGGCCACAGGAGGGATATATCGCTGGTGAGATAACAGAAATATATGGAGATAGGGTAGCTATTAATGATTTGAGTGGTATGGGTTGGAGTATTGATATTAGTAATGCAAATATTAGAAGAATGGTTAATATGCAAGAAGGTGAAAAGATTAAAATACGTGGAAGTGTAGGGGATAACAATACTTTCAAAGCACTAGATATTCTTCCTTGGGAGGGAAGAAGAAATAATATGCAACAAAATCATAGGTAAAGTCGTAATACTAAGTAGAGAGATCTCAAATTATTTAACTTATTATTACTAAACCTATGAATAACAAGATCGTTGCATTAGGAACAGTAGCTGTAGCTCTTTTAGGAGTAATAGCTTTTACTACAAAACAAGCAGATGCATACAGAGGTGACTATACTCAAGTAGGTCCTAACCATACAGTAGAAAGAGAAGCTGAGATGGAAAAGATTATGGAATCTAAGGATTACAAAGCTTGGGTAGAGTTAATGTCTCAAGATGGAAGAAAACCTGGAGTCTTAAACAAGATCTCTGAGGAGACTTTTCCTAAGTTTGCAGAGGCTTACCAATTAGCACATGAGGGTAAAACCGATGAAGCTAATCAGATTAGAGAAGAGTTAGGAATGGGACAAGGTCAAAGAAAAGGTAATGGAGAGGGAAGAGGACAGGGAAATGGTGGTGGATTAAGAGATGGAAGTTGCCAAAATTAAATTTTAAGGCAATGAAGAAACCTAGGGAGATATTCTTCCTAGGTTTTGTTTTATATCCGTACTTTCCATCATCAATTAGCAGTCTCGGTGTATACCTGATAACTGTCCACACGCCCCTTTAATATCCTCTCCTAATGATTTTCTAATGGTACATGTAATCCCTCTTTCTTCCAGTATCCTCTTAAAGAGTGGTGTATTCTTAGACTTTTTAAAAGGTAAACACTCATTTTCATTGTAATTAATTAGATTTACTAAGGCTAGTCTATTCTTAAGTAAGGTAGCTAATTCTTTTGCATGTTCAATAGAATCGTTTATTCCTCTAAGCAAAACATATTCATAAGTTACTCTTTTGTTCCTCTCTTTTGTATATTGGTCTAATACCTCAAATAGATCTATTAAGGAATTCTCTTTAGAAACGGTTGGCATGAGGAAATCTCTTAATTTCTGATTAGGAGAATGTAAACTAATTGCAAGCTTTACGCCCAATCTCATATCCATAAAGGACCTTAATTGTTGAACATAGCCGGAAGTAGACAATGTTACACGCCTTTTAGAAATACCAAATTTATCTATATCTGTAATGTCTATAATGGAGCGTGAAACACTTTCTAGGTTAAGTAGCGGTTCACCCATACCCATGTATACAATGTTTGAAACTCGTTCATTACTTTCCTTGAGATATCTAGCAAAGTAGAGTACCTGATCTACTATCTGATATGAGGTGAGTGATTCTTGCAAACCCATCTGTCCCGAAGCACAAAAAATGCATCCAACAGGACAACCACTCATACAGCTAACACATACTGTATTTCTATCTCTCTCCCTTATTAAAACGCTTTCAATGTAATTGTTTTTAGGTGTTTTAAAAAGTACCTTTATACTATCCTTCTCTTTAGTTTGGGTAGAGGATACAAAGGTGAGATTTGAAAAAGGAATCTCCTTTTTTAAAGTTTCTCTTAACTGTAATGGCCAAGTACTAAGCTCGTCCCAACTTGATATTAAGTTTTTGTAATATTGGGTGTATAATTGAACTCTTCTGTACTTTGGAAGATTGTATTTTTTTATAAACTGCTCAAACATATATCTTAATTATATTTTAAAAACCTAATGATTGATAGTAAGAATATAAATCGAGATTTTAGTGTCTTGATTGTGGATGATGATGAGAACAAGATATATATGAATCAGATGTTTTTAGAGCTCAATGGTATTACTCCTACAGTAATAACTGGTGGGGATTACCTTAACAAATTGATTCTTGCAATTAAGGGAATTCATGCAGTTAGTAAATACCCAATAATATTTCTTGATGAGAATTTTGAAGCTAGTACTAGGATTACTGGAACAGAAATAGCTACAAATTTGATAAATGGTTTTAAAAAGCAGGGAGGAATTCTTATCCCTTTCTCTAATACTCCAGAAGATCAGTTAGATAGTTGGAATAGAGAAATTAAAGATAGCAGAGCATGGATGATTGTTAATGATACAAGAATACCTTACGAATACTTCACTACGGGAGATATTCATGATATATGTGATAACTTTTCTGAGAATATTTCCAATGGAGAGAGTAGTAGTGAAATAAAAATATCTTAATTTCCTAATATATTAAAAATGAAAGAAAATACTGTAATTGATAACTTTGTTTTTGTAATAGTTGAACAAGAGGAGTATATTCTCAGATCAATGGAGTTAAATCTGAACAGAAGGGGAATTACACCTCTTTGCATTTCCTATGTAAATATTAAACAGGTTTCTGATGTTGTAAAAGATATTCATTCAAGTGGAAAATACCCATATATATATCTTGGAGAGGTAGTGGATTATTCTTTAAAAACTGACGATACAAGAATAGTACAAGAGTTAGCGGATAGCCATCAAAAGGGAGGTGTTTTAATACCTCTTTCGTTGGATAGTGATCTACAAAGATATTATTGGTTCCATTTTGTTAATGAGAGTAATTGGGTTGTTCCTGAGGAGGATGCTGTGGATATTGAGAGTGAATGTAAGTCCTTTCTAAATAATTTACATAATGATGAGCAGAGTGTAGAATTTAATTGTATAAATTAATTCTTACTGCTCATGGCTGTACAATTTAATTATGTTGCTCCTAAGGGTTGGAAACCTAAAAATTCAGATGAGGACTACTTAATCACAGAGTTAGATATTGAACTTGCTGATGGAATTCCAGATGACAAATTTGAGGATGCTGCTGGTAGTTGTGCTGCAGAAAGCTCTACTGGGACATGGACTAAGGTTGATGAGGGAAAACACTCTGGTACTAAGCTTGCAGACAAGCTCAAGGCTATTGCATACGATTTAGATCCTAAGACAAAGAGTTTCAAGATAGCGTATAAAAAAGAGATCTTTGAGCCTGGTAATATGGCTGGTATTTTAGCAGGTGTTGCTGGAAATATTGATAGCATGAAGATGTTAAAAGCTTTTAGATTGCTTGATATTAGATTTCCTAAAAGTTTAGTAAAAAGTTTTCCTGGTCCTCAATTTGGTATTACTGGTGTAAGAGAGTTTATGCAAATGGATAAAGGTCCTTTAATGTGTACTGTTCCTAAACCTAAAATAGGTAGAACTGCTAAAGAGCAGGCATATTTAGCAAAAATTCTGTTTACCGCTGCTAATGGTGAATTTCAAGGTATTAAGGATGATGAGAACTTAACTAGTTTGTATTTTAATAAATTTGAGGATAGATGTATGTTAGTACATGAAGTTCAAAGGGATATAGAGAAAAAGAGTGGTAAAAGAAAGTTGTATCTATGTAATACTACACACTCAGATTTAGATATTATGCTTGAGAGAGCAGATTTGATTAAGGCTAATGGTGGGAGATGGATGATGATGGATGTTGTAGTAACTGGATTTACTGCTGTTCAAACAGCTAGAAAGCATAACCCTGGGTTAGCTATACATGCACATAGGGCTATGCACGGACTTCTGGATAGGGAGTCAGGGGCCGGAGTGCATGACAAAGGAGAGATATTAGACTTTTCTATGTCAATGGTCCTTATCGCAAAACTGATGCGCCTATTGGGCGTAGATTCGCTTCATGGTGGAGCACCTAAAACTAAGATGGAGAATTACAATGAGCCTAAGTTAATTCAGGAGGTACTTCAAGCAGATATTACTCCAGAGAGCGAGATGACATTAGGTCAAAATTGGTATGGTATGAAAGCTGTTTGGCATACTGCTTCGGGGGGTTTACATCCAGGAACGATAGGGGAATCAATAACTAAATTAGGTGAAGATATTGTTGTTCAAGCTGGTGGTGGTGTATTAGGTCATCCTTGGGGTATTGAAGCTGGAGTAGAGGCTATGGTTCAGGCAAGGGATATTGCTGTGAGTAGGGGGGATTTAAAGAAATGGATATTAGATAATCCTGATTCTGCTTTAGCTAAGGCTTCATCTTTTTGGGGTTTTGATCCTAGAATTGTGTATTAATATTAAAGTGTTGTAAAATACATCCTATGTCAAACAAAGGAATTACATCTAGAAGTGAAAACTACTCCCAATGGTATCTCGATATTATTGATAGAGCTCAGTTAGCAGAGAATTCATCAGTTAAGGGTTGTATGGTTATTAAACCTTACGGTTATGCAATATGGGAAAATATTCAAAGGGAGTTAAATATTAGGATAAAAAAGATGGGTGTTGAGAATGCATACTTTCCTCTTTTTATACCTCTTTCTTTCTTTGCAAAGGAGGCTAGCCATGTTAAGGGTTTTGCTAAAGAGTGTGCAGTGGTAACACATTACAGATTAAAAGAGACTGATGATGGAAAAGGGATTGAAGTTGACCAAAGTGCAAAATTAGAGGAGGAGTTAATTGTTAGACCAACCTCTGAAACCATTATGTATGACACCTTTTCAAGATGGGTAACCTCTTGGAGAGATTTACCACTTAAGATTAACCAATGGGCAAATATTGTTAGATGGGAGAAAAGAACTAGACCTTTCTTGCGAACTACTGAATTTTTGTGGCAAGAGGGACATACTGTACATATGTCACAAGAGGAGTCAGAAAAGCAGGTTAAAGAGGCTCTCGATATGTATATGACCTTTGCTAGAGAGGTTCTTGCTTTAGAAACATCTGGTGGAAAGAAATCTGAGTCAGAAAAGTTTGCAGGAGCCGTGGATACTTACGGTGTTGAGGCTTTAATGCAGGATGGGAAAGCTCTTCAATTTGGTACTTCTCATGATTTAGGTCAGAATTTTGCAAAAGTATTTGGAATTAAATATACCGACTCGCAGGGTAAGGTAGATTATGCATGGCAAACGAGTTGGGGTGTAAGTACAAGAATGATGGGAGCTGTAATTATGTCTCATAGCGATGATTTAGGGCTGGTTCTACCTCCTATAATTGCACCTATAAAAGTGGTAGTAATTCCAATATATTCACAAGAGAACAGAGATGAGGTAATGAAAATTGCTAAGGATATCGTTGCTCAAATTGAGGCAAAGGTATCAGATGTTAAGTTAGATGACAGAGAGTATATCTCTGCAGGTTTTAAGTTTAATGAATGGGAGAAAAAGGGTGTACCTATAAGGATAGAGATAGGTGGTAGAGATATCCAAAAAGGTACTGTAACTGTAGTAAGAAGAGACACTAATGAAAAGAGTGAGATTAGTATAGATAGTATTACTACTGAAATTAGCATGTTATTAAGCGATATTCAGCAGAATCTTTTAAAAAGATCAAAAGAAAGATTGGAAAAGAATACTCACACTGTTGATAATTATGAAGAGTTTAAGAATATTTTGAAATCTAAAGAGAAGGGCTTTATTAAATCATACTGGTGTGGAAATAAAGAGTGTGAAGATGGAATTAAGTATGATAGTAAGGCAACAACTAGATGTAGAGTAGGTAGTGGGAGTGGGAAATGCATATATTGTGGTAAAGAATCAGACTCGCAGTGGCTATTTGGAGTAGCATATTAGTGAAACACAGAGAAAATATATTCTCCATTCTTCTATTGCATTGTGTTAGTTCAGTGAACTGTTTAAAGTGAAAATGTGTACATGAAGTATATTTGTTGTTGATGTGATAGGGTTTTAAAGTGTTCAACGTTTTTACACTAGTGTTTTTAAATGTATGATAAACAGTTCTCCCAATATCGACTAGTAGATGTTTCACTCTATAAAAATATGCCTTGTTTTCGATTAAATTATGGTCTTTAACCACTGCCCAGTATAGCTCTTTTGGTTTTTTGTTAAATCTAAAACAGAGCCCTGAGCGACGATTTGACCTCCCGAATCTCCTCCATCAGGTCCTAGGTCTATAACCCAGTCAGCAAATTTTATAACATCTAAGTTATGTTCAATAACCAATACGGTGTTACCCTTGGTTACTAATTTCTTTAGTAGGGTTAGTAGTTTATCCGTATCGTATAGATGAAGGCCTGTAGTAGGTTCGTCTAATATATATATCGTATGACCTCTAGTCTGTTTAGAAAGCTCTTTCGCTAATTTTATTCTTTGGGATTCTCCTCCTGAGAGAGTTAGTGCTGATTGTCCAAGTTTTATATATCCCAACCCAACATCTTGTAGTATTCCAAGTTTATTTTTGATATATGGGATATTTTTAAACATACTTAAGGCTTGTTCTACTGTCATATCTAAAACATCTGCTATATTTTTACCATTATAGTCGATACTTAGCGCCTCCTCATTGTACCTTTTTCCGTTACATTGATCACATGTAATATACATATCTGGGAGAAATTGCATTTCAACCTTAATCTCTCCGTCTCCTTTACATTTCTCACATCTACCACCTTTTACATTGAAACTAAATCTTCCACTTTTGTATCCCCTTGATTTAGCTTCCTGAGTTTGAGCAAAGAGATCTCTGATGTAAGTAAAAAGACCGGTATATGTAGCCGGGTTAGATCTTGGTGTTTTACCAATGGGTCTTTGATCAATGCCAATTACCTTATCTACATTCTCAAGACCTAAGATATCATCATATATACCTTCTACCTGTTTCCCATTCATCTTCCTATTCATTAAAGCAGGGTAGAGAGTATCGTTAATTAGAGAGGATTTACCACTTCCAGAAACACCGGTAATACAAGTAAAAGTGTTAAGGGGGATATCTAGGGTAATACCCTTTAGATTATTGGTTTTTACATTTACTAAGCTAATCTTTTTGTTTTCCTTCATATCAAATCCTAAATTTTTCTCTAAATCTTTACCTACCTCTAACTTCTTAGAGAGGTATTTTCCCGTAATTGAATCTGCTTTAAGCATATCTTCAAATGTACCCTGGGCTACTACCTCTCCTCCGTGTTCACCAGCTTTAGGTCCAATATCTACTATCCAATCAGCTCTCTTCATTGTTTCTTGGTCATGTTCAACTATTACGATACTATTTCCAGTGTCTCGCAAGGATTCAATAGATTTAAGTAATTTATCAATATCTTTTGGATGTAAACCTATCGATGGTTCGTCTAATACATACAGTACTCCAGTAAGTCCAGTACCTATCTGAGATGCTAGTCTAATCCTTTGAGATTCTCCTCCAGAGAGTGTATTAGCTTTTCTCGAAAGAGTAATGTATTTTAATCCAACATCTATTAAGAATTGTAATCTACTATTAATATCTTTAATTATTGGTTCTGCTATTTTTTTCTTGTTTCCCTTTAATTCTAAATTCGCAAGATATTTTTTAAGGATATCAATGGGAAGGTCAGTCATCTCTACTATATTGTATTTTCCTATCTTTACAGCTAAAGAGTAGGGCTTTAATCTTTTTCCTTGACATTGGTCACATACACTTTCTCTCATGTATTTTTCAATCTCCATTTTTCTGAAATCTGAGTCTGTTTCCTTGTAAAGTCTTTTTAGCTCTTCAATTACTCCTTCATACTCAACATCATATATTCTTTCTTTACCAAATCTGTTTGTATATCGTATTTTGTAATTAGGTTTAGTTCCGACACCAAAAAAGAGTAAGTCAAAGACCTCTTTGGGGTATTTAGATATGGGCGTTTGAAGATTAAAATTGTGTACCTTAGCGAGCTCTTCGAGGATCCTTGTTGTCCAAGAATCTTTAGTGGTTCTATTTCCCCAAGGAAATATTCCTCCCTCTTTAATAGTGAGGGCAGGGTTATATATCTTTGATATATCTATCTCGTTTATTACTCCTAATCCAGCACATTTGGGGCAAGCTCCTTGTGGAGCGTTAAATGAAAACGATGCTGGTGTAATCTTTGGGTATGATATTTGACACTTAAAACAGGTGTTGTTTTCAGAAAAGAAATACTCTTTTTCCTTTGTTAATATTTTTATCTCCCCATCGCTAAGAGATGTGGCCAGTTCAATGGAATCAATAACTCTTTTGCGAAATCCCTCCTTATCTTGGGAAAACATTTTAAAGGTTAATCTGTCTACAATTAGATCTATATTATGTTTAAGGTCAAAATCTAATTTAATATTATCAATATCATCTAAGTGGTATGTATTTCCATCAATTAATACTCTACTAAATCCTTTAGAATGAAGTTTAGAGAGTAGGCCACTGTATTCTCCCTTTCTGTTTTTAACTAAGGGGGCAAGTATTTGGAAGTTTTGGTCATCTTCTTTGAATATATTTACAATTTGTGTGTACATTTGTTCTACACTTTGAGAGGACACCAATGTACCACACACTGGACAGTATGATTGTCCGATATGTCCGAAAAGAAGTCTTAGATATCCATATATTTCTGTGATAGTGCCTACCGTGGAACGTGGGTTTGTACTTGTTGTTTTCTGATCTATTGATATTGCAGGTGACAGCCCAGTAATGGATTCTACATCTGGCTTATGCATTAATCCTAGAAACTGTCTAGCATACGATGAGAGTGATTCTACATATCTTCTCTGTCCCTCAGCGTACAGAGTGTCAAATGCTAAAGAAGATTTTCCACTTCCTGATACTCCTGTTAATACAACTAATTTGTTTTTTGGGATATCTAGAGAAACATTTTTAAGATTATGTTCTTTAGCACCCCTAATTTGGATATATTCTCTTTTCATAGCGACCTTAATTATACCATGAGTGTGATATAATTGGGGGTATTAATTATTACAAAATATCTATATGTTGGGTGAAGAAAATCTTGAATCAGTAATATTAAGCGAGGCTAATCCTGTGCTTGAAGCTAAAGCAGCCCAAGTAATGGGGGATATGTTTGGGCTAGATACTGTTGAGTCTGTTAAGGGTGTATCTAATCAGTTTTCAGAGTACATTCATACAATGTATTCGCAAGTATGCGGGGGTTTTGGAGAGGGCCTTAGAGAGTTTATATCAAATATCTCTACTGAACAGATGAACACAGCTCTAATGGCCGGGGGGATAGGTGCAGTAGCAGGTTTTGCTTTAGGATTAGCTTTAACAATGTACTATGAAAAGATTGAAGAACAAAGAACAGGACACAAGCCGGTTCCAAGACTAGGAATAGGGTGCTCTACAATACCTTCTACAACCTTAATTGGAGCTGTTGGTGGCTTTATCGGTGGATTAATTTATTCTAACTAGAAGATTATGGATACAAATGTTAAGAGTGTAGAGAAAGTTAATGAGGAGTTAGTGAATCAATTAATTGCATTAGGGTTAACACAGAAGAAAGCTGTTGATACTGCCTCTCTTTTTCTTTTCTCATGGATGAAATCTAAAGGTGCGAAAATAGACCTTTATGAGTATGAAAATGATGTTAATATCTTTCTTGATAAATTAAAGAAAAGTAGTTAGAAGTGATATAATTAGGGGCTTGCACCCGTAGCTCAACATTGGATAGAGCAACGCACTCCTAACGCGTAGGTTGCTGGTTCGACTCCGGTCGGGTGCATTTTTTAGCAATATTTGTATATACTTTAATATATTATGGAAGAGAGAGTAACAGTTGATCAACTTAAACCTCCTGACAGAAAGGATGGTTATCCTACTCAAACACCCAGATGGCTGAGAAGAGTATTAGAGTTTATTCCTGGCAGTATGATTTGGTTTTTTGTATTATCCCCATTAATTTTCGCATTACTTGGATGGGAGAAGGTTTTTGTATTCTATATTTCATATCTCATAATATATTGGGTGTATAGGGGGATTAAGTTTGTAGTAGGGGTTGCACTTGGTGTTAAGAGAATGAATAGGGATATGCAGAGAGATTTTATCTCTGAATGTAAAGAGGAAAATGAAAAGAGATTTAATGAATTAGAGTATATATACCTATGCCCCGTGTATAAAGAGGGGTTAGAAATTTTAGATCCTTCTTTTGAGGCTTGGGCTAAAAGTGATATAGGGGCAGATAGAATACATGTAATAGTAGCAATGGAGGAAAAAACTTCTAAAGAGATTCAGATTCCTCAATTTAATACATTAAAAAAGAAGTATGGGGATAAATTTGCTAGTATGGAGTACTATGTTCATCCCTTCGGTATCCAGGGAGAAGCTGCGGGTGTAAAGGGTGCCAATATTAATTGGGCAATGAGAAACTATGTAAAAAAGATAGAGAAAGAGGGTAAAGATATTCACAACTATATGTTAATTACTTGTGATTGTGATTTAAGACCTCATCCTAAATATCTATCGGCTATTACTTACAAATATCTTACAGCTGATTTGCCTGATCAGAAATACTATACAAGTGCTGTATATACATTGAATAATAATATATGGAGAGTACCTGTATTAATAAGGGTACAATCTACAATGCTTACTTTGGTAACTATTCATAACTGGACTACCGAGAAGTACGAGACTATTCCCTTTTCAAATAGCGTATTTAGTTCAAAGGCTTCCTTCTCTTCTTATGTAGTTAATCTTAAGACTCTAAAAGAGGTTCATTACTGGGATCCTCAGTTGGGTATTGATGATACAACATTCTTTTGGAATGCTGTAGTAAGGTATAAGGGGGAGTTTAAAGGTGAGGAGGTATATCTTCCAAGTGATAGTGATGCTGTAGAGAATGAAACTATGGTCAAGTCTTATAAATCTTTCTATAAGCAGCAACATCGGTGGGGGTGGGGGATTATAATATTTCCTACAACACTAGCGGCTTTAATATATTCAAAAGAGATTCCCTGGAATTGGAAGTCACATATGATTTTCGCTATGATAAAAAACTATATTCTTTTCTTTACGGTTGTGTATTTAATGACTGTTGGATTAGACCTTTTAGGTGTATTTAGTAAAGATTACGCTTTTAGCTCTGCTTCATATAACCTACCCGAAGCTATGAGTTTCCTATTAGGGTTACTCATAATATGCAATCTGTTCTTAATCTACTATAGGAGAAAACTTATACCTGTTCCTAAGAATTGGCCTTGGTGGAGACATATATTAGATTTTGGAGAGATAGCGTTAATAGCTGTTCAAATGTTATCTTTTGGATTTGTTCCATACCTACAAGCACATACAGAGATGATGTTGGGGAAGGGATTTAAGAAGAACTTCTATGTTACTGATAAAATAGAAATTAAAAAGAAGGATGTTAATGGAAAGTAATTGACTGAATAGAGATATTGTTAGTAGATAGGGCTTCATTTACCGATACTGAGAGTGTAAATACTTTATCAGAAGTAGGGTTGATACTTTGATATATATTCGAATCTGTTTCCGTTAATATTTCAACTTTATTTTCTCCATCAATATCGATAACATACATCACATTTTCGTGTATATATGAAATATTGAGGGAATTAGAAAGCCATTTAACATTCGAAATTTCTGAAGGAATATCCTTTATTATTTTTGAACCGATATCTACTGTATGATCTCCTTCCTCTTTAAAGAATCTAAATATGTTATATCCTGTCTCATCTTTATATATAAAAGACTCATTGTTAGGTGCAAAAGTAATTAATTCAGAAAGATATGGAGATACTAAGTAGTATTTCCCAAGTTCAATACTGTACCAATATGAAGAGATATTAGTTTGAATATATATTCCTTTTGCTCCTTGGTTTACATCTATCTTTGTTACTTTCCCAACGCTTTTAGTACTCCCAGGAGAGTTTGTAAATGGAAGATATTTCCCAGAGCCAGTATCTTGTTGGTATCTTAATATATAGTCTTGATTCTTTTGAAAAAGGAGATCAGTTAAGAGCGTATTTGGTTCGGAACCATCCATCTGTGTTTGTATTAGAATGTATGAGTAAATATTTTCGTATGATAGGTACTCAGGATTAGGTTCTACTTTGTAGAAATTTCCTTGAACATCTGTACTCCATATATACTCTCTGTTCTCTATTTTTTTAATCAATAGATATCTAGTTTGTTTTGATATATCAAAAGATATTAAGTCTTCTTTTGATTCAAATATTAGGTATTGGTTGTTTTTAGACCAAGTCATTTGATATGAAGAGAAGGGTGCAAGGTTAATTTGGGTTAATGTTTCTAAAGTTGAGCTTTTAGTTGAATCAAGTATGTAATAGTTGGTTGTATCTGTGTTAATTAATGTTAGAATTCCGAACTGTCCATTAGGAGAGAGCAACATTTCAACTTTAGGCTCTTGCAAAAGATCAAATGTTAGTACAACTCTAGGATTTGAAGAGATATCCCAAAATGCTGTATTAACGTCAAATCTGTATAGGGTATACCTATAGAGTAGAGTATCTGAGAGATATTCATTTGTTAGAAAATACATATGTGTTGAATCAGTATTTACCCAACCATTAATATATTTTTTACCCTCTAGTAAATAGAGTTCCTCCTTATCTTTCTGCTCTTTGATTAACCAAGGATATATTGGTGTTGATTTCTGTTCCTTAATTTCAACATTTTTAATCCATTCAGTATATCCATCTCTAGATAGTGAGATGCTGTGATCTCCTACGGGTAAACTAACACTTTTGGGGGTTCTTCCTTTTGGCTCTCCATCTATGTAAAGACTTGCTAAAAAGGGTGTAGATTCTACAGTTAAAACACCCGTTTTGATGAATAGCTGATTTGAATCTCCAAATCTCCATCCATTAGCATAGAAATATATTGCTATAGCACCGGTATATACAAATATTGAAGCTAATACTGAGATTAAAGAAAAAAGTTTTTTGTTGTAATCATTCTTTCTCACTGTGCAATTAGTATATCATATCTCAAACAGCATTTTATTGGTATAATCTCACATGCTTGGAAAAAAAATAGGAATAGATTTAGGTACAGCAAATTCAGTAGTTTTTATTCAAGGCGAGGGTATCGCTTTTGTTGAGCCTACAGTAGTTGCTATTGATATTAACAAGGGAAAGGTTATTGCTGTTGGTTCTGAGGCTAAAAAAATGATAGGTAAAACTCCTGAAAACATTATTGCAAGAAGGCCTCTTAGAAATGGTGTTATAGCAGATTCAAGAATTGCAGAGGCTCTTTTAAGATACTTTTTTAATAAGGCGTTGGGTAAATCTAGATTTTTTAAACCTGATGTAGTAATTAGTGTTCCTGCAGGAATAACTACTGTAGAACAGAGAGCAGTTGTTAAAGCAGCAACCAGTGCTGGAGCAAAGGAGATTAATATGCTTCCTGAACCCCTTTTAGCTGCATTAGGTGCAGGATTACCCATAGAGACATCATCTGGTAATATGATTGTTAATTTAGGTGGTGGTACTGCAGAGATAGCTGTTATCTCGCTAGATGGAATAGTGGAGTATGATTCTTTAAGAATTGCAGGAGACGCTATTAATGAGGCAATAATTAACTATATGAAGAAGAAAAAGGGTGTATTAATTGGAGAACAGAGTGCCGAAAATATTAAAATAAAGATTGGTTCTGCTATTGAAATTAAAAATCCGAAGAGTATGGAGGTAAGAGGTAGAGATTTTGGAGCGGGTATGCCTAAGGCTATTACAGTTGATTCTAATGATATTGCTGCTGCAGTTAAAAGACCGTTATTAAACATTATTAACAGTATTAAGGGTGTATTAGAAAAAACACCTCCAGAGCTTTCTGCTGATATTATGGATAGAGGAATAGCAATGAGTGGTGGGACCTCTAAATTAAGGAATTTGGATAAGTTAATTACAAAAGCAATAGGTGTACCAGCATATGTTGCAGATGAGCCAATGTATTGTGTTGCCAAGGGTACGGGTATAGCATTAGAATTAATGGCAGAGGGGCAGAGAAGTTTTACTTTTAATAAATCAATTACTTAAGAAATGAATATATTTGTAAGAAATAGTAAGAGTGATATGAAGATAGATGAGGTAAATTCATACCTTTCGAAATTAAGAATTCCTACCTCTTTAGTATTTACTCCAATTAATTTAAAAGAAGAGAAGGAGAAATTCTTAACCTCTGATATATATGAACCTAATTTTAGGTATAAAGGGGTAAGAAATAGTAATGAAGATATATTTAAGAAGTTATCTTCTCTAAAGAGCATCTCTGATGTTGATCCTAGGATATCTGATTTCTATATTTCCTTAATTGAATCTAAAAAAGATGCTGATTTACTTATGAGAAGTGTAGGGGATAACGAATTAGTAACAGAGTTTTCAATAAAAAAATACGGAAAGCCCTCTGATTTACTTTTTAGAAAATCATCTCAAGTTCTTAGGGGTAATGTAGGTAGCTACAATATTGTTAAATATCAAAACCCTAATCATTCAGAACTATTAGGATACGAAAGAATAGAAGAGGTATTTAATACTGTCTTTACATATTTTAATCTTACTGATTGGAAATTACATCCCTCTTCAAATATTGGAAAGGATGGAGCCAAGGTTGGTATAAAGAGTAAATGGGTATTAGTAGACCCTAATATACAGAGGTCTGTATTTAAGTTAAAAAAGACTTTAGTTCACGAAGTAGGTACTCATGTACTGCGCTCTGTAAATGGTCAAAATAGTGGGGTAGCTGCATTATCAAATGCTAACCTTTCAAGCTATTTAGATATAGAGGAGGGTTTAGCAACATGGAATGAGTCCTTAAACAATCTGTTAACATTGGCTACACTACAAAAGAAGGCTGCTTTTACATATGCAATATATGTTGGAGAGAAAATGTCTTTTAGGCAGTTATACAATAGTTTACTTTCAGTTTTTCCTCCCAAAAGTGCTTTTAATATCACGTACAGGGTAAAAAGGGGTATAGCGGATTGCAGTTATCCAGGTATCTATGCCAAGGATATTGTATATTTTAGAGGTTTTAATAGGGTAAAAAGAGCATTAGAAAAAGATAAATCTTTGTATGAAAAATTGTATGCAGGAAAAATTGATATTAAACAGTGTGAATGGGTAGATGATGGTTTAATACCTAAAGCAAAGATAGTGCCTTCAAGGGAACAGTGGAGTGATATTTTTAAGAAAGCGGATATCTAATTACTAAAGGATGTAATTATTGCCTCTGCTATGTTTATCGGTTCTCCCTCTATTTTAGTTTCATATGCATTAAATCCTGGATGTAGGCTAATCTCCTGTAGTAATGGCCGGCCATTCATATCCATGATGTCAACTGCAATAAAATCAGCTTTTAAAATCCGTGCAACATTCCGTGCTAAATTTTCAAACCTATCCTCTGGTTCGTTGTACATCGAATATATTCCCTTGTTTACTGTCATGAAACATTGGCTTTGATGTCTTGTCCAACCTCCGATGACTTCTCCATTTTTTACAAACAGCCTCATATCCATATCACTATCCGATAGCTCTTGGATAAACATTTTGGATAAATCTAAATCTTTTAGATATTTTTGTTCGTATCCAAAGCTGTTATCTACTTTAAAAACATTTTTCTTTATCTTATCTTCTCCTGAAATATTTTCTATTCTATTTGCTCCTAAGTAATCTTTTATAATGAGTGGGTAAGTATTTAACATATCTCGTGGTTTAAGATACTTCCCATCTGTCCTAAAATATGTGTTAAAGTAGGGGATACTATTTTGAGAACAGAACAGTGCTAGTGCTATTTTATTGTAATATGGTAATATTTTAATACTTTTACCATTTTGTACTAATATCCTATTATCTGGGTTGTTAATATTATGTTGATCAATATATTCGACTATGTATCTTTTGAAGTGATACTCCATTTCATTATGTAAATCATGCCCTCGCAGTATGATATGACTGTATTTTCGGATATCCTCACCTTTTACTTTTATCAATGTTTCACCATTTAGGAATTCAAATTCTAGTTCATCAAAGTAGGCTAAAGTATGGGGTATATTTTTTTTGTTCAGTTCATCTACTATCCTTTGATTAGCGTAAGTTATTTTATTACGATTTATACGCTGTTTTTTGTCTAGAATTAGGTATTTCATTCTTATTCTATCCTCTTAATTTTATTTATTAATTTCTTTCTTTTGTATCTCTTCAAAATTTTGCTATTTTCTTTATCTAAGCTTTGATCTTTAGTTATATATACTGTATCAATTTTGTTAAAACCTAAGCCGTACTCTTCAACCTCTTTCCAATTTCTATAGTGTAATATTATTACATCGAGCATAGCGTTACACTTAATAGCTTGCGTGGCTCTCCATTTCTCTAATTTTGAATTCATTAGCATTCCATTTACTAGATATCTATCTTCAATGATTTCTCCTACAGTATCCTCTTTCTTAATTACCGATTTCTTTCTAAGAAGAGTAGGGAGGTCATCTTTACTTTGTCCTATTACTACTATCTTTTGACATATGTTTTCTTTAAGTAACTTTTCAATATATATATCAGCTACATACTCTCTTGTTTGGCCAAGTACTGGATACAGATTTAAATATGTCTCTGGCATTGTATTAACCTCCAAAATAGCTCCATTGTCCTTTGTAAGCGGTTTAGAGATGTCTAAACACATAACATCGACACCTAAGGTAAATGCATGCAAAGAATGAGCAATACTTTCTACAATAACTTTGATTTCTTTACTTACGCTATCAGTAAAGTCTTGAGTAATTCCTCCTTGACTCATACTTGCTACCTTCCTAACAAATATTTGTTCTTCTTTTTGTGGTATAGAGTCTAATGTAAGATTTTGGTCTTTAAGACAATCATTTAAAGGCTTATCAAACTTTATAGGCTTTAAAATATGTGATGGATTTAAGATATCTCTTCTAGGATCAGAGTTTTGATTTTCTACTAGTTCTTTAACATTTTTAATACCATCTCCAATTATGAAAGCAGGAATCCTCTTTGTCACTACCTCCAACTTACCATCTATAACAAGAAGCCTGTAATCTTCTCCTTTAACCTGTTCTTGGATCATTACCTTTGTTTGCCACTGATTTCTTACCTTGGAATCAATACTTAGGAGTGCATCATCATACGCCTGCTTTGCTCTTTCAACTGTATTTATTCCTACTGTTACACCCTTACCAGCGGTTAATCCAGTAGGCTTAATTACTAGAGGCTTACTATAATCATCCCAAATCTTCTCTATATATGATTTGTTTGGAAGTAATTCCCATTTAGGTAATGGTAATTGCATCCTTTCAATGAATCGATTAGTTGCCCATTTATCTCTTTGAATCTTTAGTGCAATATGAGCGTCCTTTGTAGAGGCACTTGAGCATGTTATCTGGTTACCTTTACCACATCCAAAAGTGTAGTAGCGATTACTACTAGGATCAGCATCCTGTTTATCTAGTACTGCTGTTTCTATTATAGTGGGTGTAATCTCAACACTTTTCTTAATACATGAGTTTAGTAATGAGATAGTAGACATAGATTTAATTCTTTTTTTAATTAAATCATCAACAACTATTTCATTAGCTTGGTCATATGTAATCTCCTGTTTAGAGAGTTTATTAAAAGTATCACCTGCCTCTCTCCAAAGAAAGGGTAGCGCAGAAGTAATAACTAACTTATCTGGAGAGATTAAATATTCATTGATAAAGATGGGATGGAAAGAGGATATCTTATCTAGTAATTGTGTAACATCGCCGATATTGTTTCCTTCTAGTGAAATTTTAACTTTACTTAACTCTGATTCTAAGTTTAAGCCTTGTATTGTCTTTAACATGTTCAATTAGATAAACTTAGATATGTACTCTAAAATAGGGACTGCTACCTTAACAATTTCTCCCTCTTGTACTTTATAGTGAAGCCTTAATCCTGGATTGTAGTTTATTTCATTTATAACACATTTAGCAGGTTTTGTAATGTCTGGAGTTATAATATCTACACCTCCAAAGTTAGCCCCTATACATTTTACTGCGTTAATAGCTAGATCTTTGTAATATTGATGCGTTTGTTTAGCACACTCTTGAGTTGTTCCTCCTGTTGTTAGATTACAGTTATATCTCAGAGTTATCTCTTCTCCTTCTTTAGGGATATACCCAAAATCGACTCCTAAACTATCTAATCTCTGTTGTACTTCGTTATCAATACTTATTGGTTTAAGTAAATTCTTCTTTCTTTCCTTGTTCTTAAGCCTAATTAATTCCTTAATACTGTTTTTACCATCTCCTATTACAAATGCAGATTTTCTCCTTACTATACCAACAACTCTATTTCCTACCACAAGAAGCCTGTAGTTATCTCCTTCGATAAACTCTTCGCCAATTACTTTGTTTATCCCTTTCCCCATAGATTTTTGGAATGCATATTCAAAGGCCTTTTCCACCTGTTTATTGGATTGAGGGAGTAGAGTAACACCAATTCCTCCTAACTGTTGAGAGGGTTTAATTACAATATCTTTATACTCTTTAAAGAAAGTAATGGCTTCTTTAACATCTTTTAAAGGTATCTGTATTGGAACAGGGATATTAAAAGAGGAGAGTACTTTGTTAGTAAGATTTTTTCTTTTTGCAATTGTAGCACTTGGTGTATTTGTTAGAGGTGTGACAGTGTTGATAATAAACCAATGTTTGTTTTCATTTTCAAATTTGGCCAAAAGGCCAGGTACTAAGACGAAGTATTTAATATTTAAGAGATCCGCTGCTTGTAGATAGTAGGCTAAGTGAACATTCCCAGCCTCTTTAAGATATTGCTCATATGATTTTGGCATATTATTCATTCTTAATTTAGAACGTATTACTAGTATCTATTAAATATCCAGTTAAATCTGCCCTCCCTAGTATTATAGGTTGTAAAATATCGGAGGAGGAGGTAGAGACAAATTCAGTGATTTTAATCTTATCAGATATTTTTATTGGTATATCAAATACTGGTCTTACTTTAACAACCCCATCTTCAACTATCTTTGCTAACCTTTTTATCTGAGTACTTTCAAAGATGATTTTTTCATTCTTATCAATATACTCTTGTGCATCAGTAAAGTTGTCAAATTTATCGGGAATACCAAGTTTTGAAAACTCTTTATGAGCAGGAAGATATCCAATACGATTTGCTAATTTGCTATCTATTCTAGAGGTTAATACACCAGTATCCATATATGCTTTAACTAACTCTCGTTTTGTTTCTTTATATTTTTCTAGTTTTGTTATATCTGCACTTTTGTCATATACATATATTTTCTCAACAATGTTTAGAACTTTTCTTCCACTTATAGCTTCGATACTTTCTTCAATTTCTCCTCCGAAGAGATTTTTTGCTACCCTAATACCGTGTTTAATACTCTTAATTTTTACATCTTTAATCTTTTCTAACCTCCATCTTAGTCCTGCTTGATTAGCAACCTGAATACCAAGTCCTGGTCTTGCATTTACTTCAAATACAACTGGACCTTTCTCTGCATCAAGTGCAATGTCTACTCCAATATATCCTAAACCACTAGCTCTTTGACACTTTAGTGCTATTTCAAGTAAGCTGTTCCATGATGGTATCTGAATTCCACTTAATGGAAGATTTGTCTTTAAATCCATAGTGCTATCTATTAATTCATATGTATCACTAAGCAAACTATGAGGTCTCATTTGCATAGAGTAGGTTGTAATACCTGTTCCAATATCTATACCGGTACAAATTGCCCCTGAGTGTAAGTTTGCAGTACCATTTGACCTTTTAGTAGGAAGCCTAAGCATTGCCATTACAGGGACTTGGTTAAAGCAAATTATTCTAATATCTGGTACCCCTTTGTATGAATACTGCTTAAGCAAGGGATCTGTTTTAACTCTTTCTTCGATAATGGCGATATCATTTTTAGACCCCATGGAAAATCTGCCATCTAAAATGTTTTCAGTATGAAGGATAATGTCTCTTTGGTTCATAGTTGTTCCATTTGGTCTAATCCATTCCATTTTACCTTTGCTTTTTCCATAGAATACTATTATTCCATTACCTCCTGTTCCTTGATTTGGTTTAATTACAAAACTTTTAGGAAGACTCTCCCAATCTAAAAATTCCAACTGTTTTTTAGTTCTAATTAGTTTATATACCTCTGGAGTTTGAATAAGTTCTTTTTTAAGAACTCTTTTGGTATATATCTTGTTGTCTGCAATAGCTTTAGAGGACGGGGAGTTAAACGGTCTAACATACTCCTGATTTCTTCTGTTTAAACCTAATACTTCCTTGTTTAGCTTAATTATCCTATTTATCATCCTCTTTCCCTATTAATCTAAATCTAAAAAGGTCTTTAATTCTAAGTCCTTTAAACATTCCAAGGAGGATATTAATTACTACAAGAAGAGGTATTGTCCATAAGTTGTTTAATATATATTCAGAGATAAAATTTCTAGTAATTACAAACCAACCAAAAATAGCTACAAGTATTGTACCTAGAAGAGTTACAATCGAACCTTTAAAAGATTTCTTTATATATTGTTTAATAAAGAAGTCTGAAAGAGCTGCTATACATATAAAGGCGAGTGGGGGAATATTTGACATATTCTCTAATCCTAAACCAAAGGTATCTATTAAGATAAAGAAAGCAACTAAAAATATTGAAAGGATTGTATAGTTTGTAGCTATACGAGTAATGTAGTGCATTCTAATTTTTTTGAGTATTGAGTAAGAGAGTAGGGAGGTGATTATAACTACCAGTGTTATTGCCAATCCATACTTTAGTCCTGTGTATGAATATGCAATAGCTAGTATTATTGGAGCATATATGCCGTATGTTTTATTTCCAATTACATACCTTGCAATACTTACTATTGTAGATACTACACACATAGATATTAATATTTCTAATACCATTTGTGATACTCCATGCTCAATTATCCACTTTGTTAATTCTGAGGTCTCAAACATATATTCTTAAATGAAAAATTAGGATATTTACACCTATATTATACTTTGAATGCATATCCTTTGTCGATAAAAGAAAAGAGAGCCATAGTAATGGCTCTCTATACCGAAAACTAACTAAAAGGTTATGCTAATTCAACAGTAGCACCAGCTTCCTCAAATTTTGCTTTGAAAGCCTCTGCATCCTCTTTTTTAACACCCTCTTTAACAGTCTGTGGAGCTGCTTCTACAAGATCTTTAGCCTCTTTAAGACCTAACTCTGTAATCTCTCTTACTACCTTGATTACACCAATCTTGTTAGAACCTGCCTCCTTAAGGACTATATTGAATACAGATTTCTCTTCTGCCTCTGGAGCTGCCTCTGCTGCTGGGGCTGCAACTGCTACTGGAGCTGCTGCACTTACTCCAAACTTGTCCTCCATTACTTTGACAAGGTCAGCGAGTTCTAAAACAGTCATTTTCTCGACCATTTCAATAACTTTCTGAGCATTATCAGTTAACTTTGGAAGATCTTTTACTTCGTCTGCCATTGTATGTATATTAATTAATTTAA
>CAZYGQ010000004.1:0-33586 GCA_964647075.1 uncultured Candidatus Saccharibacteria bacterium
AGTACAACCCCCTGGTCCGTAGCCACCACAAACTGGACGAGTATAGCACTGTGCATACAATTTAGAAGGAGAAGAAATACTAAATAGAAAAGAGGATAAAAGTGCAAAGAAAAAAAGAGTTATCCCTAGTATATAGTTCCCTTTTTTCTTGTTTCTATTAATATAATCCAAGATTTTGCTCATCAAATATTATTTTACTGTATCAAAAAATATCTTGTTTTTAAGTGGCGTTTTATTTATTTATACAGAGTTTTTATTACTTTTTATCCCTCTTCGCTTTAGTCTTACTCTCTTTACTATAGAAATACAGTACTGCCAACAAACCAACGATTATCATACCTGTGACAAACAAGATTCCATATTCTCTCTCCTTACTATCCTCTCTAGAAAGGGCACGATCAGTACTGTCAATATCAGAAGCTTGTAAAATTTCCCTACTCTTCTCTCCCACAACGACAAGATTTACAACAAACTGCTCCTCATTACCATCCTTTACAGTTACAACGTACTCTCCATCCTCCATTTCTGTGATACTAAAGAGTACATACCAATAATCATCCACAACAACTACTGGTTTAAGTTCTTCTTCCTCCATATACACTTCAACTTCACTTTCTAAGTCCATAGTACCCGAAATCCTTACTGCATCTCCATGGACTACCTCTACTTCATTTTTTTCATTAACTTCCACCCTCTGATTGTTTACAGAAACAAATTTCAAATTGCTCTTTGCTAACAAAGGAGATAGATTGACAAAAAGAAATGAGAGAAGCAAAAAAAGAGTATTGTAATAAAGAAAGATACTTTATGCAGGCAGTTATTCATAATCTCCATTCTAAAATGTTAATTTATTCTCCCCTATTTAACTAACCCTGTCAACACGCTTTCCCTTCTCACCATAATTGCAAAAATATCTACTTTAATGCAAAATATATACATAAAATAACAAAAAGAAATGACATGAAGATCAAAAACATACAGGCCAGAGAGATCTTAGACTCCAAAGGTACTCCTACAATATCAACAGAGGTAGAAGTTTGGAGTGGTGAGAAAGGAGAAGCCGAAGTGCCTTCTGGAGCATCGACAGGCAAGACAGAGGTCTTAGAAATGAGAGACGAAGACAAGGATAGATATGATGGGCAGGGTGTTCTAAAAGCAGTAGAAATCATTAACAGCAAGATTAAAGAGATTGCGCTAGAGAAAGAATTCACAAGCCAAAGAGAGTTTGACCAGCTATTAATAGAGGAAGATGGGACAGAGCTAAAAGAGAAATTAGGCGGAAACAGCATCCTCTCTTGCTCTATGGCATTTGCAAGAGCTGTATCAAATTCCTTCGGACTAGAGCTTTACGAATATCTGGCAATGACATATTGGGAAAAAGAATATGACAAAAAGAATTTCCATACCCCTGCTCCACAAATATTAATGATGGAAGGAGCTAAGCATGGTAACTGGTCCACAGATATTCAAGAATATATGTTGATTCCAGATATCGCTAAATTCAGAACATTTACTGAAACTCTACGAGTTAGCACAGAAGTTTTTCATGCCATTCATGATGTGTTAGATAAAAGAGGATACTCTGTGGGTATAGGCTTGGAAGGAGCATACTGTCCAAGGGAATTAAAAAGCAATGCAGAGGCTTTCGATATAATTGTAGAGGCTGTAGAAACAAGGGGTTTTAAAATAGGAGATGATTTTAAATTTGCGTTAGACTTAGCATCTTCAGAACTATACGATGAAATAACTGGGAAATATGTACTTAAAAGTGAGAAAAGAGAATTAGACAAAGAGGAATGGGTTAAACTTCAGAAAGAATGGTTCTCAAAATACCCAATCCTTTCTGTAGAAGACCCTCTAGAACAAGAAGATTGGAAAGCTTGGTCTGATTTTACAAAAGAGTTTGGGCAAGAACACATGATAGTAGGAGATGACTTACTAACAACAAATACAAAAAGAATTAAAAAAGGAATCGAGGAAAGAGCAATGAATGCTGTTTTAATTAAATTAAATCAAATTGGGACAGTATCGGAGACTCTTGATGCTATCCGAATGACAGTAGGCAACGAAATGGATGCAATAATATCACACAGAAGTGGGGAAACGAAAGACGATTTCATTGCAGACTTAGTAATGGCAACTCCTGCACAATTTTGTAAGTTTGGTGCTCCTTCAAGAGGAGAACGAATAGCTAAATATAATCGATTGCTAAAGATAGAAAAGCTGACTAGATAGACACCCTTGGATCCCTATCTATCTTTTCAATATCTTCTCTTTCCTCTAGGTACTCATTATTTAACACTTTAAAATATCCAACTACCCCAATCATTGCCGCATTGTCTCCTCTGTACTCTTTCTCAGGGAATATATACTTCAAACCAAAAGACCTTGCTACCTTACCCATAGCCCTTAATATCTCTTCACTATTAAATACACCACCACCAACAAAAAGAGTTTTAACATCTGGATGCTGCTCTATGGCTGATTCCACCTTTATTTTAAGAGAGTCAATTACTGCATCTAGAAAACCTCGACAAAAATCATACACCCAATCCTTCTCCTTTCTTCCTTCCTCTCTTAACTCTTTTGCCTTGTACAAAGCAGCTGTCTTTAATCCAGAGTAACTAAAATTAAGATCCTCGGAATTTTTCATGGGAACTGGGAAAACGATCTCACCTTTCTGCCCTTTCTTGGCAAATTCAGTAACAATGGGACCACCTGGATATCCAAGGTTAAGCATCCTAGCTACCTTGTCAAACGCCTCCCCAGCAGCATCATCCAAAGTCTGCCCAAGTTTCTCATACTCTCCAAAACTGTGCACAAGTACCAACTCCGTGTGTTTCCCGGAGATTAACAGGGTCAGAGCAGGGACAGACCCTCCCAAGCCCAGAGGCTCCTCGTCAAGCGATTTCTCCAAAGACTGGGTCAGACCTGGGCCAGACCCCATCAAGCCAGAGAGCATGTGCCCTTCCATGTGGTTAACAGGAATAAAGGGTTTGGAGTATTTAATTGCGAGCTTTTTTCCGAAGTCCAAACCTACCTCCAAATCTATGGCAAGACCAGGGCCATAGGTGGCTGCGATATACTCAATATCTTGGATTTTTAACTTGGCTTTTTTAAGAGCTTCTTCATATACCAAAGGAAGGTTTTTCTCATGTTCTCGTCTTGCAATATCAGGGACTACTCCTCCCCATTGAGCATGAATTTCTACCTGGGAGGAAACCACACTAGAAAGAACTCTTCTTCCTTTAAGAACCGCTACGGAGGTATCATCACAGCTGGTATCGATTGCAAGTATTAATGGTTGATTATACATATATTGCTATCTTCCTTTTGTCTATTGTTAAATATTTAATTACCACCTTGTAAATTGGTATATTCATATTGTCGCATATTGCCGCTATCTCTTGGTAAAATTTATCAGCCCATTCAATCACTACAATGTTTCTTTTCTCTAAATTCTCTATCAACCCTGATTTCTCAAGATCCTTATCTTCTAACCTCCATGTGTCCATATGTGCCAATACTCGATTCTTACCATCATATACATATGGATACTCATTAATTATGGTGTAGGTAGGAGAATTTATCATCTCCTTTACCCCAAGCGCTTCTCCCATTCCTTTTGTAAACTGTGTCTTGCCAGCTCCTAGTTCTCCACTTAAAGCTACTACTAAAGGAGGATCTACTCGAAGAAATTTCTTGACAAATTCTTTCCCTAAAAGTATTGTCTCCTCAGTTGTATCAGTTTCCTTCTCCTCTATCTTTCTGTCTTTAATCAAAGCATTCTCAAATTGTAATTTTCCTTGCCTTAACACACTCAACTGGTTCATGGTGGTATCTAATACTGTAGAAGGATCATTCTTGGGCAATGTGCCTGCATCTAGAATCAGATCCACCAATTCTAAACTTTTCTTGGGTAAATTCTCCATTAAGGTATCAATACTGTATGGTGCTGGCCTGTAAGAGACATTGGCGGAAGTTGCAGTAATTGGTCTTCCAAATTGTTTAATTAGCTCCAATGTAAAAGTATAGTTAGGGTATCTTACTCCAACCACCCCTCTCAAGGAGACCACAGGTGGGACTAATTTGTATTTGCTCATGGAGATGACGGTGATTGGACCAGGAAGATAGTTTTCATATATATTTCCTGCCATATCATTTATTTCTACATAGTCATTAGCCATTTCTTTGTCAGCTACTGCTATGGATATTGGTTTTGACCCTCTTAGCTTTTTGTACTGCATTATTTTTGCTAGTGCTTTGGGGTTTGTTGCATCTCCCCCTAATCCATAGCAAGTTTCTGTTGGATATATTACTAACCCACCGTTTTTTAGTATTTCAACGGCTTTTGCAATCGCTATTTCTTTCTCTTTTTTAATATCTATTCTTTCCATGGTATAATGATATTATACTAGGAATGAGCTTAAATGCCCATATTCCAGTATTTTTAAGTTTTAATATATACATATCATGTCAGTATTACATTTAACAGGTGAGAATTTCAAACAGGAAATTTTAGATTACGAAGGGGTTTCCGTTGTAGATTTCTGGGCTCCTTGGTGTGGTCCTTGTCAGATGGTTGGTCCCTCTTTAGATGAGATAGCTGAAGAAATGAAAGACAAGATTAAGGTTGGAAAAGTAAATGTAGATGAGGAGGGTTCTTTAGGTCAGGAGTATGAGATTATGAGTATCCCTGCAGTGTTTATTTTTAAAAATGGAGAGATTGTAGAACGAATGATTGGTCCAATGGCAAAGGATAGCTATGTTGAGGCTGTGGGTAAATATTTGTAAGTTACAGAGAGCTGTTTTTTCTCTTCTGATAGTACTGTTCGTAAAGGATATCTTTTTCCTCGCTGGTTAGTTCGTTGTAAAAAAGGATGTTTGCAGTATCTGAACCTGCTTTTTTAGCAATATACATAGTGGCATCTGCTACTTCCCAAAGTTCTTTTAGTTTTTCTTTCATCCTCTCTTTAACTAGACCCTTCTCTTCTTTCTCATGCTGGCTTAGTTGACTAAATACTTCTCGATATATAGTAACTAGATTAATATCTACTATCCCTGCTGAGAAGGTTAGATTAGGTGAAGATTTTGATAGGAGTTCGAGATATCTGTTTTTCTCTCTTGTATCGTTATGGAGAATAAGTAGAAATTCATCTCCCCCTACTCTTGCAACTATATCTTCTGCTCTAGAGGCAACATCTTGAAGGTAATTAGCCATATTAGAGATTAAGATATCACCTGCGCTGTGGCCTTCTGCATTATTTATATCTCTTAATTTATTCATATCTACAAACATTATCCTTTCATCTTTTTCTTCTTCTTTTCCTTCCCATATATCTCTTAAGGTTGTAGATATTTTTCTTTCTACTTCATATTCCAATCCTCTGTTATTTAAGAGTCCTGTTTTAGGGTCTTTCATAGATTGTTCTCTTAATGATTGATTTTCTTGTTCTAGATACTGTACTCTTTGTTGTAGTAGAGTAATTTCTTCTTTTAGGTCTTCAGGGGTTTTGTTTTGTGGCTCTTGGTTTAACAAATCCATATTAGGCTGTTTTTATGTTTATATGACTTCTGTTTTAGTATAGTGAATAATTGTTATTTTGTATAGAGTTTGATATACTTTTTGCGTTTAGGAGTGGTAGCTCAATTGGTTAGAGCATCTGCCTGTCACGCAGAAGGCTGCGGGTTCGAGTCCCGTCCATTCCGCCATAATCCTCTGGTTCCTTATAGACCCGTGTACTACCTCTTAGAAAGACTGTTAAACCTTAATTATTTTGACCCTCAAAAAACAAGTTTTCGGAAATATGGCCTGGTGTATAAAAAGGACTGAAAAAGGCCCTACTTTTATACCCCCTCCGTTCGAAGTTAGAATGTAGATATAACACAAGAATTGGGGTGTAGAGGAATTTTTGATTCCGTTACATTCTCGTTCACCTTACTATATTTTCTGTGGATAATTAGACAATATTATTGTCAATTATATTGACAAATAACTTGACAATTAATCAAACTCTATCTGTTTCAGATAATCTCTAAACAGTTTAATCTTATCTCCCTCTTCTTTATTTATTAAAAACGGTTGTACATCTTTAACCATAGAATCTAAATCAACTTCCTTTATACCTTCTAGAATCTTTTCTCTAGCCTGATCCCAATTAGAAACACCAAATTTAAGAGTAAGAAAGCCAATATCTGGTTTGGTATTCTGTAATAGGTAAAGAATATCGTAGAAGTCTCTACCCTTTGCTCTACTTCGTTGAGTAATAGTCCATAGCTTCTGAGAGAGAATTATTTCTTTAGGAGTTACCCTTATCTGCTTAAACACATTAAACTTGTTTAATAGATATAACTCTGATTCATACTGATACCCCTGATCAAATGTATCTATCTGTATATCAATCTTTTCTGTTTTAATATTACTTAACTTGTTCTCAAAAAGTATATTTGAAAATTTAATGTGACAATGAATAGCTTTCTTTTCAGTTACCTTTATTTCTACATCAAAACCATGTCTCTGAAGTTCTTGCTCTATTTTTTTAGCAAGAGATGTGAATTCTTTAGAAGACAGTTCTTTGTTATCAAAGTCTAAATCCTCGGAGAATCTTTTAATTCCATGAACTATTCTTAAACCTGTACCACCTAGAAAAGATAGCTTAGTAGAAATATTTGAATTGAATATTATTTCTAATATGAGAAATTGTAAATACTCTCTAAGTAGACCTCTTTCAAACCTATGTATATCACTTGGATACTGTTTCTTTATTTCTTCTATACTAAGCATCGAGATATTTTAGTAATAACTTAGACCTATTATTTAATTCTAAATTGTCAAATAGATTAAGATATGTATTAAACCTCTCCTTGTCAATCGTACTATTTATAATCTCTGTATTAAACCTTAACCCCTCTAAATCATCTATAGTTGAGATCTCAGAATGTAGGTAAAGATAGTCCAAAATTGCCTTTTCAGGAGTAGCTAATGTAAATGGTCTGTCATTGTTTTCAATAACCTCATATCCAAAGTAGAGGTTATTCTTAATACTTTGGTATGAAAATACACCATATTGAGTATCAAAAAGATTGGTCTTTCTGGTCGATACAGAAGTTATTTGTAAAGTAGTTTCTGGTATAAATCCATAATGACTTAAAGCACTTTCTAGAGATATATAAGATGGAGAGTATATCTTGTTTGCTATAAAGAAGTAATCATTTCCTTGAGGATTGAAACTAGAGTCTGCATACCAAAATCTCCTAATTCTCTTTATCCATCCATTATTCAACCAATCATTTAAAGTTGGTTCTCTAAAATCAGGATCTAGCATCCTAATATCGTTTAGTGTAAATACACCTAAACTTCTTAAATTGTTTTGTATCTCTATGTACTTCATTTCTGTAAGATACGGTTTTCCGTATGTTATAGAAACAGAATACCATAAACCTGATGCTTAGACAAGTATTTCCTAAGATATTCAATAATATTTATGTTTTAATTTACATTAAATATTTGGGGATTGAGTTATTTTGACCTTAAAAGGAGAAGTTCTCAAAAGTAAGGCCTGGTGGATGAAATGAGTCAAAAAAGAGGTGTTTTTAAGAGCTGTTGGTTCGAAGGGAGAAGCCTTATCCATTGGCAAAAAGGTTTGTTATTAAGGTTAATTTTCAAAAAACTTCTTAAAATTAGGCTCGTTTTTAAAAACCTCTATAGAACATGCCGCTCTCAGAGGAACGTAAGGAAAAGCTTTTAGAAGATCTTCTACCGTTTCTGAATTACGAACCTTCTTAAGGAACTCTTCTGCTTTTTGTTTATTAGTACTACCATCCTTTGAGACAAATTGACCCCATACATCAAATCTTCTGAACGCACCCTCTGACAAACTTTCTTCCATACTCTCGGTCCATTCTTGAGGATACACAGCTCTATACCCTTTATGGTTACAAAGCCAAGACCTCGTTGTCACAGTTTTTAAATTTGGGTTTATCTCTAATGCCTTATTTATGGCCATCACTATTTCCTTCCTTCTGTTCTCAACTTGATTCGGAGAAAATGGTGATTCATCTCCAGGTATTGAATTATGAAAATGCATGAAGATAACGTCCTCTTCTCCATCTTTTTCAATAGAGGCATATATACAAGCATCTTTAGGTCTATCTGGATTCCTTTCCTTTAAATGTTTTCTCTCTAAATATTTCTCGTGTATTGATTTAGTCAATGCATTAGCGTCTGCATTTTCAATTGGGAATTGAGTAGAAAATGCCTCCCCTAAATTTGTTAGTTTGGGAAGTTGAGTTAAATCCTGTAATGCTTTTTGAAACGGTATCTCTCGTTCAGACCCTTTTGTTACTTGAAAAACCTTATTAGCAAACTGGACTTGAAGATTAACAAATTCTTCATCATACTTTGGTTCTAAATCTTTGTTATCAGTAAGGTCTGATTCTGTAATATCCATATATTAGTAAATATATCAGAAATAAGACACTTTGTCCCCCTTTTATACTGTCTTATTTGTCTCATTTTAGGTTCCAGACGTGTATGTCCCACCACATTTCCCCATTCTAAAAAGATATCAAGGATGATATAATTGGGACATGGAAATAACGATAAAGACAATATTAATAATACTGTTAATCAATTTTATAGTTGCCCCCTTCCTTATTCTCTTTCTTGATAGGCTGGGCTTTTACAAAAAGATAAAGACTACAAAAGAGGTAGAGAAGAAAAGAAACAAAAAATACTATAAACATATGTTATCAAATATTGCCACACCTTCCTCTTTCGGATTTCTCCTAATAATCCTTTTGTCTATATACATTTCTGTATTTAAAACTTCAACCGAGTCCCTAATCATATCTTCCTCTGCCATACTACTTGGTACGCTAGGATTTGTTGATGATATCTTCGAGTTCTTCCTTTATAGAAAGATAAATCGTTGGGGTATAAGAGCTAGGTATAAGATGCCTATACAGATTCTTGTACTATTTATAGCTCTACTCCTACTCTCTAAATCAATCCTTCTAGCTGGGATTTTAGCTTTACCTCTGGCATTTATACTAAATTCCTTTAATATTACTGACGGAATGGATGGTTTAGCTACTGGTCTTGCTATTCCCTCTTTTCTCTTTTTTGCATATCTTGAACACACTCAGTACGGAGAAAGTTCAATACTGTTTCTCATACTCCTAATTCTCACATTTCTTTTTACCTTTTTCGTTTTCAATATTAAACCTGCAAAGGTATTTTTAGGAGATAGTGGCTCCTATGCAATTGGAACAATACTTGCACTGTTAACAATTAGATACAATCTACTTTTTACAATACCTGTAATAGCTTTCTTTTTGGTAGAGGGTATTAGCAGCTTTATACAAATTGTCAGTATTAAAGTTTTCAAAAAGAAGTTCTTTCAGATAGCACCACTACATCTTCACCTACTAAATTCTGGATGGAGTCAATGGAGAGTTATACTAACAGCATGGATAATTCAGATTGTAATTACTACATTAACCTATGTAATATATTCATATGTTAAATAAAAGGCTGAAGAAAATTATTAGTGAATTCTATGATATCCCTGCAGCACCCTTCTGTATTAATCAAAAGAGTGAATATATTAAATCATATCTTACAAATAAAGGATTAGAATACGAAGAAACCCCCTACTACATTTCTAGTGTTATAAGAGAGAGCAGAAATGGCAAAAGGATACTATTTTTTTCTCACTTGGATCATCCAGGCTTCATATTTAAGAACAATAGAGAAGGAATAGCACTGGGAACTCTATATCTAGATAGAATTAAAAATTATGCACCAATATCTGTGTACTCTCCCTCTGGTGAGTATTTAGGTGATGTAGAACTTGAAAAAGCATCTGGATTAGGAAATAAGAATGTAGTAATTTCTTCTGATTTTGATATCCCAAAAAACTCTCAAGGTTTATGGAATACCGCGGAAACTAAGTTCACAAATAGAAAAATATTGGGGAGAAGTCATGATAATGATATCGCTACATGCTTGATGCTAAACAGCATTGAAAAGATCTCAGAGGGTGAATATGGTATAAAGTTCGTTTTTACAAAGCATGAGGAGGTATTACAACAAAGCTCTTACAATATTTCAAAAAACAATTCTTTTGACATTTCTGAAGATGATATTGTAATAAATCTAGAATCTATGAAAGTATATCCAATTACAAGAGAGGAAGAGTATTCTAATCTAAACTATGATGATGGTCCTATACTAAACATTTCAGAGAAGTCTTGTTTATACAGTACCAAAGGGAGAAATCGGGCAGAGAGTATAATTAACAATATATCTGACGAGAAGAATATTCAAATCCAGAGAGGTTTGGCAGGTGGAACTACAGATGCTAGACATATTGTAGAGTTTAGCTTAACAGATAATGTAGTTACATTAAATATCCCTAATAGATATAAGCATAATACGGATGGAAAGCGTATTCGTCCTGAGGAAGTATTAATAAAAGATGTGTTATCTGTTTCAGAGATTCTAAAGAATATATTGCATAGTCCTGATTTAAATCTTTCAGAAAACAGTAAGGATATACAAGTTGATTCTATCAAAGATTTAATTGAAGAGAGAAAGAGTCTTAATATATTGAATAGGAGGTTAGATATAGCTTCTCATGATATTGTTAGAAGGGGTTACTACTTCCCAAAGAGTATATTAGATTGTGCAAAAGATTTCTTTTGGAAATCCTTCTCCTATCTTTACTATATTGCTAAGAATGGAATAGGTCGTATCCGTGTTTCCAAAGATTAGTAATACAATATACACTCCTTTTTATACTGTCTTGTTTGTCTCATTTTAGGTTCCAGACTCGTATGTCCCGCCATTTTAAACAAATGAAATACTCTATTATAAATATTTATAATATAATTAAATATGAATAAAAATAACCAATATTATTTCATTGACCTTAATGTAATTACTATGAAGATAGTTAATTGGGGTATATCTAATACTGCAACACTAACAGGAGAGACCTCAGATAAGGATGTTCATAGGATATTCCTAACAAAAGGTCAATACAATAAAGTAGTAAAGTACCTTAAATAAAGATTCTGTACCAGACGTGTATGTCCCGCCATATTTTCAAGGTTGCGACAAGACCCGTCCACTATGTTTTAAAACCCTTATGGAGATTGAGTTATTTAGACTCTAAAAAGTGAAAGTCTCAAAAGTAAGGCCTGGTTTACCTCTTACAGTTGAATTCCTATCAAAAACAATCTCAAAATAACTGTATAGATTAAAATAACTAAGTATTTTTTCAACATATTCCTTTTTAGATGAAGTAACTATAATATTTCTTTTACCCTCTTTCTTAGAATATATTAAAAATTCCCCTATCGAAGGAGAAAGATATACTTCATCCCCTAATCTCTTCTCAATTAAGGCCCTTTTGTATTTATTAAATTTTTCATTTAATTCCTCCGAATTAAACTCTAATATACTATGAATTAAAAGATATTCTTTAATACCATTAACAGAACCCTTACCTGATATATATTTCATAAAATCATCCTTCGTAAAATCCAAACCAAACATCTCCCTGAAAACCATTGAGAAAGCATCAACATTTAATTTATCTAAATTAACCAATGTTCCATCAAAATCAAAAAGAAAAGCCTTAGAGTTATCTACCCGTTTTTTTACATCTTCAATTGATATTTTGTTATTCATATTCTTAATATATCAGATATATTCAAATATCAAAAGATGTTGAAAACACGTAGGTTTATTGATATAATGGTGCTTTCTAACTTTACAATTATAACGACATGAGAAGCGAAAGTTACTGTGGAGAAATAATAATTGGCAAAAGCTCTACTGGCTACCCAATTAATATAAATCCTGAAAAAAGAGTTGAGAATACTATAAATGGTGTCGCAAAGTTAATGCAAAATCCAAATATGACTCAAGAAGATATAGATTACTGTTTAAAAGTTAACTCCAAAAGATTAGGAATTGATTCAGACGATTTACTTTCTCGCGTTGAAGAAATATTAGATGGAGAAAATTCAGAGGAAACAGAGGCGTAATTCTAACACATTTTAAGAGCTCAATTCCATTATTGCTGACTTAAAAAAAAGTGTGTTAGAATATTACATATGAAGAAGTCAGTTCCGAAAGTGTTTCTAATATCTTTTCTTTTCCTTATCAATATTTCAGGAGTTGTATACTCTGCAAAATATCTAGCACCCCTAGTTTTTACCCTATCTAATAAACCGCAATACAAATATTCTTTTGAAAATGGAAGACCCAATTTAGTATCCACCAAAAGTGATACAAAGAATAGAGATAATCTTAATATTAAATGGGGTGCTATATTCTACTATCCTTACCAAAGTATTAGACCAGAAGAAATCCACCTCCATGAAGATAACTTAGAGTGGACGTGGAGAGAAGAAAACAACAAATTAATGGGAGAAACATTGATTGAGTCTTGCAATGTTACTTTAGAGTATACAATTGAGAATAACAAATTATTAAGTAAAGTCTCGTTTAAAAATAACACCGACAAGACCATTCAAAATCTTCGTTATGTTTTTGATATTAATTTCCCAGCCCATTTTGAGGTAGAGAATGATAAAATTCGAACTTCAAAAAACAAAAATGCAGGAGAAATACTCATAAGTACATCTTACTATTTAGGTAAATTAGAGGAACAATATAAAGGGAAAGAAAAAAGCTCCGCTTCCTATACCGTATATATGGGAGATATTATTCCAAACCAAAGTAACTATGCAATAATAGAGCTCGTATACCAATAATGAATAGAAACACCCTTTATAAAAGAATAGCACTCATTCCAGTCTTTGTTTTACTGTTTCTAAGTTTAAAGACACTCGCCCTAGCAGGATGTACGGGGACACCTACCGCATGTGGGAGTCTTCCATCTGGAAGTTGTTCCAGTTGTGGTTGTAGTACAACCGCAGGATACTGTAGTAACAATGGCGCATGCAGTAACAATACTACACAAACAAACTGTGACTACTGTTCCTGTGCTGGATGTAGTTGGGGAGGTACTAGCTGCCCTTGGGTAGGAAGTTGGAATGGAGAAGAATGGATTTTAGAACATGAGGCATTCCCCTTTGCAGCTTTTGAAGGAGTAAGTACAACATCATATGACTCCTTACCCAACCTCAAGTGTATAAATGGGGAGGTAAAAATTAAGATATATGAGGGATTGCCAGAAAAATCTTTTGTAAATGATTTCAAATTGTTCAAGGCAGAAAAAGTTGAAGGATTAGTTAAGCCAGATCTGACAGGAACCCCTAGAATACTATCTCAAAGAGTCACTCCAGACAATTGTGCAAGCTCCGACAAGCAAGATTGTAAATTACAAATTTCTAGCTATGATGGAGAATTCTGGGAGCCTGAATTCGACAATTCTAAAACTGAGGATTGGATTGAAGTTGAATTTAACAATATCAATTCTCAATCATCAAAGCTCTATATAGTTGCTCGTAAACAAGCCTTTTTAACAACTTACTACGAGTATATGGCACATATGATGGGGCAGAAACAGTTCTACCTATTCAGTGATATTTCGAAATGGGAGATATTTAATGACAGAATACAAAACTGGTGGGATGAAAATCTTAAGATGAAAGTAGAGGTTTGGGATGGGAGCAACTGGGTTAACCAAGGGTTAATCTCCGCTGGATATCATATGCCAGGAAGTGGAGCCGACGACTTCCTCATCTCCATTGCAAAAAAGGATCCAGGTTCAAATACCCTAAAGTTAAGAATGAGATTTCTTACAGGAGCGTTCGGCATAGATTATATAACGCTAGATTCCTCATTAGATTCAACAATGAAGATTGAATCGATAACTCCAAAAGAGATTACCTTAAATGATAAAACTAGTACAAATGTCTTTCCACTATCAATGAGCTATGACGATTCCTTAATAATGAAATATGATTGTGAACCACAGGACACTTTCTTTTTCTCAATAGATGGCTACTATCTCCCAGACAATTTCCTAAAAGAAAGAGAAAAAAGTCTTTTCTGTGCATGGGGTGAATTAATAGATTTCTTCTCAAAGGGGAAAGACAATGTCGTAAAGATTGCTTCTGAAAAAGGGCTTTACAAACATGCTAAATGTATGGATTCCTTTACCAAAGAGGAAATTGCAAAACAACAAGAAGAGTGCCCTCTTTATTACATTATTTGGGCAATATTTTTTATAACATTAATCGCAATTCTATATTTACTCTATAGGAAATTAGCGAAAAAACACTTCATACCCGTATTGATTATTACTCTATCTCTCCTTGGTGCAAGTTTAGGAGTAATCTCTACTTACGCTACAATGAGTTGTAGTGGAACACTTAACTGTAGCAACTGCTCCGAAGCAAACTGTAATTCCTGCCCAGTATGCACCTGGAATCCTCCAGCTTGTAGTGGGACTCCTTCTAGTTGCAGTTCGTACTCAACCCAAGCAGCTTGTAGTAC
Organism: uncultured Candidatus Saccharibacteria bacterium; assembly: GCA_964647075.1. GTDB lineage: Bacteria > Patescibacteriota > Dojkabacteria > SC72 > SC72 > UBA2259. The sequence continues at coordinate 14,480 of CAZYGQ010000004.1, forward strand.
TTGTGGCTGTACTTGGCAAGCTACTGGTCTTCTTGTAGATATTGTAGACGCAACGAACAATTCCGTGTCCTCCCCAAATATAAGTATGAGTAACAAATCACTTTCTTTCTCCTCCCAGACATCTACAGGAACTTTGGGAACATCTTCAGAGAAAATATTTATACAATCTGATGGAACTACCAACTGGCAAGTTAGTATAGCAGCTACAGATGGTCCTACAGGATTGTGGGAGAATTCTGGTAGTAGCAAATTCTTTGATTTTAACGATTCAACTTCAAATGCCGAAGATGGCGCAGACAGTGATAGTTATGGTGGGCAGTTATCAATATCTCCCTCATCTGCAACCCTAACGGCTGGTTCAGGATGTTCAAATGCTGGATTAAGTTTGGGCAGTAATTCTTCTTTTATCGAAGGGACCGTTAACTCAATCCTCCTACTTTCAGCCTCCTCACAATCCTCTGGGTGTAATTGGTCGTTGACAAATGTTGGTATATCTCAATCTATACCCAAAGAGCAAGCTGCAGACAGCTATGGTATAAATTTAACTCTTACAATCGTTGCTATTTAGTTTTATGAACTGTATAGTATATTTGTATTTAGTCTGTTGACAAGTGCTCTGTGAATATATTACGATTAAACTGTAATCTTATTTATAAAAGGAATGAAAAGAAATAAAATAATAATTACTGTTAGCGCACTCTTAATTACCTTCATTACTGGAGCAACAACTATGTACTTTTTGTACAAGGAGAAATATGGGGTCGTTAGATCCGCAACAACAGCACTAACTCAAATTATTAACTCAGGAACATTAACTGCAGACATTGTAGATGCAGCATATACTCCTGTAGCAAGCCCTTCTTTTGCAATGTCTTCTAAGAACTTTAGCTTTAGTTGTCAATCTTCAACTGGGACATTAGGGACCGCTTCACAACAACTTTATGTACAAAACCCTGATGCTGCAGATAGTGGGTGGACCTTAACAATTGCTGCCACTAGTGGTCCAACTGCTTACTGGGACAGCACTGTCGACTACGATTATAATGACGCCACAAGTAGTGGTTGTACAGATGGAGCCGATGCAGACTCTTTAGCTGGACAAATGACAATAGATGCTTCTGCTGGAACATTAGCTGTAGGAAGTTGTAACTCATGCACAATAAATAATATAACAAAAGGTTCTTCCGCAGCATTTGCAGAGACCTCTGTTGATAGCATAACCTTACTTAATGCAGCTGCAGGTTCTGATGATATTGGAGACTGGAAATTAACAGGAGTAGCAATAACACAAACAATTCCAGGAGAACAGCCAGCAGCTTCCGATTACTCTATTAATTTAACAATTACTGTTACAGCGGTATAATTTGGTATTCGAAAAAATGAAAAAAACAAAAACTGCCCTATTAACACTTTTACTATTAAGCCTTATTTATTCTACAGTATTCGCAATTGGACAGGATGGTATAGGCATATTACCTGCATATCCAAGGGAAGATAACGAGAGAACCCAATCCATATTTATTTTCGAAAGTGCACCAGGAACTACTATTAATGATGGTGTTGTAGTTATGAACAACACTACAGATACTAAAACAATCTTAGTTTACGCTACCGATACAACACCTTCTTCGGACGGAGCTTTTGCTTGTAAACAGCTTTCGGAGGACATAGTTAACGAAGGAACTTGGTATAAATTAGAAGAAAGCGAAGTTACTCTCGAACCAAATACAAATATAATTGTGCCTTTTACAGTTACAATCCCTGAAGATGTCTCAGTTGGTGAGCATAACGCTTGTATTGTAGTCCAAGAGAAAAAAGAAGCAGAAAACAATGCAGGAGTTAATTTAAGTTTCAGAGCAGCAATTAGATCTGTAGTAACAATACCTGGAGATATGCTTAAAAAGTTGGAAATAGAGGATTTCTTCTATACTAAAAACGAAGGTGGAAAAAATCAACTTACTGTTACATTGGCAAATAGTGGGAATGTGTCTTTGGATACCTCAATAAAAATTGATGTTAATAATTTGATTTCCTCTAAGCTCTTTTATTCAAACACCTCTGAATTTACAATATTAAACAGTAACCAACAGACCTTTAATTTCGATATAGAAAATAACCCTTGGGGAGGTATATATAAGGCAGTTGTAACAATTACATTTGATGGTCAAAACGGGCCTGAAACATTAACAAAAGAATTAACCTTTGTAATTGTTCCATCAGTCTATGCTATGGCACTGTATGCTTCTGTATTAATAATATTGATTACTGCAATATTACTTTTATCTGGATCTAAAAGAAAGTATAAGATGGCTGTAAGAGACTCTGAAGAATATATAGTTAAAGAGGGTGACACTTTAAACTCAATAGCAAAAGATCATAACGTTAAATGGAAATTACTTGCAAAAATAAATGGTAAAAAGGCTCCCTTTGAGGTTAAAGTTGATGAAAGGCTTAAAATACCTATGGTTAAAGGTAAAGAAAAAACCCAGGAAACTCCATTAATGGCCGAAAACAATCTCCCTAATGAGAGACCTGTAATACCTACTACATCCATTCCTACATTTAATAACCAACAAACAGAAGTAGGAGTTGAACCTGTACAAACTCCTCCAGCAGCTCAACCAGCACCTTTTGTAGTAAGTGAGCCTATCTCAAATCCACAGCCAATTCCTACTCCAACTAATACACCACAGGAAAGTACATCAGAAGATATTATCAAAGATATTCAAGGAGATATTACTAAAGCTCAGTAAGGATTTAATTAGGATATATATCCAAAGTTAAAAATGGACAACATATCATCTATCAATTAGATAGGTCAAAAAGAAATACCCTTAAAAATATATTTAAATTAATATCCGAGTAATATGAAAAAAAATCTGCTCATAATATTTTCTATCATATTAACAATAGCTATTCTTTTAGTAGGAGAATACTTTCTCTTAATGTCATATAGAAAAAATAGAATAGAAACTACAACAGAAACAAATACACCAAATGCAATGATGTTGTTAATAGAATTTGTAGATACAAAAGGATTAGCAAATATGGTTAATGATATGAAAGAGAGAAATATAAAAGGACTTCTAATGATTAATGGAGAATTCATAGAAGAGAATGCACAAGATCTTAAAGAGATTTTAAAAACAGGAGTAGTTGAATTAGCACCATCATATGATCCAGAACCATTCTGGGATATGCCATATGAGAAACAGTACGAGATAATATCAAAGATGATAGAAAATTCTAAAACATATCTAGGAGTAACACCACGAGTCATTAGTTCAAGATATATGGCCTCAGATGAAAATACCATTAAAGTAGCACAAGAATTAGGAATAGAATATATAACAGCAAGAGGAACAACAGAACTAGCAACAACAATATATAAACCAGAAGAGTACGATGTGAAGATAATCTCTGTCTCTAATATAGATATACCTGAATTTAAATATGGTAGCTTCTGTGACTATAGCTTCTATGAAAGAAATGGCTCTCCCGAAGACATGGAGAGACAATTTAAAAGAGCAATACAAAATAATAAATTCATGGCAGTATCACACACATACATAGGAGGAAAGAAAGAAAGATGGAATGATATGTGGCATAGGTTCTGGGAGAACTACGAGGTTGATTGGGTAGATTTAGATACATTGGGGAGTGTAGATAGGGAGATGCCTATGTGGCAGATACCTGTAAACAAGAATGCTCCATATACTCCGGAGAAGATAAGACCTGCGATACCGTATGAGGAGGAAGAGAATGTAACTAATCCTTGTAAGGTAGAAGATCTTAACGAAGGGGAGTCTGGGATTTTAGAGAGTAAGAGCAATGAGGTTGTGGTTTTCCATAATGGTACTGGTCCTATGTGCATTGAGATGGAAGAATTCTTTCAAGAGAATAATATTGAATATGAAGAACATTTAACTACAGATACTGATTTTGGTACGCAATTAAATGCTTACAAGGGGAATATTTCAAAGAGTGAGGGTATTTCAGATAGTTATGGTTACTACCCTATTATCTTTGTAGAAGGGAAAGCATATTCCGGGTTTAGCGAAGAGATTGGAGATGAGATATTAGGGACGTTGGAATAACTGTAGAGGATATACAGTATTTTCGGAAGTCATTCCATATCCTCCGCCAATTTCAACATGTTCCAACAAGACCCGTTCGCTGATATGGTAACTCCTTAAACCTCATCTTAAAGTCCTAAAGATTAATAAACTGTTGAGATATGATTAAATAGGATGTATAAATTAATATATATTAATTTATAATATTAAAATATGGCAAAACCTACAAAAAATGCAGCAATTATATGTACTATTGTATCTATTATTGCATTGATAGGAATCATTATTGGATTATCAAAAGGTATTCCCCTACTAATTATATCTCTTTTACTTCCAGCGGTAGTATATGAAGTGTATAGAACTGAAGGAGAGTCAACAAGATCTTCATCCATTATTCTTTTAGTTGTGTTAATAGTTGAAATAATACTTGTACTATTTAATATTAATTTTAATCTTGCTGAATTCCTAGGTACCACTGAAGAATACATCGGGGGATATCTAGTACCTCTTGGAGAAATTAAAGTGGTCGGCCCAACTCTCATGTCCATACTTTCAGTTATCCTTTTTGTGAGAACTCGAGGAATATATACTAGATGGTTAGCAGTAACAATCTTTATTACCTCTTTAGTAATAATATACTCAGTTAACCCTAAAATATTCAGCGATTTGATTAAGATGGCATTACAAGAAGGACTAAGACAGCTATGAAATTAGAGTAAAGAACTAATCTTGTTTATCATATCTTTTACTTCCTCTCTACTTAGATACCCCTCTTCCAAAAGAGTACTATTTACAGGATAAACGACATGTTCTAAAAAGGTTATACCTTCGGAGTGAGTAGTGTGTGTTTCAGTTCTAAATTTTGTTAATGAGTGACAAAATTGTTTCCCACTGGGCAAATAACAAAGAGTTGACACAAGACTACCCGAAATAATATGTTTTCCAATCTGTATGGCTTGAAGAATTTTTCCCTCAAGTGGTAATTCTTCTTTTTCAAATGCGTTTGGTGGATATTTTATCCTTGTATCAGTACCTCCTGATGCTTGAATTTTTGTTACAGTACCATCAAAATTCTTTATCTCAATAACTCCATCCCGCTTCTTCCCTTTCTTAACTAATCTCGGTGTTGGAGAAATAATAAAATATACAGCTGAATACTTATTATATTTTCCTATCTCATATTTAAAATTTGATTCTTTTACTCCTTTTACAATCTGCTCTGATGCTTTGTTAAATTCTTTTAACATTTTATCCAATTCCTTTTCACTTCCAAAATGTTTCTTTATTTCTTCTCTTACTAAAGGATTTTGTAAAGTTTCTCCAAAGGTCATATTGTTTGTCATACCTGGCATTTGAGCATTCATTAATCCCTTTGTCGTTTGAGTGACCATATTCTCCAAAGTCTGAGATGCTATTTTTTCATTTTCATAGTCTGCAATAGAAACATCGATATGGAAATCACATTCCTCAGGATTAATGTTGTTTGTTTTTTCTCTCATATTTTGAACATCTTTTACAGTTATACCGGTGATAAAGCCGGCTTGTATTGCTTTAATCATAGCTTCATAGTAATCTGTCATAGATCCTCTTAACGTTTGAACCCCCACTACTATTGTAGTCTCTACAACTTTTCTTTTTTTATCTTCCTTGTTAACTTGAGATGCTATACCCTTTTCTTTATTCATAAATACCTCGGGATTAATATGCCCTATTCTTAAAACAAACTGATTACTGGATGAAGCAGAATAGTCCAAGAGTTTCCACCTCTTTGGATCTGCAAAGTCTTCGAGTTTTAATTTTTCATCTCTCATTAAAATATACCCTAGGTAACAGATTTGTCTTTTTCTTCCTTCTTAGTTTCAACAGTATTAATTTCAACATCAGTACCCTCTTCTACCGTTACCTTTACTTTGTTTTGACTCTTATCTTCTGTTTCAATTTTTTTACTTTCAGATATTGACTTCTCATTAGATTGTTTTTTGTTCTTCTTACCCATTCGGATAACAAGCAAGACAATGAAAACTACTACTAGAATAGCTAATGCTAAAATCGCCAATTTAATAATAATGCCTTTAGTATTATCAGTAACAATCGTACTCTCTTCCTCGTTGTTTTCAGTTTCCTGGTCTATTGCAATCTCTCCTCCCACTTTCTCTATGCTCTGATTTGTAATCAATAGTGTATATTGATCAATGCTATCCCACTTCTCTCCATATGAGGATTGTTTTACTACAACATATATGTATCCATCGGATTGGATTTCAAATGTTTTTTGAATAATTTGACCTACTTCAAGATTTAATCCATCCTCGTTAAAAAGCTCTGACCTATTACTGTCATAAACTGCGCAACCCACTTCAAAATCTCCTGTAGGTTCTACTTTTATCTCAATATTGTCACCCTTTTTTACCGCTAACCTGTAATAGTCTGAATTATCATTTCCCCCTATGCTCCCAGATACAAAACTAGATAAAGAACCCGTATATTCACCATATTTAATACCTAGTGCACTATTAAAATCCCCCCCAGCATCAGTTTTGCTCATAGCATCCGTTCTATCTACTAGTGTAACATCATACAACTGAGAATTAGTTCTGTAAGAATTCTTTACAACTAAATAGTATTTTGTTGGTGTCAAATCAGCTCCGAGCCACTTTAATGTATCTTCTACATCTATACTTGTCACTATTTCGGTCTTTTCACTGTTATATAGAGATACGAATCCGAAGAATCCTTCTCCTGTAATTTTATATCTTACATCTAATTCATATCCTGATTTAGAGTTAAAAAAGTAATAACAGGTACTATTTTCATTAATTACTCCTCCAGTATTTTCTCCTTCTTGAAGTTCTACGGCATTGGAAAAATCATTCCCACAAGTGGTAACTTCATTTGCATACACCGCATTTAAAGGGGAAAACAGTAGGGAAAGAAACAATAATGTGATAAATAAATATAGTTTAGTGTTCATTATAATTTGAATTAAATTAACTATACACTTAAAAGTTTAGCAAATATTCTCTGAATTGCAAATCAAAGAGTACTCTTTTTACTTTGTCTCATTGTCATCTCTCATAGGGTCCAGACGTGTATGTCCCGCCATATTTGAGCTGTTCCAACAAGACCTGTGTACTATGTTTAAAGAGCCTTTTAAGACTTGTTTTGTTTATCCTTAAAAACAGGAGTGTTCAAAAGTAAGGCCTGGTGGATGAAAAAGTGAGAAAAAGAGATGTTTTTTAAGCTCCTCGGTTCGAAGGAGAAAGGCCTATTTAGCACAATAATTACTTACTCAACTTAATATGATCCACTACCTTCCCCCCTACCAATTCCAATTCATATTTTTCTATCAATTCCAAAACAACCTCATTTAACCTATTCTTGTAATCATTACTCTGAGAATCAACAAAAAGTCTGTGCTCTTCCTTACTCAACTTATCTCCAACCAGTTTCATCAATCTCTTCATCTTCTTACCTTTCAAATTAATATGCTCTACCCATACTACGTTAGTACCCGCCTCCTTTATCCTTCTAAACAGTTTTTCCAAACCCTTCTCATTAGCAACAAAATGAGGAAGAAGAGGACCTACAAAAGCATATGTATTTATACCCTCTTTATTTAATTCACTTAATGCTTTTATTCTCAAAGAACTAGGAGGAGCATAACTCTCAAACATCTTACTAACTACGTCATCTGTAGATGTAATTGTCATACCTATTTCCAAATTGGGGATTTGTTTAAATATATCTATATCTCTAGTTACTAATGGGGATTTAGTAAGTAAGGAAATTTTAATATCCTTTTTAATTTCACTCTCTGCTATTATTTCTAAACATTTTTTTGTTAACTGGTACTTAGCTTCTACACCCTGGTATGGGTCTGTAACAGAACCAAAGAATATTGCTGGCTTATCTCCTTTTTTAAACTCATTCTTTTTAACTATCTTCTTAGAAAGATTACTTAATTCTTTTTCAAATATTTGTGGGGTATTAGTCTTAATATCTACATACTCACCCCATTTATCATTAGTATGTCCTGTAAATCTTCTAGTAAAGTCTGCGTAGCAGTATACACAACCGAAAGCACATCCTGAGTATGGATTAACTACATAGTCTGCACCTGGTAGTTTACTTGGTGTTAGTACAGACTTAGCTTCTTTCTGAGTAATTTTCATTCTTAGCCATTATAACAAGAATAAGACATTTTCTCCCCCTTTTTATACTGTCTTATTTGTCTCATTTTAGGTTCCAGACGTGTATGTCCCGCCATTTCCAACATGTTCCAACAAGACCCGTCCACTATCTCTAGGAATCCCTTGGTTGCTTCATAAAATCGTCCCTAAATTTAAGTATTTCGATTTCACATCCTGGTGGATGAAAATACCCATTTTAAGACCAGTTTTTACTACCCCACGGTTCGAAGGTAAAAGCTTGATACGATACAGCTTAGATGCATCCTTGCATGGTATAATATACTAGAGGACAAGATATCTAAATTAAGTCTTTACTAAATATGAGCGAATTACGATCTCACAAAACAACGGCTAACAGAATAGCGAAGAAATACAACACCTCATACATTTCAGACGAGGGAGTTGATATAGTAACAAAAAAAGTAAAAGTTGAAGTTGAAACTGAAGGGAATGTAAGTTCAGGTATTAAACAACTATGTGGTTCTAAAGGAAAAGTCTACATTGCAGGAGTAAACAAGAATACTGTGAAGGAAGCCTTAGAGAAAACAAAGGATACAACAATAGGCGTAATGGACAACCAAGGAAAGATTATCAAAAAATCCACTAGAAAATAACAAAGAGGATGTAACTCAATACACTTGGAAAGAATTATGAAAAACGAATAAGGAAAACCTCTACTCCATTATTCCGCCAATCGTCTTTTCTAGTGTTAAAACATCATCATTCAAACCCCAAACCCGAAATACTCTCACGCCACCATATGCTGGATTATGAAATTTTGTAATAATTTTGTCATTATTGATATAAAAGTCTAATTCTAATGGATATGTTACAGTCCATGTATCTTTATCTTCTGAGTCAGTATGGAATGTAAGTTTCTCTATATCACCATCAATTAATCTAAATATCGTAATATCATCATATGATCCACCAGCATAGGTATCAAGTACTAAGTATTCCTCCCTGTCTGTAGAAAACAGTTTCAAAGAGACCTCACCTGTTTCATCTTCTCCATTAATATAGTATCTAACATAATCTTCTAGTTCCTCACCATTATATGTCACACTACATCCATAGGACTCTCCCGGAAGAACTTGATCTAAATCTTTTTCTTCACACTCGATAGATAATATAAAACCATTATTTAATGACCAGTCCCTTTTAAATGTAGATAATTCACCATCAAAAAGAGTCTCTGGCATCTCTATCTTGGGAGTATCTGGAGTAAGATTATCTAAAGTCCAATCCCACCCATATACATACTCTTCTATACCATAGGATTGAGTTGTTTCTTCATACTGCGATAAATATTCTTTTTCGAATTCTGATTGTGTACCTAGTACTTCATATCCCTGAGTATAGTGGTCACGTAAAGTGTTATCTATGAGATCTACATAGTAATTACCAATTACAACAATCATCATTACTACTGGGAGAAAGGTAGCAACACCTTTTAATATTCTTTTAGAATTAATTTCTTTGGATAAGAATGGGTTGCTACTCATAGTAATATAATATCGCTAAAATTTTAATTTATCAAACTTCTTCTTCTTTTAATAGGCCCTTCTTTCTAGCCTCGGATAAAATATGATCTATATGTTTCTCAGCCCATGCAAGATAATTATCTAAATCTTTAAGATAAACAGTTTTCTTTCCAATTCTAATAAATTCAAGGGCAAATTCCATATCTGTTTGAAATCTTTCTTCTAGACCTAAGGTCTCTAATCTTTTCTTTTTCCGACTTTCATTTTCTTTATCAAAATTATCTCGGATATCATGCCTTATATGATTCCGGACATTAATCCACAAAGAATTATAAGGATGATTTAACCCAGATTCCTCTAGATACATAACAATAGTAGCAACATCTTCAAATAGACAAGAAGCTTCATGTAAACAGAACATAATCTTGGTAGGAGCACTTTCTTTACTCAACTGTTTAGCAATTTGACGATATCTTTGTAATTGCAACTTTGCACCTAACAGATATGGATAAGCCAATAAATTCAATATCTCTAATTGTATTTTCTTATCAGGCTTTTCTGAATCTTTATTTTCTTTTGGCTTTACACTTTTATCCTTAACATCATACCCTTTTTTTGTAACCTGTAGAACATAGCCCATATCACTATTATATCATTCAAAACTTACTCTATTATCAACCTTCTATTATTTAATAGAAACTTAGTTTTAATACCTTCTAATATTCTTAGTCTCTCCTGTGGATTACCAAACTGTAGTATATGTAATAGGTAGTTCTTAATCATTTCATCTGTAGTATGTATTTCTTCTTTACCATTATGTGGTGTTAGTTCTTTTCCTTTGTAATTACTATCTTCTATTATCAATCTCATATTGTTTACTCTCTTTATCTCATCATTGAATTCTTTAAGTAGATATTTCTTGTCTAATTTCATTTGAGGAAGTAACGATATTAATTGATTAATCATCTCTTCTTCTGTTATATATGGTTCTCTACACTTCTCATCTTTAGATCTACAACAGTGATAGTAGATATGTGTATTTACTTTAGTAGATTTAAGTACTCTGTACTTTATTTCTGCTGTTACTCCTGATCCACAACTAGCACATGTACATATCTTTTTAAATGGGAATACTTGTTTATTCCATTGTTTTGGTGTTGTTTCTAATTGTATTTGTACCTTATCAAATAGCTGTTTGGATATTAATGCTTGATATGTTCCTTTATACCAATGTCCTCCGAAATGGAATTCTCCATAGTAGAATGGATTCTTAAGAGTAGCGAATACTCTTCCTAATGACATTTCACATCCTCTTGGTGTTTTAAAGTTTATACTTCTTAACCATCTTCTTATCATTCTTCCAGAGTGTCCTTCATACCCTACTCTTTCAAACATTTCTTTTACTATTGGTGCTCTTTCTTTATCAAACTGTACAGATGATATTCTATTTGCTTTTAGTATATTTACATACCCTATTGGTGCTGGTCCTGGTCTAATTCCTATCATGCATTTATTTCTGTGTCCCCTTTTTACATTTATTCCTCTGTTATCATTTTCTAATTTAGCTTGAGAACATAGTATCATTAGTAAGAATTTTTCATTTGGGTTATTAGAGAATGTTTGTGAATGGCAGTTTATTAGTTCTAGTTTTCCTTGATCCATTAGGTCTACTATTCTTCCTAAGTCTCCTGCATTTCTAGATAGTCTGTCTGGTGCCCATGTAATAATGGCGTTGTATTTTCCTTTGAATATATTGTCTAATAGGTTATTGAATTGTGGTCTTTGTCCTGTTTCTTTTGCAGAGTGTGATTCTGTAATTGTTTCTACTATGTTTATCTTTTCTCTTTTAGCTTTTTCTTTCATTTCCATGAGTTGTCCATCTATACTCATGGCTTGTCTTTCATCTGATTCTGAGGATTTTCTTGCGTAGAGGACATATTTGAGTTGTCGTGTATCTTTCATTAGAAGGAAGGTACCAGTAAGGTGAGAGGAAGTCTAGGGAATTCTAAAGATTTCTTGAGATATCAAAGAATCTCTCAAAGAAACTTGAGAGTTTACTTAATACACTTTCTCTTTTTTTGCTTCTTTCTCTTGTTTGAGAAAAACGTGATACAGGTGGTAAAACTTTTGTAATTGCTGTCCCAGTAGTAGCTACCACACCATCTCTAAAAGCATTCTGAATGAAAGTATATGTAGCGTCTCTATCTAAACTCTCGCTTTCAATTATTTGTTCTAACTCTTCAATCTTCTTTTTGTTGACAAAATTTTGCCAATCTTCATCAACAACTGACTGGGCACCCAAGGATGTTATGAATTGATTTATCAAATCTTTCTTGTTTCTTAACGAGACACTCGAATCAATTGCCTTATTTATATCTACTAAAATCTCTCGATTTTGAATATGATCTTCATGATATTTTTTGATTAATCCAAGTATGTAATCAATATTAATATCAACTTGCTTAATAAGTTCCATTTCAAAGACCAAATCATCATTAACATTTTCCTTCTCCCCTTCCTCTCCTTTCCTGAATTCATTGTATATATCTATATAGACACTATGATAATCTTGTACGTCACGCTCCGTCAGGATTTCATTTCCTTCAAACTCATCAAATGTTACAAGAATATTTCTAACTCGTAAAATTGCACTATATAACTTGATAAAGTCCTTCTGACTTTGTTCACCAAGTACTCTTTCTCCAACTGGATATTTTTCCAACAACTCATTAACCATGCTTTCATATCCTCTTACTTCTTTTTCGCCATCTTTATATCCATAATAGTAATCTTTATATGCTTTTAATAAAACAATACCACTAGCCTCTTTATCTCCAAATAAGGCAATAGATTCATTTGTTGCCTTCTCAAGATTACGGAAACAAACAATATTTCCAAATGTTTTTACACTATTTAATATACGATTAGTTCGAGAAAATGCTTGCAGTAACCCATGTAATCGTAAATTCTTATCAACCCATAAGGTATTAAGTGTTGTAGCATCAAAACCAGTTAAGAACATATTTACTACAATCAAGATGTCAATATCCCTGTTTTTTACACGCTCACTTACATCTTTATAATAGTTCTGGAATTTATCTGAAGAGGTATCATAAGATGTTCCAAACACCTGATTGTAATCTGCAATAGCACTTTCTAAGAAATCCCTTGAGCTAGTATCAAGACCTGATGTATCCTCAGAATTCTCATCTATCATTCCATCTGCATCTTCGTCATTTACTCCGAAACTATATATTGTTGCAATCTTTAATCTTTTATCACTTGGAACTTCTGATAACTGTTTTTTAAATTCTGCATAATACTTTTTGGCTACATCAATAGATGAAACTGCAAAGATAGAATTAAAACCAGCAAGTCTCCTTTCTTTTATTTTGTAAAAAGTATTTCGTTTTGTTTTTTGATCAAAATGCTCTCGAATATATTCCACAATGTTAGAAAGTCTTTCAGGAGATGAGAGAATCGCTTCTCTATCAATATCGCTTACTTTTTCATCTTCAATGTCCTCTGCCTCACGAACTGTTGAAATGTAATCTACTTTGAATGGTAAAACATTATTATCAGCAATAGCATCAACAATTGTATACGTATGCAATTTTTCTCCAAATGCTTGCTCTGTTGTTTTCAAATCTGGACGACCACCCGAAGATGCATTGATTGCAAAGATTGGAGTACCTGTAAAACCAAAAATATGATAATTCTTAAATGCCTTCGTTATTGCAGCATGCATTTCTCCAAACTGCGAACGATGACATTCATCGAATATAATCACTACATGTCCATCAAGAATTGTATTTCCGTTGTTTCTACTTACAAATCTCTCTAATTTTTGTATCGTAGTTATAATTATCCTAGAATTCGGATCATTTAGCTGTTTTGTCAGTATTGCTGTACTTGTATTACTGTTCGCTGCACCTTTTTCAAATTTGTCATATTCTCGCATTGTTTGATAGTCCAAATCCTTACGATCTACAACAAATATTACTTTTTCAATGTAAGGTAGCTTACTAGCTAATTGAGCTGTTTTGAAACTAGTTAAAGTTTTTCCTGATCCTGTTGTATGCCATATATATCCCCCAGCGTCTACTGTACCCAGTTTTTTATAGTTTGTACTTACCTCAATTCTATTAAGTATTCTTTCAGTAGCAACGATCTGATAAGGACGCATCACAAGAAGTAATTTTTCTGTAGTAAAGACACAATACTTGCTTAATATATTTAAAATAGTATGTTTTGCAAAGAATGTTTTTGCGAAATCCATTAAATCTGTTATCGGTCGATTTGTAGCATCTGCCCACCAACTTGTGAATTCAAAACTATTACTAGTTCTTTTACCCATTTTAGTTGAGCCTTCTCCTGTTTCTTTAATATGCTGAGATCTTGTTGTATTACTGTAATACTTTGTATGGGTACCATTTGAAATTACAAATAACTGTACATATTCAAAAAGTCCCGATGATGCCCAAAAACTTTCTCTACTATATCTATTTATTTGATTGAAGGCTTCTTTAATTGCAATTCCTCTTCGTTTTAATTCTACGTGTACTAAGGGTAATCCATTAACAAGAATTGTTACATCATATCTATTTGCTCTTTGTCCTTCTTCTGTTGAGTATTGGTTGATTACTTGTAGAATATTGTCATGGATATTGTCTTTTCTAATTAAATATATATTCCTTACTATTCCATCATCTCGAATTAAATTCTTTATATAGTCTTCTTGTATTGTGGTTGTTTTCTCTTGAATGCTTTGATTTGGATTTGCTAATTCACTTTTAAAAAATTTTTCCCATTCTGTATCAGAGAATGTATATTCATTTAATTTTTGTAATTGTATACGTAGGTTATTGATAAGATCTTCTTCATTGTTTATCGATAGATATTCATATGCTTGTAATTTTAGTTGTTCAATGAAGGCTTTTTCTAATTCTGCTTCGGTTTGATACTTTGCATCTCGGAGTGTGTTTGTATTAGAAACATATTTACTTACTACAGTACTTTCTGTATTTTGAGCAACCATATTGTAACTATATGTATTATTTTCCATATTCTTTGAAGGTTAATAGTTTGTTTCTATAATATTCGTATTGCTTCTTCCTTGCTTCCAATTCTGCTTCCAATTCTGCTTCCAATTCTGCTTCCAATTCTGTAAAAGAATCTAATATTTTTACTATTTCTTGTTGAATTGGAAGGGCAGGGAGAGGAATTGGCAATTTCCATAGGTAAGACTTATCTAGTTTTGGCATTGAGCCGCCATAAAGATGATGCTTAAAATTTTGTGATTCATGCTTTACGAAATAGTAAACATATTTAATAAGTGCTTTTTCATCTTTTTGAGTTGCAACAAAACATACATCTGTTGCCCAAAACTTATTGGGTAACCAATTTACAAAACCAGCACTTCCTGCACGTGAGATTGTTATTGCATTTTCAAAATTATATTTATTATAATAACCAGTAGGTGATGTGCCCCCACCCATAACAGGATATTCAAAATCGCCATCCATCATTGATTTAATAATTCTGTCGCCTGCTTGAAGATTGCAAATTTTACTAAATTCTTTAATTTCCACTATCCCTGAGCACAATTCATTAATCAACTTTTCAATATTGTTCATTTTTTTACTCATTTGCTTCTATATCATTTACTATTTCATCAATTGCTAATCTCAATTCATTCTGTCTCTTAACAATATCTTTTATTTTTGAATTAAGTTCAGAAATATTTATTATCTCCCTCGTATCTTCCGCTATAACATAGCTTGAAACACCAATATTGTAATCATTCTCCCCTATCTCTTTGTTATCTACCAATTTCGAAAAATACTCCTCATCTAAACGTTTTGAAAAACTATTAAGTATCTTACTAATATTCTCTTCACTTAATTTGTTCTTGTTTCCTCCTCTTACAAATTCCTTAGAAGCATCTATAAAAAGAGTTTTGTTATCCTTTTTGCTCTTTTTAAGAACAATTACACATGTTGCAATCGTAGTTCCAAAAAACAAATCTGGTGGTAATTGAATAACCGTATCAATATAGTTGTTATCTATTAGATATTTTCTTATTTTTTGTTCTGCCCCTCCGCGATATAAAACCCCTGGGAATTCAACAATAGCTGCAGTACCACTTGTAGAAAGCCATGAAAGCATATGCATTGTAAATGCTAAATCCGCCTTACTCTTTGGTGCCAATACTCCTGCAGGGGAAAAACGAGGATCATTTATTAGTAACGGGTTACTGTCTCCTTCCCATCTTATAGAATATGGGGGATTAGACACTATTGCATCAAAAGGCTCATCATCCCAATGCTTTGGATCAGTTAATGTATCTCCAAGTGCAATATCAAAATTATTGTAATTAATATCATGCAAAAACATATTTATACGACAGAGATTGTAAGTAGTAAGATTAATCTCCTGTCCAAAGAAACCTTGACGAACATTTTCTTTTCCTAAAACTTTAGAAAATTTAAGAAGCAAAGAACCAGAACCACATGCTGGGTCATATACTTTATTTACTTCTTTCTTCCCTACTGTCGTAATCTTTGCAAGAAGCTCACTCACTTCTTGTGGAGTGTAGAACTCTCCTCCAGACTTTCCTGCATTGGAAGCATACATTGTCATAAGAAATTCATATGCATCTCCAAAAGCATCTATTGTATTATCAGAATAATTGCCCAAACGAAGTCCTCCAATAGCCTCTAGGAGATTTACTAATTTCTGATTTCTTTTTTCAACTGTATTACCAAGTTTTGCAGAGTTAACATCAAGATCTGCAAAGAGTCCTTTTAAGTCATCTTCACTACTAAATCCTTTTGCTGAATTCTCAATATTCTTAAAAACTTGTGAAAGTGTTTCATTTAAGTTCTTATCCTGTCTAGCATTTTTTAAAACATTTAAGAAAAGTTCACTAGGTAATATGTAGAATCCCTTTTCCTTTACAGTGTCCTCATGGCCATACTCGGCTTTTTCATCGGATAGATCTGCGTAATTGAAGTCCTTATTTCCTGACCTACGTTCGTCTGTATTAATATAGTTAGTTAGATTCTCACTAATGAAACGATAGAAGAGTATACCAAGGACATATTGTTTAAAATCCCACCCATCAACGCTACCTCGTAAATCATTTGCAATCTGCCAGATAGCTCTATGTAGTTCTGTGCGTTCTTGCTCTTTAGTTCGATTACCATTTTGAGTAGTATCTGCCATGTGTTTATTTTACCCTCTTATTTGTTTTTTTACCACCTCCGCCTACCCCGAAGATGCACAAATTTTAAGGTTTAGTATAAAAATTGGTATCTCCGATTTTTCTTTTAATCCGAACTGTTTGGAATTCCCGAACAGTTAAATTCCGCATACCAATACATTTACTCTTCTCCCAACACCTCTAACATATCCTTAGGTAAATACCCCTTAGCCCTCTCCCATATATCCTCATCCAAACCATAGTAAGCTTCAGATATACTACCTGTAATAGCTGCTAGCGTATCAGCATCACCATTTAAATATATAGCATTCCTAATACTATCTTCAAAACTATTACTATCCAAAAAACAAATAATACTCTGGGGAACAGTATCTATACCCAATTCACTCCTAATATATTCCTTTCTAACCTCTTCATATGTCTTACTTAAATCATATTTAAACCTCTCTTCAATATACTCCCTAATCTCTTCCTTACTCTTTTTAATCCTACTTAAATATATACACATAGCTACTGCTTGAGCTGTCTCTATCCCCTCTATATGATTATGTGTGATCTCTGATACCCTCTTAGCCTCTCTAAGTACATCCTCTTCTGTATCATATAGCCATCCTACACTAGATACTCTCATAGCAGATCCATTACCTTTACTATCGTATGGTTCTTTCTTTTTACTTAGTATCCATTCAAAAAACATACCACCATATCCTCTATTAGGATATTTCTCTATCCATTTCATAAAAGATTTTTCTAAAGGAATATTGTTTTTTAAAGAATCATATACTGCAATAGTTAATACAGAATCATCTGTAAATGTACTACCATATGGAAAAAGTTCAAACTCTTTACTAGTAACCTTATTACTAAACTCATATGTACTCCCTATTATGTCTCCTATAATGGCTCCTCTCATATATCCCCATTATACAATATATTTAACATATTTCTTCTCGATTACTAATTAATCTTTCACTCTATAACTGTTTTAATAATATTGAAACTCTTATATACTAAACTATGGAGAAACTATATCTATACATTGGTATTCTTTTTGTATTAGGCTTTCTATTTAGACTATTTTTTAAAAAGAAACCTAAAGAAAAGAAAATATATCAATATACTAAGAAACAGTATTTATTAAGAAAAGATGAAAATGATTTCCTAAAGATATTAGAACAGATACTCAGTAATAGATATTACATATTTCCACAAGTACATATATCTTCAATAGTCGAACATAAGATAAAGGGTCAAAGTTTTAAGGGAGCATTAAGTCATATAGATAGAAAATCTATTGATTATTTAGTATGTGATAAACAGTATATATCACCAATATTGGGTATAGAGCTAGATGGATCATCACATGATAGAGAAGACAGAATAGAACGAGATATAGAGGTTGAAAGAATATTTAAAGATATCGATTTACCCTTGTTAAGGATAAACAGTAGGGATAGAAGTAATACAGAATTTATAAAGGAAGAAATAGAAAAATTTATCCACAATATAAAACAATTTCATTGAAACAATATCCTAACTCCCAAACCTAGCGATTCTTTTATTCCTAGCTTGAACAAATTCCACAGTTTCATTCATATACAGAATGTATTCATCAACCGTTGTCGGAACTGGAACTGACTCAAAGTTGTCAAATGGGGGTGCAATTCTTACTGAGGAATAATCACTTGATACTGCATCTTGGAATAGAAAGAAGTCTATATAACCCTTAAAATCTTCAAATAATCTAAAGAAGCTATTGTATCTCTTAAATGTCTCATATAGAGGACTCTCTTGATTTAAATAATATCTTCGAATACATTCAATCGTAAGATCTAAACGGTCACTAATCTTACTATTAAACCCTCTTGCGCCATTAATGGTTTGATTATTCCCTATTCTATTACTTGGCCAGACTATGATTCCCCCTATTGTTTCGGCAAGGTTTATGAAATTACTAAGTCTATTTTTTGAAATCTGTGAAATTATATGTTCCAGTTTTTTCCATTTTGAAAATGTTGGAATCGCTCTGTCACTAGATAGATAGAACTCTCCAATGTCGGATTTATGATAAAGTTGATTGTTTGAAATCTTTGACAATTCAAACATCTTGCCATTAGGTAGAGGTTTACTCC
>CAZYGQ010000005.1:0-6299 GCA_964647075.1 uncultured Candidatus Saccharibacteria bacterium
AAAATGATTTACAACAGAAGTGGGGAATACTTTGAATACCTTTTTATTGGACATAATTTAATACCAAATACTAACTACAATCTTATTTACTACCCACAAGAACCTGTCGGGTTAGTTTGTATTGGAGAGGGAACAAGTAATAGCGGGGGAGAATTAAAAATTTCTGAGAAAGAGATACACATTTCCTCTATTCCCTTTGAATCAGATATTAATGGAAATCCCCAAACTACTACATATGAAGATGGAACAACTGGAGGAAAGATATGGTTAGTTCCTTCAAATCAACTTAATTGTAGCGAAATGAAATTCACAACAGATCCTTTAACAGATACCCTATATGAGGATACCTTAATATTTTTTTGGAAATGGTATTAAGGAAGGGAGGGTTATCCTCCCTTTTTTTGTTTACATCTAGATGAATATCTACTAAAATCTGTTATGCAAATCCCATATTATACTGGAGCTATAATACAACTGATTATTAACCTAGTATTAATACTTGGTATTCTCTATACCCTTTATTTAGTAATCTCTTTAGTTGTTAAGGTAAGAAAAGGAAAAGAGGTTGATAAAAAGAAAAGTATTAAAAAGTTAATAATATATACACTAATAATAGGGATATTACTTCTCTCAACCAATCTTTTCTCCATATATGACCCTTTCGACATAATTATTGACCCAATGGGAAAAACCTTCATCTTAGAAGAGGGGAAATAATCAATCTAAATATTATTCTTAAATCTCCTTTTTAAACTCTACATAAGAATATATAAACAGATATAAAGAGGGAAGAAGAATAAAAGCAAATATTGCAATAAATGAATACTTAGGTATTAAAGATGAAAGAACAGTTAGAATACCCCCTACTCTAAACAACTTAGCTCCAAGTGCATGTGTCTTATCCCAAACCTTTTCACTAGCTAGAGTCCATGGAGTTCTAATACCAATTGTATAGTTTTGTTTAGCACTCTTAATAAGTTGTGCTACAAAAATAAATAAAATACCCATTAAAATAGGAATAGAGCTTTCAATAGGGACTTTAATATCTATATTCCATAGAAAAACCTGTAATTGAATTAGATACATAAATATCATTATTACTGATATAAACAATGAGTAATTACCCTCAAACAGTTTAATATTCTTTTTCTTTGGATCAAGCTTTGGAACATAGGTTAATAGAAGTAAAAGAAAAATCTGTAATGCAGGGAAAAACAAAACATTAAACAATCTAGAAGAGTATCCATCTACTATGCCCTGTGCATTCCAATGAGAAGCCATTTTAAGAGGTAATTCATTATAAAAGAGGAAAGAGGTAATTAAAGAGATAAAGATTGTATAAATAGGAATAATAGGTTTTTTCATTAGTATAAAAAATAAAGTTTATCTTCCAACTAACTCCATTATATACTTATATGCAGCTAAAATCTCTGTTGATTTACTAGTTAATCCAGGTCTTCTATTAACTTCTAATACATAGTTTCTACCAGTATTCTTATCTGTAACTATATCTACTCCTGCCCAAGTCAATTTTAATGCCTTTGCTGCTTTAATAGCTAAATCTAAAATATCCCTACTTACATCTTTAACCTTAATAAATTCTTCCTTAGCACCAAGCGCAACATTATTTCTAAATTTATCACTTACTCTTGTTCTCTTGCATACTGATGAAGATATTCCATTTGCAATTACTACTCTATAATCAAAATCATTAGGAATATACTCTTGAAATAGATATCTATTGTATTTCTTGTTTTCTTTAATAGTCTTTTTAATATCTTCCTGCTTATCTATTAAGAACACATCCGAACCTAAAGAACCAAAAACTGTTTTATATATACATGGTAATTTACATATATTACCAATATCAATTACATTTCCATTATCAATCTTTAGTCCATTATGAAAGAATGTGTTAGGAACAAGAACCCCCTTAGAAGCTAAAGAGAAAATATCTGAAAGTTTAGTACTCTGGGTAGAAGTTCTGTTATGAGGAATTTTTTTTGATTTAAGATATAGATGCAAAAGATATGCTAACTGATTTGTTTTCCATCCAGATTGTATCCATACATGATCATACCTTTTAAGATCTTTACCCTTAATTTCTACATCAATTACACCATCTATTATGGTAAAAATAATATCCTTAATAGATGCAAAATCTAATCGAATACTATCCAAACCTAATTTCTTTTGAATGAGTTTTTTCTCTTCCATTGAAATATTTATTCCTACTGCCAAAACAGAACTCTTACTCATATTCATTTAACACTGGAGATTATATTGCCATTATACCATTTTCTTTACTTAATTGCTTAATTTTTAAAAAAGTTGCATAACATACTCACTTTACCCTACAATGTAATATGTTTAATAATATACATGCCTTTGTACTTAAATCTCTTTTTCTATCAAATCTTTTTAATGCCTTCTACTCACCAGTTCAAAAGCAATTAGATAACCTCAAAGAGACTCTATCTGAAAACTCTTACTCAAATATTGAAGGCCTTTTGGATAAGATATCAGGTATTTCCCTAATACTTCTCTCTATATATATTGTATATTCAATCCTGTATTTCATTTACTCTTTTCTTTTCAGACACAAAATTAGAATAATGGTGTTAATTTCTATAGCTATCTGCTTACCTCTACTTTTGCTTTGTTATGCAATATATACATATATTAATATTTAAATATATTTTAAATGGCAGATAGAATAAGACCGTATAAGGATAAAAAATCCATACTTTCATTAGTATTAGCATTAATAATATTAATCACTTCCCTACTCCTTCTTTTCATATTTCTTAATTAGTTTCATAGTCACTAAATATCTAAAACAAGATATTTGTGATAGAATATCCATTTGTTATGGAATATACCCCGATTAAGAAAGAAAACATAAGAAATATCGCAATTATTGCCCATGTAGATCATGGTAAAACTACTCTTGTAGATGCCTTTATGAAGCAAACTCATCTTTTTAGAGATAATGAAGAGGAGATGTCTCAGACACAAATACTTGATAGTGGGGATTTAGAAAAAGAGAAAGGTATTACAATTAAAGCTAAAAACATCTCTGTTCGATATAAAGGGTATAAGATAAATATCATAGATACTCCTGGACACTCAGATTTTGGTGGAGAGGTAGAAAGAACTTTAAATATGGCAGATTCCTGTTTACTCCTAGTTGATGCTCAAGAAGGTGTAATGCCTCAAACGAAGTTTGTTCTCAAGAAGGCTTTAGAAATGAATCTTCAAGCTATTGTATTAATAAATAAAATAGATAAGAAGTTAGCAAATGTAAAAAGGACAATTGAAAAAGTTCAAGATCTGTTCCTTACACTTGCAACTGATACTAAGCAGTTAGATTTTCCTGTATATTACTGTGTTGCAAGAGAGGGGAAAGTATGGAAAGAGTTACCAACAGAAGAGCTTTCTACATTAGATGGAGATCTTTCCCCCCTATTAGACGAGATTGTTACTTTCTGTCCAGCACCTAAAGGTGATGAGAAGTTACCTTTCCAAATGCAAATAACCTCTTTAGAGTATGAATCTCACTTAGGAAGATACCTCATCGGTAAAATCAACAGAGGAAGTGTTAAGAAAAATGATCCAGTAATACTCTTAGATAAAGAGAAGAGGGTTCAAGGAAGAATAAGAGAGCTATTTGTAAAAGAGGGTCTTGAATGGAAAAGTATACCCTCTGCAACCGCAGGAGAGATAGTTGCAATAGCAGGTATAGATTCTACAGCAATAGGTGCAACATTGTGTGCTCTAGAGCACCCAGAGGCCTTAGAAGACATACATATCACTCCCCCAGCAGTTAAGGTTAGATTTGAATCTAATACTTCCCCACTTTCTGGAAAAGAAGGGAAATTTGTTACTGCTAAGCAATTAGAACAGAGATTAGAACAAGAGAAAGAATTAAATATTAGTTTACAAATTTCAAAAGTGTCTGGTTCTTCCTACTCCGTAGCAGGTAGAGGTGAGTTACAATTAGCTATCTTAGTTGAGCAGTTAAGAAGAGAAGGATATGAATTTCAATTAAGTAAGCCTGAGGTAGTATTAATTGAAAGAGAGGGTGAGCCTTACGAACCAGTTGAAGAGTTAGTAATTGATTGTCCTACAGAGTATCTAAGTATCATAACTGAAGAAGTTAGCAATAGAAAAGGAGAGATGCTCAACATTGAATCAGAGGGATTACAGACTAGATTTACATACAAAATATTAACAAGAAATTTAATAGGGCTTCATAGAGTATTAATGAATGCCACAAAGGGAACAGCAGTAGTTAATAGCTTTGTAATTGATTATATCCCTTATACACAATCACAGCCTTTGTTTAGAAAGGGTGTAATCATATCTCAAGATAGTGGGACTACACTTGGATTTTCTTTAACTACAATACAAGATAGAGGCTCTCTGTTTGTAGGACCCTCAGAATCAGTTTATGAAGGAATGATTATTGGAATAAATAACCATGAACAAGATTTAGTAGTAAATCCATGTAAAGCAAGACATAAAACTAATGTAAGGATGCTAAGAAGTGAATTAACCTTAGTTAATCTAAAACCAACAGTACCTCTAACAATAGAATACGCTCTCTCTTTTATTAATGATGATGAGCTAATTGAGTTTACCCCAGAAAGTATTAGATTAAGAAAAAAGTTGCTTACAGAAACAGAAAGAAACTGGGCAAAAAGAAAAAATCTAACTGCATATGCTAAACAACAGCTAGGAGTAGAAAATTAATTAAGACTCTCTCTTAATAAATTTAATACCCCTTCTAAACTCTTTATATATATTATCCCTGCTTTAGTATAATCCACTTTCTTACCTCCCAAAACCTCTCTGTTACTGTTTTGATTCTTCCAAAAAGTTCTCTCTAATCTGTCCAGAATCTGATAATTGGAGAAAAGAACATTACTAAAATATTCATCTGTATTAAATGTCCCATATTTAAGATATCTTTCAGCATAGCTTCTTTTGTAACCATTATTTGATTCTTCCTCTTTCCATGGTAAAAAAATTGTTGGAAATCTACCCTCTTTTACTTTTCTTTGAAATCCTCTTTCAGAAGTATTTACAGTCACATCTAAAAATCTTGTTTCATCTTCCTTACATATTTTAAAATCAGCACCCATTACATCTTCTTGTCCTAAACATGGAGAGCACATTATCCCTACTTTTTGACAACCTTTTAAAAAAAATACTTCTGATATTAAGCCCTTAGGTAGTGAATTAATATCCCCTGGATGTCTCGGATTAAAATTATCTACTTCATATTTGTAAAACATGTAAGCTTCTTGATACCACTTATCTTTACTTGTAGAAATCCGGTAATCTGCAAAATCTAATACCTCTTGTTTTAATTCCAACCAATTTTTTTCTGAGGGTGATAGTTCCGAGCCTACGGGCATACAACTTGATTCTGATTCAATACTGTTAATTGACAAGTCGAGTATTTGTAGAAGTTATTTGATATGGTATAAAAAAAGTTGAGACATTTCAAGTAAGGGAGGTATAATTAAAAATAAATTAAATATACTTTTAATATGGCTAAAAAGAATAAGATATATAGATGTGAGATATGCGGAAATATTGTTCAAGTTGTTCATAGTGGAAAAGGCACTTTGGTTTGCTGTGGTAAAGATATGACTCAACTCGAAGAGAGAAATGTTGATGAAGGTTTAGAAAAACATGTTCCTGTAATTGAGATTAATGAGAATAAGGCAGTAGTAAAAGTAGGTTCTGTTGCACATCCTATGGAAGAATCTCACTACATTGAATTTATACAATTAGTTATTGATGGCAATATATATACTAAATATCTTAAACCAGGCGAATTACCAGAAGTAACTTTTGATCTCCCTGAAAATTACTCAGAGATATATGCATTAGAATATTGCAATATTCACGGTCTTTGGAGTTCTAAATAGTAAACTTTAAGCAAAGAATATCTTGTAAGCGAAGTACCCTATTGTAATTAGTAGTGCTACTATTACAACAATTAAAACTATTACTACTGCTGTACCTCCCTTGCCCTTTTCACCCTTTTCTTCTGAGAGCGTATTTACAACTTCAGTATCTTGAAAAGCTGGCATTGGAGTTTCTATTGGAGTTGAAAATTGCTCAAAAGGTTGAGAAAGATCTTGTGTAGGCAAAGGCATTTCATCAGGAGTTGTTTCTGGTGTTTCCATTGTTGGCATTGGCATTTCTGTTGGCATAGATACAGGTGTTTCCATTGTTGGCATTGGCATTTCTGTTGGCATAGATACAGGTGTTTCAATTGTTGG
>CAZYGQ010000005.1:6399-27710 GCA_964647075.1 uncultured Candidatus Saccharibacteria bacterium
TGGCATTTCTGTTGGCATAGATACAGGTGTTTCCATTGTTGGCATTGGCATTTCTGTTGGCATAGATACCGGTGTTTCCATTGTTGGAGTTGGCATCTCTGTTGGAATTACAGGTGTCTCCATTGTTGGAGTTGGCATCTCTGTTGGCATAGATGCTGCTGTTGTCATATCAACAGGGGGATTTGAAGTAGCTTGGTTTGGAAACTCCTCTACAGGTTTATTATCCACTGCGGAAGCAGGCATTCCTGACAAATTATCTACTAAATCAGAAACAGGTTGCATTGAGTTATAGTCATTGTTTGTTGGTACTGTATTGTTGTTCTGGGTATTTCCCATTCCTGTATTGTTATTTGTATCGTCCACAATATTAAAGAAAAAAATTTATTTCCTAATCTAATATATCAGAAGTTTCTAGCACTCTTCAACAAATTTAGAAGTAAATTACTATCAGTCTTACCAGCTACTCTCGGAATTAATGATGAATCCATAATTGTAGGAGTAATTACTACCTGCTTTAAATCGTTTTCTAGAATATACAAAGAAAGAATTATTCCCTGTCTTGTTCCTATCCAATTATCTTGGTCAAAATACAAATTACCTAAACCGTAGAAAATTACCCCACTGTTATAAGTCTCATAGGTTTGCGGCTGATGAGCCTGAGTACCAATTACAATATCTGCACCCAAATCAATAGCCTGTCTAAATACTTTTTTTTGATCTGGAGAAGAAAGCGGTTTGTAACAAATTGGATATATTACATCTGAGGAAGGATAGCTGTAACACTCTTGAAATTGGAATGTAACAATTACTAAAGCCCCCTTCTCTTTTGCTTGCGCAATATCGGTAGTTAATTTTTCAACAGAGTAGGAATTTGCACCGGCAGTAGTTGCTTTAGCTAGTGGAGCCTGGTCATACATAGTATTGTAGTAGTTGTAACCCATAAAGGCTATTAGATTTCCTTTAATCTCTTTATACAACACCTTACTAGCATCTTCACTGTTTAATCCTCCACCAAAGTAATCCCATCCTAACTCTTTGTATGTTTCTATCGTTTTAGTATTGTTACTAGAACCGTAATCATTGTTATGATTACCTGTTAGTTCAACTATATCTACTCCACTAACTTTCAAAGTCTCTACATACTCTGGCTTAGAACAGAATCTCATACCTGTATAGCCGGTACACCCTTTTACAAAAGAAACTTCATTGGAAATATGTGTTAAATCAGCATTAGAAAGAAATTCTCCCAAATCTCTCGCCGGATATGAATAATCTTTAGAAGAATCAATCTTACTAGCAAGCCCCCTAGACATTGCAACAACACCACTCATATTTATTTTAACAATATCATTTGTATCAACTGCAATATTTTTTCCATACTTAAATCTCATATTGTGATTTAATATCCTTGAAACAAACTCACTCTCCTTTTCTTCTTGCAATCTATACCCAATACTTAGACAACCATTAGTATCAGTTAAACAGAATTTACCATCTAAAGATAAAAGCTTGTATGATTCATTTAGATCTTCGTAAGGGACAAAAGAAATATATTTTTCACTCTCTTTCAATGTTGTAATTAGATCATCTGATTTAATAATTTCTACACCATCACCTAATAGTTGAGTAAGAAATACTTTAGAAAGTTCATATTCCTCAGAAGATACATAAACCTTCATCTCCTTTTTAACCTCTTCTAGAGTTGTTTCCCCTTTTATCCAGTAAATATGCCCTACAGGAACATA
This sequence comes from uncultured Candidatus Saccharibacteria bacterium, assembly GCA_964647075.1. Lineage (GTDB taxonomy): Bacteria > Patescibacteriota > Dojkabacteria > SC72 > SC72 > UBA2259. The sequence goes on from CAZYGQ010000005.1 coordinate 8,145, forward strand.
CTGTTTAAAATAGAATGATTCAGAAATGTTTTCTGTATACTCAACTTTGTACCCTCCTCTTTTAACAAATTCAAACCTTTTAATATCTTCAAATTGGATATCATCTACAGAGGATACAATAGCGTCTACTATACCCTGTGGTATTTCGTCATCAAAAGAAACCTTAAATGTCTCATAATTAACCTTAGGAGGAGTATAGAAGAAGAAGTCTGGGAGATTATTAATAGAAAGTCCTGAAAAAACTATTATATAGATAAAAAAGGTCAAAAATGGTATAATAATGTATAGAAATAGAGGATGCTTTTTAATCTTTCTTTTCTGTATTCTCCTTTGCGTTACTGTCATATTTAACATATTAGAATATATCTTATTACATTTTTTCTTTAAAGCAACAGTAACTATAGGGTAATACTAAAATAAAACTATGAAAACATATAACAAACACAATGTATTTCTTGCAATGGTTGGTATATTAACCGTTGGATTAATACTAAATATTCTTTATGAGATCTCTCCTAAAAGTGTAGCAAGTATAGACAATGAAACTTTTGAAAAAGAGTTTAAACAAGATATTGAATATATTACTACTACACCTCAAGACGAGACTATCTTAGAGAAAGCTGTCTCTATCTCAAGTGAAGATATTCTTAGAGAAAAAAAGATTTACAACATTCAGAAATTCTTTGAAAAAAGAAATTCTCCTTTAGCTAAATATGCAGAGGAATTTGTACTTGCTTCTGAACATTGGAATATCGACTATAGATTAGTTGCCGCTATCTCAGTTGTTGAATCCGGTGGTGGTAAAATTAACTTTAGACCTTACAATGCATGGGGTTGGGGTAAATATGGATTTAAAGACTGGAAAGATGGTATTTGGAGTGTTACAAAGGGATTAGCAACAGGATATATTGCTAAAGGTCTAGATACACCTTCAGAGATTGGAAGAGTCTACTGTCCTCCATCATATACAAGCTGGTCAAGAAAGGTTTCTTCTTTAATGAAAGAAATTGAACAGTAAAGTATACTTAAGTAATGGAAACAACGAAATTAGGAAAATACATTGTCTCTTTTCCAAATAGTAAAGAGTATCACAAAATTAAAAAAGAAATATGGGGAGAGGGTATTTACTACTTTGAGAGTAATAATCCCTCCCCCTTTATTATTGATATAGGTTCACACATTGGTATATCAGTTTTGTATTTTAAAAACCTTTTTCCAAACTCTCAAATACTTGCTTTTGAACCCAATCCCATATCATTTGAGTTTCTTAGAGAAAACGTTGATGGAAACGGTCTAAATAATGTCACCCTAGTAAATGAGGGTGTATCATCTAATCCTGGATCGAAAATACTTTACATAGATAACAGTGATAGCCAATGGAATTCAAACTCTAGTTTTTTAAAGAATAGTTGGAATGGAAAAGAGAATACAAAAGGTATTACAGTTAAAAGTACCAGATTAGATTCATACCTACAAAATGTTAAATGTATTGATATGCTTAAGATAGATACTGAAGGGAGCGAATTAGAAATTCTAGTCAGTCACAAGAGAATATTGAGAATGATTGAAAATATATCTTTAGAATATCACCCCAGTAGAGGTAAAAAGTTTAAAAGCATATTAAATATATTACAAGAATTTTTTAATATAGAGATATTAGATGAAGGTAAAATTGTTAAGAATCCTTCTAAAGAGAGGCTATTAACGATACATGGAAAGAAAAGAAAATAGCTTTGATCTCCATCCTTTTCTAAAAATCTTGTAAAGTTGCGAACCTAATTTCTCTGGATCGTGTCTAATCAAGCTCCTATCTAGTGTATCCCCTTTATCTTTTTTAAGTAAAGAGTTTGCAACTAAATCTGTTCTTACAACCGCCCTATCCTTCCCTTTAATATCATCTTTAAAGAGATGTTCTCCTTTCTCAATATATCTTTGATATGCTTTTTGAGGTATTTTACCGTTGTTAATTAATACATAGTCAAATTTTCTACCAATGGAATCCTCTAATACCTTAAGCATATCTTCAAGTGTTAATCCTCGGGTTTGACCAATCTTAGACATTAAATTAGAAATGAATATTAATTTCCCTTTGCTATTTTGTAAAGCCTGGGGAATACCATCAACTAGTAGATTGGGTAGCGTTGTTGTATATAAATCACCTGGACCGATTATAATGTAGTCCGAAGAAAGAATTGCATCAACAGCCCCCTTATACGCTTTAGCTTTACCATCAAAGTAGAATTTACTAATCTTTCTATCTATTTCTGGTTCATCAATAAAATGCTCTCCTACTAATTTCTCTCCATTGGTATACTCTGCAACTAGCCTTACTTTATCTAAAGTAACAGGATATATGTCACCAGATACTGAAAAAAGATATTTAAACATCTCTATTGCATCAACTTCATTTCCAGAAATTTCAGTCATAGCAATCATTAGTAAGTTTCCTAAAGTGTGGCCCTTAAGGCCATTCCCTTGAGAAAACCTGTACGTAAAAAGATTTCTCAATATCTGATCCTCATTTTCTGTAGATAGCGCTAAAATTGATTTTCTTAAATCACTAAGCGGTAGTAAACCAAACTCATCTCTTACTACTGCATTACTTCCTCCATCATCCATCATACCTACAATAACCCTTAAGGATAGGTCTCTCCTACTCTTTAAGCCTTCTAAAACCGTTGAGGAACCAGTTCCTCCTCCAATTACAGTAATATTCATAGGTATAATTGTATATTAAAAAATGATATAATCAAATAGTTTAATTCTCAAATACTTACAAATATGAATTTCAAAGTCGGTACAAAAGTTTTCTATCCATCTCACGGTGCAGGTTGGATTAAAGCTCAAAAAGAGATTGAGTTTAATGGTACAAAAAAAATGTATTACGAATTTGAGTTCATTAATGCCTCTATTACAATTTCTACTCCTTTAGATAATGTAGATAACTTAAATATTAGAGCAGTGTTTTCTCCAAAAGATATAAAAGAAAAAATTAAGGTATTAAAAAAGACTCCTTACAAAGATCCAAAAACAACAGATTTTAATAAATTAATGGAAATATTTAAGAAAACTGAAAACCAAGCAAGTATAGAATCCGCTATAGAAACTATTCAATACTGTAATTATGTTAAAAGAGAAAGAGAGAAAGATGGAAGGTTAATTCCAGTATCTATAGAAAATGAATTAGCAAGAGCCATGGGAGACATAGTTGGAGAATTAGCTGTTTCCTCTAATACAAAATTAGAGAATGCAGGGAAATCCTTTGAAAAGATTACCGGCATAGAAGCGAAGTTTTTAGAGACGAAGTATTTTAACCGTTAACTTCTCTTCTCCAATCTTTACCTCGAAGCCTTCATCAATATTTTTAACTACATCTAAATCTTTAATATAGATTGATTTTCTAATTTCCTTTTTGAATTTTTCAATAATTGAAAGTATTTCTTTCTCTTCACTTTGATATTGTAGTGAAATATACTCACCAACCTTACATCCACTTTCTTTTCTTGCTACTTGTAAACCTCTTAAGATCTCATTGAGTAAACCCTCCTCTTTTAACTGCTGTGTAAGTATGGTGTCTATGCTTACAAACACTTCACCGACTTTAGAACTTACGATATTTTCACCTTTAATCTCATCTTTGCTAAAAACGACCTCTTTAACATTAAGCTCCCCTTTAATTATGTCTAACATCTCTAAGTCAGAGATAGGGACATACGCTTTTGAAAGGGGTTGTCTTACCTTTAATCTATTCTCATCTCTAATATTTAAACCCATTGAACAAATATTTCTTACAATGTCCATATCCGTATTTAATTTTTCATCTAACAATTCTTTATTAAAAACAGGATACTCTTCTAAATGTACAGACTCTTTGCCTTCTGTTTGAAGTGTTAAATATCCAGATTCTGAAATAAAGGGGGCAAAAGGAGCAAGTAGTTTGGATATTTCAATTAATACAAATTGCAATGTATTAAGAGCTTCTATATCACCATTAACAAACCTATCTCTAGATCTTCGAATATACCACTTTGAAAGTACATCTATTAAATCAAATATATACTTTACTCCATTTTGTAGTTTGTACTGATCAATATTTATAGTTACATCCCTAATGGTTCTATTTAACATTGAAAGTATCCACCTATCCATTATATGTTTAGGCTTTAGATTCTTGCTTTCAAAGGTACTGAGGTTTTCTTTGTAACTAAGTAAATATTTAATACAGTTGTAATATGGAATTAAAACAGTAGAGGTTATCTCTTTGACAAACTTCTCACTGAATATTACTTCCTCTCCATGAACAATTGGAGAGCTTAAAAAGTAAAGACGAAGTGCATCCGCACCCAAAGAGTCAATTACTGAGTAAACCTCAGGATAGTTTCTCTTACTCTTAGACATCTTCGTTCCATCGGGAGCTAGTGCCATACCATTAACGATTACATTTTCAAAAGCCCTCTTTCCAAAAAGTGCTACACCTAATACATGGAGGGTGTAAAACCAACCTCTTGTTTGATCTACTCCCTCAGCTATAAATTCACCTGGGTATTTGCTTTCAAAAAGTTCTTTATTTTCAAAAGGGTAATGGAATCTTGCAAAAGGCATAGAACCAGAATCGTACCATACATCTATGACATCATTTACTCTTTTCATGTCTCCACCACACTCACATTTATAGTGTATTTCATCTACAAATGGTTTATGTGGGTCTTTTAACTCTATTCCACTCTTTTCCTTAATCTCTTGGAAAGAACCAAATACATCTTTTTTGCCACATCTGTCACAAACCCAAACAGGTAAAGGAGTCCCCCAGTATCTATTTCTGCTTAGAGCCCAATCTCTTGCATCTTCTAACCAGTTCCCAAATCTTCCCTGCTTAACATGCTTTGGTATCCAATTAATATCTTTGTTTTCGTTAACAAGTAAATCTCTAATTTTGGTAACTCTTACATACCAACTCTTAATTGGTTTGTATATTAATGGAGTACTAGTTCTCCAACACATAGGCATTTGATGTTCATAATCATAGTGATCAAAAAGGAGATTTCTTTTTTCTAAATCCTCCATAATATATCTGTTAGCCTTTTTGTAAAACATACCCTTAAATTGCTCAATCTCATCTTTCATATTCCCGGCATCATCTAGGTAATCAAACATCCCTATGCCCATTTCAGTCATAAGAAGAAAGTCTTCCTCTCCATATGGAGCTTGATGAACAAGTCCTGTTCCATCTTCAAAAGTTACATGATTTGCGTGCACTACCTTAAAGGCACCTTCACTACTTTTTTCTGCATAGTATGGATAAAGTGGTTCATACTCCTTACCTATCAAATCACTACCTTTAATCTCTTTTAATATCTTAAAATCCTCTTTAAAAATACTCTCAACTAATTCCTTCCCAACTATATATCTCTCGTTTTTGTATTCTAGCTCTACATAGGTAAAATCTTTACCCACAGCAACTAAAAGATTTCCTGGTAATGTCCAAGGAGTAGTAGTCCATATTAAAAGATATGTACAACACTCCTTAAGCTTTAACTTTACTACAACTGCAGGATCAGTAATTGTTTGATAACCACCCAAAGCTACCTCAGAATTAGAAAGAGTTGTACCAGCTCTAGTGGAATACGGAACGACTTTGTATCCCTCATAGAGCAAATCTTTGTTGTAAAGCTCCTTTAATGACCACCAAACACTTTCAATATATTCTGGATTCATTGTGGCATACTCCTGATCGCTGTTAACCCATCTACCCATCCTTTCAGTTAAATCTTGAATTTCACCCTGATATTTTTTAACAGACTCTCTACATAGGTTGTTAAATTTCTCAACTCCAAACTTTTCAATATCTTCTTTCTGTTGGAAACCTAACTCCTTTTCAACTTCATACTCTACAGGAATACCCTGACAATCCCATCCTAAACTCCTTTCCACTCTAAAACCTTTCATTGTTTTGTATCTAGGAACAGTATCTTTAATCACCATTGTAAGGACATGTCCATAGTGGGGCTTGTTGTTAGCAGTAATTGGTCCATCATAGAAGGTAAAAGATTTCTCTTTAGGTCTTTGTTCAATACTTTTTTCTAAGATATCCTTCTCTTTCCAGTATTTAAGAATTTTTTCTTCAACAGAAGCGAAATTAGGCATACCTTGTACTTTAGAAATCTTTAAATCTTCCATATATTTAAGTAATCAAATATTAAACAAAAATCCCCTTGTAAAAACTAATCTATTGTATCAGTTCTTACAAAGGGACGCATATACGTGTTACCACCCTTTTTCATATCTACATTACTGTAGCTATCTTGTTAACCATGTTAATGGTTTTACTCTTTTTCGGAAGTAATCCGTTGGATTCTAATAGTAGAGAACTACTTTCTTTCCACCACTTACCAGTGATATCTGGGTCATTGTGTTGCCCCAATTATATCACATGTGTAGTATAATCGGAGGATGCAAAAAAACTGGAACCTAAAACTTCTGTATAGGGACATTAATGACAAAGATATTGAAAAAGATATTGAGGAAAGTAAGCACAATGTTAAACTCTTTGTTGAGAAATGGGAAAAGAACAATGAATATCTTAATAGCCCAAAGATTCTTTCCATTGCATTAAAAGAGTATGAGGATTTAATGACCGAGTATGGAATTTGTACAAAGCCCTCATATTACATTTTCCTTTCTAGAGAAATTGATCAGGAAAACCCCCTACTTAAAGCTAAAGAAAATCTCTTACATTCAACATGTTTAGAGCTAGAAAACAGTATTCAGTTTTTTTTAATAAATATTTCAAAAATACCTAAAGAGAAACAGAAACAATTTTTAGAATCTCCAGATTTAAAAATATATACACACTTTCTTTTGAGCAGTTTTAACCAAGCTAAATATTTACTTACTGACAAAGAGGAAAAGATATTTAATTTAAAATCTAAAACCTCATACTTAAATTGGGTTAATATGCTTTCAGAGTTACTTCAGAAACAAAGTCTTAAAATATTAAATGATGAGGGGAAGAAAAAAGAGGTCGCTTACAGTGAGATTAGTAAATATCTAGATAGTAGTAAAAAAGAAATCAGAGAATATGCTGCAGAGCAGTTTTTTAATGTAAATAACAGATATGCGCAAATAGCTGAGTATGAAATTAATTCAATTTTAGAAAATAAGAAGATTTCTGATGATTATAGAAATATACCAAGAGCCGATTTACCAAGACTTCTGTCAGATGATATGGAGCTAAATACTGTTGATACACTTCGTAGTGTAGTTACTGACTCCTTTGATATTTCTCAACGCTTTTACAGATTAAAAGCTAAACTTTTAAAACAAGACTCTCTAGCTTACTATGAAAGGAATGTAAAGGTTGAGGATATTAAACAGGAGTATAGCTTTGAAAAATCCATAAATATTGTTAAAGAGGTATTTAATAAACTAGATAAGGAGTTTTTTGATATTGTAGAAATGTACGAATCTCAAGGTCAATACGATGTATATCCCAAAAGAGGAAAAGAGGGTGGAGCTTTTTGTGTAGGAGTTGGAAGTAAATATCCTACATACATTCTTCTTAATCACAATGGTAGGTTACAAGACATATTAACCATAGCTCATGAGAGTGGACATGGAATTCATACTGAGTATTCAAACAACCAAAATCATCTTAATCAAGGATACTCTACTGCATGTGCAGAGGTTGCTTCAACCTTTTTTGAAGATTTTGTACTTGAGAATGTTTCAGAGAATTTATCTAAAAAAGAGAAAGATCTACTTCTTTTCAAATCGCTTGAAGAGGATGTTTCTACAATATTTAGACAGATAGCTTGTTACAATTTTGAACTAGAATTACACAAACAGTTCAGGGATAAAGGATTTCTTTCTAAAGAGGATATCTCAAAAATATTTACCCAAGAGATGTCAAAGTACTTAGGTAAAAGTGTATTAGAAGATAAGCATATGCAACTAGGTTGGATATATTGGAGTCATATACGCTCCTTCTTCTATACATACTCTTACGCTAGTGGACTGCTCATATCAAAATATTTGCAAAATTTGGTTAAAGAAGATATAGAAAATATTAAATATGTTAAAGAGTTTTTTAAGGCTGGGGATAGTAAATCACCAAAAGAAATATTTCTTGATATGGGTATTGATATCTCCAAAAAAGAGTTTTGGATTACTGGGTTGGAAAGTATTGAAGAGAAAATAGGATATTTAGAAAATAGACTCTAGGATATACATTTGTTAACTCTTTTGGTATCATAAATATATATTTTTATTTAAATTATATATCTTTTGAATATGGGAGATTTTGAACAAAATCCAGAGGAGAAAGACAAACCTAAAGATTTACTTACTTTCGCAATAGAGGAAGGCACTAAAAAAGATGGTGCAGTTGTAGTTACGAATGAAGATGGAAAAGAGAAACGACTCTTTGATAGATATGGTGGAGAGCTCGTAGAAATTGACGATAATGGTACAAAGTGGAAAATTGACCCTGAAACAGGAGAAGCGAAAGTTGTCGAATATGGAGATCTCAGCGAGAATTAATTCGTCCAATATATGGTCTAAACCATATATTCCACAAAAGGTCTCTAGCTCAAAAAATGTACTACCTCCTAGAGAGTATATATTTAGGGCATTAGAATTAACCCCTTTAGAAAATATTAAAGCTGTTATTCTTGGACAAGATCCATATCATGGAAAAGGAGAAGCAAATGGATTAGCGTTTTCAGTAAATAAAGATATAAAAGTACCCCCCTCTTTAAGAAATATATATAAAGAATTAAATAGCGATTTAGGTTTAGAAATACCAACTCATGGTGATTTAACAAATTGGGCACAAGAAGGAGTACTACTTTTAAACAGTATATTAACAGTTGAAAAAGATAAGCCAGCATCACATAGAGATATTGGGTGGGAACAGTATACAGATTCATTAATATCCCAAATATCAAAAGAGAAAGAACATGTTGTATTCATTCTCTGGGGTAAATATGCTCAGAGTAAAATCCCCCTTATTGATCAAAATAAGCATTTAGTTATAGCTTCTACTCACCCCTCACCATTTTCAGCAAATAAAGGATTTTTGGGAAGTAAACCATTTAGTAAATGTAATAATTGGCTTAAACAAAAAGATGTCTCTCAAATAGATTGGAGAATATATTAAGAATTCTGTATAATCCCCGGTATGAATGAAATTGAAAGCAATGATGAGAATAGAAATGTATATTTTTCTATTCAGATTAAAAATGTTGTATATGATTTATACATTGACCCTGATCAAGGAGATAACGCACTTCCACTTGGCCAAGCAACAGTACTTGGAGAGGATAGTGAAATAATCTCCGAATTTGAGGTTAAGGTAGAAGAGATAATAGTAAAGATCGTAAAATTCTTTGGATATAAAGGTAAGGTATCTAAGCAAGGAATTAGCTACTTTGTAGAACAGAATGCAAAGGGTAAAAATGAAATGAACTTTTTTGGAGAGTTTGGGTTTTTAAAAATCGATGAAAAAGGGAATTTAGAGTATGAAACTACTCCCCAATCTTAACTTCACCAAAGAGGATATTACCAGTAATATTTAGAATTGGTTCTTTTCTTTCTCTCTCCTTTAGATTGATTGTCCAATTCCCTATTACGCTATTACCCTTAGATTTTACACGGCATTCTGTAGGAACTAGGACCTCTACATTTGCGAAAGCACAGTTAATATTTAATTTAGCACCACCCTTTGAGACTTTTACCTCCCTTAAATCTAATTTCAAGGATCCAACAAACATATCTAAACGGCCTCCCTTAAATTCTTTACTATCTATTTTTAATTTTTCATCTCTAAAAAGAATAGTTTGTGAAAGAAAGCTAGTACCTTCTTTAAGATTCTTCTCTTCTTTCTCTTCCTTTTTTTCTTCTTTAAATAGAAGAGATACCCCTATACCAATAATTAAGATAGGCCATAGTACAGAGAAGAAATTAAAGTCTAAAAGAGTATTAAAAAGAAATGAAACTGAGAGCAAAAGTATTATAGCACCAGTAACCCTATTGTTTGAAATATATAATTTAACACCTAAAAAAAGCAATAATAAAGGCCAAAACTTAATAAATAAAGTCCAAATATTATCTCCCCAAAAAGGAAAAATACCAACCTGTTTAATAAAAAGGAAAACACCTATTAAAACAACAATAAACCCAAAAAGATATCTATTTTGATCCTTTTCTTTAATCATTTTTCTAAATATTTTCAATATTAAAACTACCTACCCCAACTGTTACATAAATAGTTAAGGATACATCGGAAGTCTCAAAGTTAGGAGAAACATATCTTCCTCTACCTCCAGAGATATCTGAAACACTTTTACCATCAACAGTGATATTTCCAACACCTAAATCATACTCTAATGTGTACCCGACCCTCGAAGGAATCTTAAAATTCATTTTTCCTGCACCAACTGTAATCTTTGTTTCCCCACTTGGAACAGATTCAACCCCTAAAGTAATATCTAATTTACCTGCACCAACTTCTGCCCATAAATCTTTGATTAGTAAATTCTCTAGATTTAAAGCTCCATTACCGGCTCCAAGCTTAACATCTAAATCTGTAATCAAATCTTTATTCCCAATAGACAAGTTGTACTCTGAATTGTCATAAAAGAGAAGAAAATTATCTGCTTTAGCACCAGTAAAATCTATCTCTAATACTTCCAAAGATTGGGAATGATTAAAAGAAGGCTCCTTAAAACCCTCTGGATATTTTGATGAAATCTTAATAATCTCTTCACTCTCTTCTTGGTTTATCAAAATATTACATGCTCCTACATCAACTCTTAAAACTCTTTCTTTTGCATTAGGATATTGAAAGGGTGAAATCACAAAACTATTTTCAACAAGCTCCTTGTTTAAATTAAAGACCCCTTCCCCACCTTGCAATACCCAATCGTTAACTTTCTTTGGGAGAAATTCTATACCTTGCTTTGTATACTGGATATATGCAACTACAAAAACCGCAAGTGTTAATACTATTGTCAAAATCATACCAACTACCCTTCCAAATCCAGAGTGTCCTAAAATAATTCTTATCCCTATTAATACAACTAGTATTGGCCAAAATCTCACGATATAAATCCAAATACCCCAACTAACTATACCTATGGAATTTAAAAGAAGTAAACCTCCAACTAGAATTAAAAATACTGCCCATGAGTAATTTCTCCTTGGAGTATACACACTGCTATCACCATCCATGTTAATAAATATTTAATTTATTTATTTTTTCCCTTCTTGGTGTCAAACTCAGTTACATTAAAGGGGTTATTGGAAGTACTTTTTTCCTGTTTAATATCTTCTTTCTTACTATTTAGCTGTGATTGCGAAGGAATAACAACCCAAAGAATAATATAAAGAATGAAACCACTACCTGAAAGAAGTATAAAGGCAAATATAATTCTAACAAGAGTAGGATCTATATCAAAATACTCCGCTATTCCACCACATATTCCTGCAATCATTCTATCTGATTCTGATCTATATATTTTCTTTGTCATTTTGTTTTAAATATTATTTTAATCTACCTACATATATTGTAAGATAAAAGTGAGTAAATTGAAAGAGAATAAACAATGCAAAGAGGAATATTAACATTAAGCAAGGAAGAGTTTAACCAATTACTATCCATAATAGATATAAATAGATTTAACCAAACACCCCTTTACAATAAATTAACCTCTGTAGGTGATACTGTAGACAATGAAGTTAGAATATCAATATCTGAAGATGAGATTGAACAAATACTTGATGAAGTAGGACCACCTATCTATGAAAATGTTTTAGCCAATAGTGCAATTAAAAGAATAAATGATCTCCTATTAAGTCTTAGAACTAAACCTTAGAAAAGTAATTTGCCGGACCTAGACTCGAACTAGAATTAACGGTTCCAGAGACCGCCGTCCTACCATTAGACGATCCGGCAATGTCAACTGTAATTATACTATATATCTAAAGATTATTAATATACTCTTTAATTCTTCCCCTTAATCTGTCCTCTCCCATTACCTGCATTATTTGAAAAAGGTCTGGTGTTTGTTTCCTACCTGTAATCGCAACTCTAAGTATCATAGCTACATCCCCTACTTTTCCTAAAAACTTCTTAGGATTCTTTTCATACTCTTTGTAATCAATAGAAAAACCATTTTTCTCTGCAATTCTTTTTATCTTATTAAACCATTCATATGAATCATCACCAAAATAGAAGGTATCTAAAAAATCATTCAATACATTTTTTTGGTGTTCATTTTTTATTTCTAATTCCTCTATTACACTATCCTTAAACATATCATCGAAAAATATCTCAAATTGCTTTTTAATATCTGCACATTTAACAATATCTTTCCTAATTTTAGAACCCTCTCTTTCAATATTAAAAATATTAATACAGTACTCTTTATGATTAATCAATTTTTCATAAATATCCTTATCAAAATCTTTAGACCAATTTAAAACAGTATCATAAACCTCTTGAGCCGTTAATGTAGAAATATACTCCTTACAAACATCTTCTAATTTCACCATATCAAAAAGTGCACCTGCCTTATTAAATTTCTCTAACTTGAGATTAAATTCGCTAAGAGGAGCTTTGGGATTTTGAATTCTCCAATCAGAAAAATTAGAATTCATTATATTTAGAAAATACTCAAAGAGACCTGTAATGGGATATCCATATTTAATAAAGGAAGAAGAATCTGCTTCTGGGTCTTTTCTTTTACTTAACTTCCTTTTATTTCCATTATCCATTTTCATTAAAGGTGCAGGATGAGCATATCTAATCTCTTGGAAACCTAATTTCTTAAAGATTTCTAAATGTAATGGGATAGATGGAAACCATTCATAAGTTCTAATGACTAAATTAATACCCATCAATGTATCATCAATAGGATGAGCAAAATGATAAGTAGGATATCCATCAGACTTAAGTAATACTGAATCCATATCATTTTCTGAAAATGTGCAATTCCCTTTAATAAGGTCATTGAATCTAAACTTGTTTTCAAAATTCCCAGTAGAATACAACCTAATTACAAACTTCTTTTCCTCTCCTATTGCCTTCTTTATGGATTCTAAATCAGAATCTCTCCATTTTGCCCATTTTCCATAGTATCCAGTTCTCACTCCACTCTCATTTTGTTTAACTCTAATTTCTTCAAGTTCTTCTGAAGAAGCAAAACATGGATACGCCGCACCTATACTTACTAGATATTTTGCAAAAACATGATATATATCAAGTCTCTCACTTTGGATATATGGACCATATGCTCCACCTCTAACACTCTCATCAAACTGAATACCAAACCCTTCCAAGCCCTCAATAATTAAATCTATACCACCCTCTATCTCCCTCTTCTTATCTGTATCCTCTATTCTTAAAATACAAATTCCATTACTTTGATCTGCTAACTTCCTTCCTATTAAAGATGTATAAACAGAACCTAAATGCAAAAAACCAGTTGGACTGGGAGAGAATCTTAATACCAATTGTGTGGGCTTTAAATCTCTTTTAGGATACCTGTTATATATATCCTCTATACTCTGCTTTACATTAGGAAACAATAATTCGGAAATTTCAATGTTTTCTTTCTTTGTTTTCATTCTAAAAGATGTAGTATAAAATTAGGTTGATATATATATTCTACACTGATAATATTATACCATGACATTAACAGAAGCAGCGTTTTGGTTTAAAAGATTTAGTAAAGTAGCTATCGGAATAGTATTACTTGTAATTCTAATTGTTTTCATTGTTTGGAAAAGACCTGGGGGAGAGGTACCTTTAAAATATATTACAGCCTCTTGTGCTTGTACTCCTAAAGCTCAAGATTTTACTTCTAATATATTAACTATACCCTCTTACGAAATAACTAACGAGACCTTACCACCTTATGAGTTCCAAACTGAAAGTGGGAAATTAGATGACAACCTACCTAAGATTGTTAATGTATATGAATACGTAAACTTAGGAGCACAGATAAATGCTCGAGCAAAGGCAATGATTTTGGCAAAAAAAATGGGATTTAATCCAGACAGAATAAGGAAAGAGGGAGATAAAGAGTATAGATGGAAGGATAACCGAACAGGAAGAGAGTTGTGGGTTACTTCTGAGGATTTAAATTTCAAACTCTTTACTTCTGATTTAGATGGAATAAGTAGAATTAGAAAAGAAGGTGATTTTCCTAGCCCTGACGAAGCTATTTCTGAAGCTAGAAAGGCTCTAAATTCACTAGGTGTCCTAGATAGCAGCTATACTGCAGACAAATATAGTACATATTTAATTAAAATAGAAAAAGATGGAGTGTTTACCGAGGCAGATTCGTTAATCGAAGCAGACTTAATAAGGGTTGATTTTTCAAGAACAGCTTCCTTAATAACAGTACCTATGAATATTGAAGGTGCGGATCAAATGGTTGCTTCACTTGAGAAAAGGAATATGGTTGCAGTTGAAAGTACTCAGGTAATAAACAACGAAAGGGTTCCAACAACAGAATTTATCACTCTTGTTGTTAATGAGAACCCTAACAAATATAATATCTCTGTTTATGTTGGAGTTGATAATGAAGAGTATGAAGAACTAGAAAATATTTATCAAATTGATTTTAAAACATGGAGCATATCCCCCATTAGTTGCGGAACATATCCACTAATAGCCGCTTCAGTTGCAGAGGAGTCAGTTAAAAACGGTCTTGGTAGTTTAGTATTCTTAAACTATAATGAAGATCAAGTAGCTCCATATTCTCCCCAAGAAATTAAAAAATTTCTCATCACCGAAGTTACTTTAGCATATTATGAAGGTTCAATATCCCAAAAGTTTCTTCAACCAATATATTTCTTTACTGGGGTAGCTGAATTAAATAACAGTAAAAAAGCAAAGTTCCATATTTACTACCCAGCGATTGATTACGATAATGTTACTGATGAAGTAGAAATTAAAGAGGTAGTAGTTGAGCAGAAAGGTGGAATACTACCCTCACTTTAATGATTGCCTAGCAAGACTTTCTAAAAGAACTGTTTCAGTAAACCTATCTTTGGAATTAATAACTATTGTTATCAACTCATTGCCAGAAGGATAGACAAAATAGCCAGTAAAGCATTGTCCTGCTAAATCAGTTATACCTGTTTTAAGCCCCCTCATATACTTATTACTTCCAAGAAGTTGATTTGTAGTTAATATCTCCTTACTAATTATTCCCTCCGAACCACTCCAATTCACAACCTCTTTAGCAGTATTTGCATATTTTTGCATCAAATCATATTTTCTTGATACAGACACCAAAAGAGCTAAGTCTCTTACTGTTGAATAGTTGCCTTCCTGATCTATACCTGCGGGATTACTAAAACTAGAGGAATACATTTTCAACTCCTTTGCTTTTATATTCATAGCTTTAATAAAGCCTGAATATCCCCCATATGGATATGCATTAGCCACAACATATGCACAGTCATTGTATGAACTAATTAGCATACACTTTAACAGATTCTCAATCGACACCTTATCTCCATCCATAAGCCCCAATTGCCAATCTAAATCCGTGGGAATATTCTCTCTACTAGCATCGATTACCTCCTCGGTAGAAAATGTCTCAATTACTACAATAGAAGATATTAATTTTGTTAAACTAGCAACAGACATTTTTTCATCAATATTTTTTTCATAAAGAATCTCTCCATTAAGAGGATTAAATGCTATTGCACCTTTTGAAGAAATCTCTTTAACATTAATCTCTTTCTGCGTATTCTCAACAACACTTTCCCCTTTAATATCATTAAATTTACTTTCTTTAGGAAGGGGAGCTGAAAGAATATACTCTTCTTTAGGTTTAATTGAGGTAACAAGAAAATATATTCCAAAAGAGAGTAATATGGATAAGAATGTAATTAGAAACACTCTCTTTATCCTTTTTCTTGCTTTGCGCTTTCTTTCCTCTTCCTTTGCTTGTTTAGCCGCTTTTAATGCTTTCTTAAATAGCTCCCTGTCATATCTCTTATCAGTTTCTAGTTTGGAGTTCTTTTCTTTTTGTTGATTAGTATTACTTGTCATTAATAGTATTGATATTATCAATTACTAAATATTACAGCAACTAAAAAATTTTTCTTTTATTCTAAGGTAATATATAATAACGGGATAATATAATTGTATTAAATATGGAAAGAACATATATCTCTAGTCTTAAAGAATTAATAGGTAAAAAAGTTAGAATTCGTGGAAGGGTAGATACTTTAAGAGATCAAGGAAAGATAGTATTTTTAATACTTCGAGATATTACTGGTAAAGTCCAAACAGTTTCTTGGTCAGGTGGAGATATTGAAGTTTTTAATACAGTAAAAAGTTTAACAGCAGAATCAGTAGTAGATATAACAGGACTTGTTAAAGAAGCAAAACAGGTAGCTACTGGGTACGAGGTAGAAATTGAAGAGATAAAAATTGATTCTGTTTCTAAAACTCTACTTCCAATAGTAATAGAACAAGAATATTCTAAAAACATTTCAAACTTAGATAAGAGGTTAGATTACAGATGGGTAGACTTAAGGTCACAGAGAAACAATCTCATGATGAGGGTTGCTACAGTAATGGGAGATAGATTTAGAGAGTATTGTGTAAAAAACAACTTTATAGAGATTCAAGGACCAAGGATAATTAGTGCAGCTAGTGAAGGAGGTGCCAATGTATTTGAAGTTAAATATTTTGATAGAAAAGCATATCTAGCACAATCTCCTCAGTTCCATAAACAGATGGGTATTGCTGCAGATTTGGATAGGGTATTTAATATGGGTCCTGTTTTTAGAGCTGAGAAATCATTTACAACAAGACATCTTACAGAGTACACAAGTTTTGATGTTGAGATTGGGTACATTGATTCTTTTAAGGATGTCTGTAAATTTGAACAAGAAATGATTAAATATGCACTAGCTGAAATAAAAGAAAAATATGGTGAAGAGATTAAGAAAATATTTGGGCTAGAGATAAAAGTTCCTCAGGGAGATTTCCCATATATTACGGTAAAAGAGGTTAAAGAGAAACTTGCAAAGGCAGGGATCCCGAGTAAAGACGACGGTGACTTCTCACCCGAAGAGGAAAGAGCTTTGTCTGAAATTATGCAGAAAGAAACAGGCAGTGAATTTGTCTTTGTACATGACTATCCTCATAAAAAGAGAGCTTTCTATCATATGAAAGATTCCCAAAATCCACAATTAGCATTAGGATATGACCTATTCTGGAAAGGTATAGAAATTACTACTGGTGCTCAAAGAGAACATAGATTAGAGAATCTTAAAGAAAGTGCCAAAGAGAGAGGAATTGAACTAGAGACTCTTTCAGAGTATTTTGAATATTTTGAATACGGATGTCCTCCCCATGGGGGATTTGCAATGGGAACAGAGAGATTTCTGATGAAGCTTTTGGATTTTGGAAGTATATTAGAGACAACATATCTTCCGAATACACCTAATAGATTGGGGAAATTAATCAATGTTAAAAAGATTAATTAGAGTATCTCCACTCCTTAACCTTAAATTGAATATCCTCATTACCATTCCATGAGTTTATATCAGCTCCTCCTACTACATCTATTACATCATCAATTTTAATTTCTTCTGCGTCAGGACCACAATCAAAGAAAACCAATGTAATTAAATCAACACCTTCTCCTTTACATAACAGTTTCATATGATTACCCAGTTTACCCATAATTTGTTTTTTTGCAACAACTAATTCCTTAAGAGCAAGAAGAGGTTTACTGTTACCATATCCAAATGGTTTAAGAACATCTAACTGATTAATCAATTCTCTATTTACACTTTCACTACTTAGTAACAAATCAATATGTAAATCCTTAATTAACATACTCTCGTCAATAGATTTTTCTCCAATCTTATGTATGCATTTACTAAACTCTTGCTCTTTGTCTTTTTTTATAGTAAAACCTGCAGCTAATTCATGACCTCCATACCTTTCTAAATACTTATTACATTTAGAAAGTGCATCTGTAATATTAAATCCAGTGATACTTCTAGCAGAACCTTTAATTAATCCCTCCTTTCTAGTACCAACTAGTACTGGCCTATGATATATTTCATTAAGTTTACCTGCTATTAATCCTACTATTCCCTCATGCCAATCATCACTTACAACAAAAAGAATCTTTTCGGAACTCTCTCCAATTATATCTTTTGCTTGGTCTAAACCATTCTGAGTCATATACTGCCTCTGCATATTAGTTTCATTAAGAATTTCTGAAATACTTGCACAGACCTCTTGCTTCTCACTAACTAAAAGTTTAACTGCATCTAGTGGAGAGCCTATTCTTCCTACAGCATTAATTCTAGGACCTAAAATATACCCTAAATGATAGCTATCAATATCTTGAGGTTGTAAACCAGAAACTTTAATTAATTCATTTAATCCAAGCCTTTTTCCTTTCCTAATCTGTTCTATTCCATATTTAACAATCACCCTATTTATATCCAATAGAGGCATTAAATCAGTTACAGAAGCTAACGCAACTAAATCTAAACCAGGTGTATCAGGAGTAATTTCAAAATCCATTCCTAACTCTTTTCGAATACTTTGTATGAGTAAAAAGGTCACAAAAGCACCACATATATTTACATTTGGATATTCATGATTTGGATACATTGGATGTACCAATGAATATTCTAATTTCTGGGGTAAATCCTCTGGCGGTTGATGATGATCAGTAATTACAAATTCTAAACCCTTTTCTTTCCTATACTCGTTTATTAACTCCCTATCTCTTACACCACAATCAACAGAGATGAGTAACTGACCTCCAAGCTCTATTACATCATTAATTGATGAGGTGGTCAACCCATATCCTTGATCTACTCTACTAGGTATATATGGAATTACATCTACTTTAATGTCTAATTTTTCTGAAACCTCTTTAAAAAGAAATTCCCAAAGTAAACTTACACTACATATACCATCACTATCATAGTCTCCATGTATTACTATCTTTTTCCTCTCTCTAACACATTTAACAATCTTCTTAGCAGCTCTTTTACTATCATACAGTTTATCAAAAGAAGGGATATCTTCTAAAGAAGCCTCTAAGAAGCTTTTCTCATCTATACCCCTACTTTTAAGAATATATTTAACAATATCATTAGATATTTTCTTTTTAGGTAATAACCAATTACTTTTACTCTTCAGGCTCATATTGTGAAAACTGTTCAATTAAATCCCAACTAAAACCCTTTCTAAACAGATATGCTATCATCTTCTGATTATTAATATCAAAAGTTTGATTCCTATATTTTTTTTCAAAAGTCTTTCTAATTAAATCTAACTCATCTGTAATATTTTCATTACACACCTCTTGTGCAATATCTTTACTTACTCCCTTAGATATTAACTCTGAAATTAATACACTCTTTCCTCTTGGTTTATTTCTTAATCTACTAGAAACAAAGCTTTTAGCGAACTCCCTGTCATCAATATATTTATACTCTTTTAACTTGTTAACAATCTCATTAAAAAGTTTCTCCCAATCAATATCTACATCCTCTTTAAACCAA
>CAZYGQ010000006.1:0-7112 GCA_964647075.1 uncultured Candidatus Saccharibacteria bacterium
GTACTAAATATCTGTTTTTTCTCAACAGGTATAGTAGTATTTCTCTCTATTAATTTTGTCATTACTCCTCCTAATGTTTCTAATCCTAAAGAAAGAGGTGTTACATCTAATAGGGTAATATCTTTAACATCACCTCCTAATACACCACCTTGAACTGCAGCACCTACTGCTACTACTTCATCAGGATTTACCCCCTTATTTGGTTCTTTCTTAAATATCTCTTTAACTTTTTTAATTACTGCAGGCATTCTTGTCATACCACCTACTAGTAATACTTCATCTATATCTGAAGTACTTAGCTTTGCATCCTTAATAGCTTTCTCACAAGGCTTAACAGTCTTTTCAATTAACTCAGATGTCAAATTCTCTAAATCAGATCTACTCATCTTAACTTTTAGATGTTTTGGACCACTAGATGTAGCAGTAATATATGGGACATTAATCTCTGTTTCTTCAGAGGTAGATAGCTCTATCTTAGCTTTCTCTGCAGCTTCCTTAAGTCTTTGAAGTGCTGTTCTATCATCTTTAAGATCTACTCCATCACTATTTTTAAAATCTTTAGCTAATTTATCAATTATCATTTGGTCAAAGTCATCTCCTCCTAAGTGAGTATCACCATTTGTAGAGAGTACTTCAAATACCCCATCTCCTATTTCTAAGATTGAAATATCAAATGTACCACCACCTAAGTCAAAGATTGCAATTTTTGCATCCTTTTTATTATCTAATCCATACGCCAATGCAGCAGCAGTTGGCTCGTTAACAATTCTTTTAACATCTAAACCTGCTATCTTACCAGCATCTTTAGTTGCTTGTCTTTGAGAGTCATCAAAGTAAGCAGGTACCGTTATTACTGCTTCTGTTACCTTCTCTCCTAAAAAATCTTCTGCATCTTTTTTCATTTTAGCCAATATCTTTGCAGAGATCTCTTGAGGAGTGAACCAATTATCACCCATCTTAACCTCTACACCATCACTTTTAGATTTTCTCATCTCAAAAGGAAGTAGTTCTCTATCTCTTTGAACCTCTGGGTCATCCCATGATCTACCAATTAATCTCTTAACTGAGTAGATTGTACCTTCAGGATTTGTAACTGCCTGATTTTTTGCAGGAGCACCGACTAAGGTCTCCCCTTTATCGTCAATTGCAACAATGGATGGGGTTAATCTCCCTCCCTGTGCATTTGCGATAATGTTAGGTTTACCACCAGACATATATGCCATAGCACTGTTAGTAGTACCTAAGTCTATTCCTATTATTTTACTCATTTTATTTATATATAAAAATTTATTTACTTTTAGTAACAACCACTCTAGATGGTCGTATAACAGTATCATCTAAAATGTAGCCAGGTTGTATTACCTCAAATATCACTCCTGCTACTTTATCCTCAATAACGGTAATTGCTTCATGTAATTGGGGATCAAATTTACTACCTTTTTGGGGTATATATTTTTTCAATCCTATCTCTTCTAAACTCTTCTCTATATTATTTAGTATTCCTACAACACCATTTGCCCATGCTAAAGTGTTTTGATCAAATTTAATTTCCTCCTTACTCTTAATTGCCATTGTTAAGTCATCAACAATAGATATTAGTTTCTCTGCTAGGGCCTTTCTTGATTGCATATACAAAAGGCTTAACCTTTTATTTGTATTAGCCTCAAGGTTCTGATAGTCAGCTAAGGCTCTTTTTAATTGATTTGTAACAACTAATTTCTCATCTTCTACTGCATCAATAGTGAGAGCTAATTGAGCAATCTTTCCCTCTAACTCTTTGTATCTGTCTGCATTTTTCTCCTGCACACCTTTTGTGTTAATATTTTTTTTCATATACATTGATATATATATCTTAATTCCAACCACTCATTGCATTGTGCATTGAGTTTTGTACCTCACGAAGTGATGGTACACATTTAGCATAATCCATTCTTTTCGAACCAATTACTCCAATATGAGCATTTGTGCTATTCCAGAATGGTAATTGCGTAAAGGCCATTGCACATTGATCCAAACCTTTGATTCCAGACTCCTCACCTATAACTAGGGATACTCCAGAGCCACTATATTTCTTCATCATGTTATTTAAGAAATTAGCATCCTCTAAAATATTTACTATTCTCTGAATCTTTTTCCAATCTCTAAGTTCTTCATATTTAAAAAGTTGAGATATACCCCAATATCTAGATATACCATCAATAAATATGAAAGCTACTGATTCTGTTTCATCAGATACTATCTTTAGAATTGAATCAATAACGGTCTCTTTAGAAAACCTATCTCTAAAGATACCCTGCCTAATTTCAATAGTAACCATTGGATTTAAAGAACTGCTTCCTAATATTTTGCTTACATACATTCTCAGTGCCAAGTCTGTAGGATATCTTCCTGAGGAGATATGACTTTTCTCAAGTAAGCCTAAATCCATTAAACGAGCCATCTCATTTCTTACCGTTGCAGAGCTAATTCCTAAATCATATTTTTCTAAAAGAGCCAAAGAACCAACCTCATCAGCATTTTTCATAAACTCTCTGATTATCGCCATTAATATCTCTTTTTGTCTTTCTGTAATACTTTGCATTTTAGCACTCTTACATCTTACCTGCTAAGAGTATATTGGTAATTTTGTAATTCGTCAAGAGCTATGAAAAAGAATTGCAAAAGCCCCCTATCTTTGCTATACTCTCACTTGCTTATGGAAAAACTTCAATTACAAAAAAGAGAGATTACTGGAAAGAAAGTAAGACATTTAAGAAAAGAGGGACTTACTCCAGCTGTAGTGTATAACGCAAAGGGAGAGTCCTTTAATGTTGTAATGAATAGTACTGATGCAGATTGGATAAGCAGAAATACTACATCTACAACAATTCTAGATACTACATTAGAGAAAGATTCCTTTAAGACATTAGTTAAGGAGTTAAATATTAATCCTGTTACAGATGAGATTAATCATGTTGCACTCTTTAGAATAGATGAAAGTGTTCCTATGGTATTTACAATTCCTTTCAATATTATTGGTATTTCTCCTGCAGTCAAAAACAATCTAGGTGTACTCGTTAATACATTAGATAGTATAGAGGTTAGATGTAAACTTACCGACCTTAAACCTTTTATTGAAATTGATATATCAAAACTTGAGAATGTTGGACAAACTATTAATGTAGATGATATTACTCTTCCAAAAGGAATGTCTCTAATCAATGATGAACAAGCTAAAGCAACTATTGTAACTATTACTGAGATTCAAAAGGTTGAAGAGGTTGTAGTTACTCCTGCTGAGGGAGAAGAGGTTGAAGGAGAAGAGGGTGTAGAGGGTGAAGAAAGTGCTGAGGGAGAAGTAGCTACAGAAGCAACTGCAGATCAAACTAAAAAAGAGTAGCCTTAGACCTACCTATTTTCATGATTTATATATATAATCGAACATGATATCCATAATTATTACATCTTGGAAAGAACCTAATACCATCGGTAAATGTATCAAATGTATAGCAGATAGAAAATATTCCGGATTAAATACTGATTTTGAAATAATACAGCTATCTCCAGACCAAGAAACTTTAGATGCAGGACTTAAAGCTTCTAAAGAGTTAAAACTATCTTCCCAAGAGTATATTCAAATCCAAGATCCCAGAAAGGGTAAACCCTCTGCATTAAAATTAGCCTTTAAAAAAGCGAAGGGAGATATCTGGATTCTTACAGATGGAGATACATATTTTGAAAAGGGCTCTGTTAAATATATATTAGAACCCTTTAAAAACGAAGATGTAGGAGGAGTAAGTGGAAGGCCCCTATCTATGGATAGAAAAGATAATATGATGGGATATTGGGGACATCTACTTTCTGATGCAGGGCATCATAGAAGAGTTACTACTATGAATACTAAAAAAGGTAATTATTACCTTAGTAACAAATCATTTTTCCCTATGAGTGGATATATTATGGCGGTAAGAAAGATTAATTTTGATATTCCTTCCAATGTTCTATCTGATGATGCATATATTTCATATTCAATAAGAAATAATGGTAAACAAATTGCATACGCACCTAAAGCCCAATGTTTTGTTAAATTCCCAACTAATCTGAAAGACTATTACAAACAGAAAGTAAGATCTCTAGGTGGTTTTATACAATTGAAACAGTTTGGAGTATTTAAAAAGGATAAACAGAGTAGAAGTATATTAATAGAGATCCCCTATGCAATATTTGTTTTTAAATATGCGAAATCCCTTAAAGAATTTTGGTGGTCACTACTACTGTTTCCTGTTAGATTAATCACTTGGTTAAAAATATTTTGGGAAAGAGTAATTCTAAAAAAGGATATGCCTAAATTAGGTTGGGAGAGGATAGAGAGTACAAAATAAAAGGAGGGTTTCCCCTCCTTTTGAAATTCAATAATAAAAGATTACCATTTAAAGTGTGCAAATGCTTTATTTGCTTCTGCCATTCTCTCTACATCCAACTTCTTCTTAAGAGCATCCCCCTCTTTGTTAAAGGCATTTAAAAACTCTGTCTCTAATAGTTTGCTAAATGGTTTCCCACTCTTATTTCTAGATATATCAACTAACCATCTTACTACCAAAGTCTCTTGTCTTCTAGGATTAACAGGAACTGGGACCTGATAGTTTGCACCTCCAACTCTTCTAGATTTAATCTCTAGTGCTGGTCTTACATTATCAATAGCTGTATGAACAAATTCAATAACTGGGGTCTTACTCTTCTCTGCGCCTGCTTCTATTGCACTATATACTAATTCCTCTGCAATTGATTTCCTTCCTCCTTGCATAACCTTATTAATAAGTCTACCAATAACCTCGTCGTTATACTTTCTATCTTTTGTTATTATTCTTTTTTTTGATCTCTTACCTCTCATTACTATTTATTAAAAATATTATTCTTTCTCTGGTCTTTTAGCACCATATTTAGATCTAGCTTTCTTTCTACCCTTTACTCCTGCAGTATCGTATTTACCTCTTACTACAATATACTTAACACCTGGCAAGTCTCTCTTTCTTCCTGCTTTTACCATTACTACTGAGTGCTCCTGTAAATTGTGTCCCTCACCTGGGATATATGCAGTTACCTCCATTCCATTAGAAAGTCTTACTCTAGCAACTTTTCTTAATGCTGAGTTAGGCTTTTTAGGAGTCATAGTTTTAACTTGAATACATACTGCCCTTTTAAATGGATTGTTAACTTTCTTATACCTATTTTTCAAGGGATTAAAATTTGTAGCTAAAGCGATATGTTTTGCTTTGTCTCTTTTCGCTTTTCTAGGTTTTCTAACTAATTGGTTTATAGTCGGCATGGTTCGTATTATACAACAAAATCAATTAAAGTTTAATCTCTTCGAGATTATTCATATCTGTAAGAATTGCTGTCTCTCCGGAAGGTATTCTTCTTCCAATGATTACATTCTCTTTCATACCTCTTAAGAAGTCAGTTTTACCTAATATTGCACTATTAGTCAATACTCTTACCTGCTCTTGGAATGACATTGCAGAAAGGAAGCTTTCAGTATACAAAGCAGATGCTTTGATACCTAATAACTTAGGAGATACAAGTGCTTTCCTCTTATCATCTGCTAGTAAAAGATTGTTCTTTACTTCAGAGATAAATCTGTTTACCATTGAGCCAACAAGATACTCTGTATCACCTGATTCCAAGACTCTTCCCAATCTTGCCATCTGTCTAATTATTACTTCAATATGGATATCATCAATAGATACTGCCTGCTCATTAAATACTTTTTGAACTTGATCAAGAATATATTTCTGAGCAACAAGTAATCCAGCCATATCTGCAAGCTTCTTAGGGTCTAGGGCACCGGCTACTAACTGAGTCCCAGCCTCTATTTTATCTCCCTCATTAACCAATATTTCCACATTAGGAAGAACAGAGATGGTTTCTTCTGCCTTCATAGAGCCTGTTAATGTAAGTATTCCTCCCTCAATCTTCGCAACTGCTTCAAATGGGGACTGCTTTTCCATTCCCTCTGTATCAATATATATTACTTGTCCTGCTTTTATTTGAGCACCATCAGTTACTAATACACTCTTAGCGTCAGATATTACAATCTCTTTTTCCATCTTTTTCTCACCTACGATAAGGATGGTTGCAGAATCATCTTCTGCTCTTTCAATATGAACCTTTCCGCTAACTGTAGAAATATCTGCTTCTGCTTTTGGAGATCTCGCCTCAAAGAGCTCTTCAACTCTAGGCAATCCTTGCGTAATATCTGTTGTCTGAACACCACCCTTATGGAATGTCTGCATAGTCATTTGAGTTCCTGGTTCTCCAATAGATTGAGCTGCAATTACTCCAACTGCTTTACCCATCTCTATCTCATTACCGTTCTCAAGATTTAATCCGTAGCATTTTTTACATATTCCCAAAGGTGATTTACATAGTATTGGAGTTCTTACATATACCTCTTCAATTCCTTCGTTTATTATCTTATCTGCTATCTCTCTTGTAATATGTTCATTCTTTGAAACTATCGCCTCTCCTTTAGAATCTAAAATATCTTTACTTGCTACTCTTCCAAATATTCTCTTATCGAAACTAGTTCTCCTGTCATCACCCTTTTTAATTGCTAATCCTTCTCCTTCATATCCACAATCCTCTAATCTAATAATTACATCATGAGCAACATCTACTAACTTTCTAGTTAAATATCCTGAGGATGAAGTTCTAAGAGATCTATCAGCAATACCCTTTCTTCCACCGTTAGCTGCTACAAAGTACTCAAAAGCATTGAGTCCATCTCTATAGTTACCTTTAATTGGAAGAGGAATAGAGTTTCCTCGAGAGTCCTTTACAATACCCTTAATGGTAAGGACCTGTCTTGCTTGAATCTTACCTCCATTAGCTTTGGACTCTACCATCTCATATACTGAATTGTTCTTATCTAATTTACCCCATGCTTCTTCTGCTAAATCGGTTGCAAAATCGTTCCACATTTCAGTAGAGATATTAATCTTTTCCTTTTCTGTTATTAATCCTTGAAGGTAGTTCTCTTGTAATTGAAGATCTTTTTCCTCGACTTCCTTAATTCTGGTATTAACATCAAAGTTAACATTACAATCTTCCATACCAAAAGAGAATCCTAAATC
>CAZYGQ010000006.1:7212-26976 GCA_964647075.1 uncultured Candidatus Saccharibacteria bacterium
TCATTTTTATCTGTCATGAGGTAAAAACCTAAGAGCATATCTTTAGATGGTATTGCTAAAACTTCTCCATTAGAGATGTTAACAATATTTTTAGATGCCATAATGTCTCTTTTAGCCTCTTCTAGTGCCTCTCCTGTTAACAAGAGATGAACAGACATTTGGTCTCCATCAAAGTCAGCATTAAATGCTTTACATACTAATGGGTGTAATCTAATAGCTTCACCTTCAACTAGTTTAGGGTAGAAGGCTTGAATACTGTATTTATGTAAAGTAGGAGCACGATTTAGTAGTACTGGTTTACCCTTAATTACCTTTTCTAATATATCCCAAATAATGTCTTCCTCTTCTTCAATCATATCTTTAGCTACTCTAACATTTGGTGCTAACTCTTGATCTAAAAGGTCATGAATGACAAAAGGTTTAAACATTTCTAAAAGAACAGACTTAGGAATACCACACTGGTCTAACTTAAGACTTGGATCCCCTACAATTACTGCACGACCAGAGTAGTCGACTCTTTTACCTAAGAGGTTCTTTCTAAATATTCCCTTCTTACCTCTTAAATCGTCAGTTAATGATTGATATGGCAATCTCTTGCTATTCATCATTGGTTTAGATGGCCTATGTGAGTTATCAATTACAGCATCTACTGACTCCTGTAACATTCTCTTCTCATTTCGCAAGATTACATCAGGTGCTCCAATCTCTATTAATCTAGCTAACCTGTTGTTTCTGTTAATAATTCTTCTATACAAGTCATTAAGGTCAGAAGTTGCAAACTTACCTCCCGGTAAAGGAATAATAGGCCTTAACTCTGGTGGAAGTACTGGAAGTATTTCTATTACCATCCAACTTGGGTCAATTCCGTTAATCTTAAAACCCTCTAAATACTGTATCCTTCTTATAGAGGCTAACTTTTTATCCCCTTTCTCTTTCTTAACAGCTTTTCTAAGTTTTGTTAACTCTGCATCAATATCTAAATTCTGAAGTAATTTCTTAATAGCTTCAGCACCCATCATTGCATTAAAGAAAAGTAAGTCCCTATCTTCTAAGTCAATATATTCATCCTCTGAAAGTACAGAACCAACATCAACCTTTTCAAGAACTTGTTGAAGCTTAGAATAGAAAGAATCCAACTCTTCCTCTCTTTCTGCATAATCCTTTCTTACTTTAGCAACACCCTGTTTCTTTTTATGTTCTAATTGGCTAAGCTTAAAATCTTTCCCCTCTTTCTTTTTCTTAGCATCTTTAATATCTGCATCATACATTGCCTCTGTAACTTTAAGCTCTTCCTCTAATTCCTTTTTAAGGTTTTCAATATCTTCTTTTCTTATTCCCTCTAACTTTGAAAGAGCCTCTTTTCTCTTCTCTACTTCAATCTCAACTACCATATACCTTGTGTAGTATATTACTGAAAGTAGTTTTTTATGAGACATATCCAAAACGATAGACATTTTGTTAGGAATACCGTATGCAAACCAAACATGAGCAACAGGTATTGATAATTTAATATGACCCATTCTCTCTCTTCTTACATCCTTGGTAGTTACTTCAACACCACACTTGTCACATACTATCCCCTTATATCTAATCTTTTTATATTTTCCACAGTAACATTCATAGTTTTTGGTAGGACCAAATATCTTCTCACAGAAAAGACCATCTGGTTCAGCTCTAAAGGTTCTATAGTTTATAGTTTCTGCTTTTGTTACCTCTCCGTAGGACCAATCTAATACTTGATCAGGAGAAGCCAATGTTAATCTTATTGAATCAAAATCATCAAAAGAATCTTTGTGATAATGAGTACTCTTGTTATGATTGTTATTATTCATTCTCAGAAACCTCCTGTGATTTTTTAGAAATTAATTCCATATTTAAACAGAGTGCATTTAATTCCTTTATTAATACTTTAAAGGATTCTGGAACATTTACACTCTCAATTTTCTCTCCATGTATGATTGCTTTGTAAGCACTAGATCTACCCTTAATATCATCAGATTTAATGGTTAACATCTCTTGCAAGGCGTATGGAGCACCGTGAGACTCTAATGCCCAGACCTCCATTTCTCCGAATCTTTGACCACCTCTTTGAGCCTTACCACTTAATGGTTGCTGAGTTACAGCAGTGTATGGTCCAGTAGATCTTGCATGTACTTTCTCATCAGCAATATGATGTAATTTAAGTACATATTTCATACCTACTGTTACCTTACGTGGGAACTTTTTACCAGTTCTACCATCATAGAGATCTGTTTTCTGCTCAATTTTGTAACCCTGTTTTTTCATTTCTCTCTCTAGCCACTCCATATTTACATCTTCAAAAAGTGGGAATGCAAATTTCTCTTTAAGTAATTTTGCATACAATCCAAAGTGGACCTCTTCTGCCTGTCCCATATTCATTCTTTTTAAGAAAGTAGGTGTAAAAACAATATCAACTGGTTGACCATCTGGAGTAAAAGGCATATCTTCAACAGGACGAATTGCTGCTACTGTATTTTTATCACCGTGTCTTCCAGATATCTTATCTCCATATCCTAATTTCTTTGTATCAGCAACCCATATCTTTACCTCTTCTAATACTCCAGGTGGCAATTTGTCTCCTTTGTTAGCAGAAAGTCTTTGAGTATGGATTACAATTCCCTCTTCCCCATGAGGAAGTCTAAGTGAGTTGTCTCTTACATCGCTTGCTGACTCTCCAAAGATAGCTCGAAGTAATCTCTCCTCTGCAGTTAACTCTTTCTCTCCTCTTGGTGCAATAACACCGACAAGGATATCTCCCGCCTTTACTTTAACACCCTCTATTACTATTCCAGCCATATCTAATTTCTGTAAAATTCTGTCATTAACATGAGGGATATCTGCAGTAATTAACTCTGGTCCTAATTCGGTATCTCTTACTTCAACCTTGTGCTCCCTAATATGCACAGAGGTTAAAAGATCATCTCTAACTACTCTTTCAGAGATAACAACGGCATCTTCATAGTTGTAACCTTCGTAAAACATCAAAGCAGCTCTAAGATTAATACCTATTGCTAACTCTCCACCGACTGAAGTTGGACCGTCTACTAAAATATCTCCCTTTTTAAATTTCTCTCCCTGCTCTACAACAGGTCTTTGTGAGAAAGATGTATTATCATTAGTTCTATAAAAGGACTCTATCTTGTAATCTGCAATTCCTTCTTTTTTGTACTTCACAGTTATTTTATTTGCATCAACATACATAACCTCTCCATCATCTTTAGCAAAAACGCACCAATTAGACTGCCTTGCAACAATCTCTTCTACACCTGTACCAACTAATGGAGCCTCTTGTTTTACTAAAGGAACTCCCTGCCTTTGCATATTTGCTCCAGCTAAAGCTCTCATAGCTTCATCATGAGAAACAAATGGAATTAATGCCATACCCAATCCTGCTTGCTGATATGTTAAAACATCTACATGATCAACTAGGTTAACATCTTCCAAGATGAAATCTCCTAAATGTCTTGCTGGTACCAATGCTTCTAATATATTGTTGTGTTCGTCTGTATTTACAGAAGGAATACTAATATACATCTCCTCCTCATCTAGTGCATCTAAGTAATCTACCTCTTCTGAAATGAATGGTTTAACTTTAATACTCTTAATATCTTTCTTTGCTGAAATCTTTTCCGCAATCTCTTTGGTAACTAGAGCTCCCCTCTTACCAACACCCTTAATATCTTCATCTATGATTCTGTTTAAAAGTTCTGTTTTAGAATTCTTAACCTCTTTTTTAACTCTTCTGTATGGAGACTCTAAAAAGCCAAATTCATTTACTCTAGCTAGAATAGAGAGTTGGGTAACAACACCGATATTTGAACTCTCTGGACTAGTTACTGGGTCAAACTTAGCATACTGAGAATTATGAACCTCTCTGATAGAGAAAGTTGCTCTCTCTTTTACAATACCACCTGGACCAGCTGCTGTTACTTTTCTTTTGTTTTCTAATTCAGCCAATATATTGGTCTGATCCATGAATGTTGACAACTGATTTGCACCAAAAAATGATTGTATAGAGGCCGCAATAGGTTTAGTACCAACTAACATAGAAGGTGTTACTTTTGCATCCTGTCCATACAAACTCATCTTGTCTTTGATATTTTTCTCTAATCTTCTTACACCAGCTAAAAGCTGTCTTTCTAATACCTCTCCAACACTTCTAATCCTTCTGTTAAACAAATGATCTATATCATCTGCTGGTTCAACACCGTTATTAATCTTAATTAATTTCTTTACTATTAAAATAATGTCCTCAGGGTAAAGTACCGCTTCATCGGGATTATTATAATTGTACTCAGTTCCTAACTTTCTATTTAATTGGTATCTTCCTATTTTCCCTAAATCAAATTTCCTTTTACTAAAGAAATTACTCTTAATATATTTCTCTGCACTTTCAATAGTAACAGACTCATCTGGTCTAAGCTTGTTGTAAATACTAATTATGGCGTCTTCTTTACTCTTGGTAAAATCACGAGCCAAAGTTGCTTCAATATATTTATACTCTGGGTGAGTATCTACATCCTTAAAAAGCTTTAAAATCTCTTGGTCAGTTTCATATCCTAATACTCTTAAAAATTCAGTGATTAACACTCTTGGTCTTTTTGGTAATATTCTCATTGAGATAACGTTGTACTTGTTTGTCTCAATCTCATACCAAGGACCTCTTCCCGGCATCAATCTTACTTTATACAAACTACGATATGGTAAAACATCTCCCTCTTCAAAAAGTACACCCTCAGCTCTTACAATCTGGTGGGTGACTACCCTTCTAACACCGTTTACAATGAATGCTCCATCATCGGTCATCATTGGTAAATCGGCAACAAATATCTCTTGTTCCTTAATTTCTCCTGTCTTGTTGTTTAGAAGTTGAACAGTTGCATATACTGGAATTTCGTATGAGAGACCCTTTGCTAGTACCTCTTGGATACTCCCGTAAGGCTCTCCATATCTAAAGGATTTAAACTCCAATGTCCACATCCTCTCCATAGTATCTTTAACAGGGCTAATCTCTTCAAAAAGTCTTTTAAATCCACCTTCGTAAAAATCTTTAAATGAAGACTTTTGGGCTTCAATTAAATTAGGAATTTCAAAGGAAGAGGAGAAACCTTTTCCCAGATTAAGTCTGGAGGCTCTATTTCGCTTGGGTTCAATCATAAAATGGTGATTTATAGGTTATAAATTACATCCAATAAAAGCGATACAGCCCAAATCACTCTTAAAAATGATTTAGGAAAACATCAAAAATCGCCTTAATTTAAAGCATAAATTAAATAACTCTCGCGAGTTTATCACATTCTAGTAATATAGTCAAAGGGTTTTGCAGCATTTTGCATTCATTTGATATAAAGGATAATATATGAGTGGAAATATTTTGTCAAAAGATGTAAATTCCTCTATTATATATATACTCATAAACATATGTCTCGTAAAAAGAAAAAGAAAGAAATAAATATTAAAAGCTCAGAAACCAAAACATTCTTTGGTCTAATCTTTCTTGTATTAGGTATAGCTTTAATATTAACACCAATAATAAAAGAAGATGCCCCTATCTTTGTATATATAGCTAACCTTTTGGGTTGGCCATCCTTAGTATGGGGTCTCGCAGTTGTTGCGCTTTCCATAAATTTACTGACACAGGGAAAACATTTTAGTAAAAAAACTCAAATAATTGGTTTTCTACTTCTTTCCGTAACACTAAACACCTTACTTACATTTTGGATTCCTGCTGAGAATTTAGAAGATAGCACAACACTTCAAAAGGCTGGAGGGGTTATTGGAAAGACCCTACATATTGGAATAAACAATACAACGGGAGATATTTTAGAATTAGTAATATTAATAATCCTCTTAGTTGTAGCATTCTCCTTAATTACAGGAGTACAGATTAAACAGATTGCTGATCTATTTGGTCAGATGTTTTCTAAAATTAGTTTTAAGGATTTACCTGAAAAGATTGGTTCCTCAGTGGAACAGGGCAAGTTAGTAATTAGTGGCGTTGATGATGATTTAGATCAAGATTACAAGGAAAACAAAACTGATGATATTCATATTCAAGAGAGTCAGGGAACAATGGACACCCCAAATATCTCGTCAATGCAAGGGAATCCGAGGGTGGCACAACCTGTCGTAGTAGGTGAAATTAACAGTGAAATGGATGCTACCCCATCAAAGCCTAAATATTTAGATTGGAAATATCCAATTATTGATAATTTACAAGAACCAATCAAAAGTGAACAGAACAAAGAGGCGTATAAAGATGAAGCCAAGGTTATCCTTTCAGTACTAAGGAGTTTTAAAATTCCTGCCTCAATTGCTGGTGTAACAGTAGGCCCGACAGTAGTAAGATACGCTCTTTCTATACCTGCTGGTGTTGCAGTAAACAGAATTAAAAGACAAAGCAACGATATAGAGGTTGCCTTGAAAGTTAACAGAGGAACTATGAGAATTGAAGCTCCAATACCAGGTACATCATATATAGGTATAGAGGTCCCAAACAAGAATCCCAACTATGTATATATGAAGGAGATGGCCAAAAAACTCCTTTCTGATGCAGATAAATATGAACTTCCATTAATACTTGGTAGAGATATTGCAGGAAAACCTGAAATTAGAGATCTGGTAGATATGCCTCACCTATTAGTAGCTGGAAGAACTGGTTCCGGTAAATCTATTGGTGTAAATTCAATTCTTGGAGGCCTTCTTCTGACAAAAACTCCCGATGAACTAAGATTCATTCTTGTTGACCCTAAAATGGTTGAAATGGAGCTATACAATGGAATTCCACATCTTCTCACACCTGTGATTAATGATACGGAGTTTGTTGTAAATGCACTACAATGGACAACAACTGAAATGATGAAAAGGTATAGATTACTTAAACAGGTATTAGTTAGAAATATTGTTCAATACAATAAAAAAATGGGGTATCCTGCTATGCCTTATCTAATAGTAGTTATCGATGAAATGGCCGACCTTATGCTTACAGCAGCTTCTGATGTAGAGCCTAAAATACAAAGATTAGCACAAATGGGTAGAGCAGTTGGAATACACTTAATTCTTGCTACCCAAAAACCTGTTGTTACAGTAATTACTGGACTAATTAAATCAAATATCTCGTGTAGAATTGCATACGCTGTTCCATCTGCGATGGACTCTAGAGTAATACTAGATCAAACGGGAGCGGAGAATCTGCTAGGGAATGGAGATATGCTTTACAAAGATCAATCTATGTCTAAATCTGTCAGAATTCAGGGTTGCTACATATCTACTGAAGATTCTATGTATATAATAGACCAGGTTAAATCTCAAACAGTAGAAGAACAGGAGGGGGAAAGGGTTGATATTACGCAACCTCCCGTAGTTCCAACAGGACCTAACGGAATGTCTCTTGAGAGAGATTCTGAATTTCCTCAAGCTCTTCAGGTAGTAATTGGAGAGGGTAAGGCTTCGGCATCTTTAATACAAAGAAGGTTAAGTATTGGATATAACAAGGCAGCTCGTTTAATGGAGCAGCTTGAGGCGGCTGGAGCAATAGGAAAGGCAGATGGAGTAAAACCTAGAGAAGTTCTAGTTTCCTCTCCTTCAGAGATTCTAGGCCGTTCCCCAGACGATGCTATGTTAGAAGAATCATAGGTTTGATATACTCTTGACTATGATAACAGCAGGAGAAGTTATTAAAAACAAAAGAGAAGAACTTAAAAAGGATTTAAACCGTGTAAGTTCTGACACAAAAATTCAAAAGAGATATCTTGAATATATTGAAAATAATCAGTTTGATAAGTTTGATTCAGATATTTTCGCTTGTGGTTTTTTAAAAATATATTCACAGTATTTAGATCTTGATATTCAAAAAGTACTAGCTCTTTACAGAAGAAGTACGAAAACGAGAGCAACAATCTCAAAAAAATCCAATATATTAATAAAAAGAGATAAAATTAAGATATCTCCTAAACTAATAGGAATTATCACTTTATCAATATTTTTAGTATCAGTAATAGGATATATTGGATATCAAATATATAAATTTCAAAAACCTCCAGTATTAACAGTATCCCAACCCGTAGATGAATATATCTCTGAGGAGGAAACAATTGTAATAAAAGGAAATACTCAAACTGCAACAGTTGTAGAAATTAATGGAGACAAAATTGAGGTAAATGATTCTGGAGATTTTGAGAGTGAATATACTCTTAAAAAGGGTGTAAATAGTATATCTGTAAATGCATGGAAGGAATCAAATACCAATCAGAAATCAAATATAACTTTAAAGGTTGTATACTCTCCCTTAGAATTAACAGAAATAGAAGAGGCGGAAGTTAAAGAATTTCTCCTCATACTATCAATATCCCAATCTCCTTCATGGATTAAGCTAGATATTGATGGAGAAAATAAAATATCTCAAGTACTCCAACCTAATACTGTGCACGAATATAAGGTTGAAAGTAATTTCACTTTAGTAACTGGAAGGGTACAAAATACAAGTCTTACTGTCAATAATGAGGCACTCCCCATTACCTCCTCATCACAAAGTGGTATAGGTCAATTAACATGCAGTGTCGTAAATTCAGAGCTTAAGTGCGAATAGTTGCAAGAAATTGGTATAATTAGGTATGGATTCCTCCAGAGATCAAATAGAAGAGATTAAAAGCAGGCTAGATATTGTAGATATCGTTGGTAAGTACGTTGCGCTAAAAAGTGCAGGAAAAAACTTTTCAGGAAAATGTCCCTTTCATGTTGAAAAAACCCCTTCCTTTATTGTAAGTCCAGAACTTCAAAGATATAAATGCTTTGGGTGTGGTGAATCTGGAGATATTTTTAATTTTATTCAAAAGATTGAAAATATTGATTTTGCAGAGACTCTAGAGAAACTAGCAAAAGAAGCAGGGGTAACCCTTGTTAAAAAGAAGAGTAACACACAATTTCAAAGACTTGAAGATATAAACAAAAATGCTGCAATATATTTTTTTAAACAGCTTAAAGATAAAAAGAACAGCACTGCTTTGGAATACATACATAAAAGAGGAATAACAGATGATAGTATCCAAAAGTTTGGTGTTGGATATGCACCAGGAGGAAACGGTTTACTTGAATACATACAAAGTAAAGAGAAATACTCTAAATCAGAACTGCTTCAATCGGGTCTATTTGTTGAAAAAGAAGGGAAATTAAGAGGGAAGTTTTTTAAAAGGATAATGTTTCCAATTAGATCAAGTTCTGGAAAGGTAATAGCCTTTACTGGAAGAGTACTCCCAGGTAACGAGTACGGACCCAAATATATGAATTCTCCAGAAACACCGATATATCATAAAAGTGACAACCTGTACGGCCAATATGAATCAAGACAGCAATCAAGAAAGGAGGACCTTATCATCCTGTGTGAAGGAACTACAGATGTAATATCAGCACATCAAATTGGTGTAGAAAATATTGTAGCCCCACTAGGAACAGCCTTAACAAAAGAACAGTTAGCTAAAGTATCAAAACTATCTAAAAATGTTCTCTTTCTCTTTGACAGTGACAGTGCAGGGCAAAAAGCAGTAGAAAAAGCTTTTATCCTATCTCAAGAACTCTCTCTTAACACCTATGCTACAAATACCTCTCCATACAAAGATATTGATGAAATGATTGAAAAAGAGCCTAAAGAATTTAAATCTTTAGTTAAAAAGAGAGTAGATGCATATACATATCTACTTACTGAGTATATTAAAAACAAGAATTTAAATAAGTTCGAAGACTATCGTCGGATTGTTTCATGGATGGAGTCGACTCTCTCACATGTAAAAAATCGTTCAAATTTTTTATTCTATGTGAAATCGTCAGTAAATATAACAAAAGTTGAGCCCTTCAAAAGCATCGCAAATAAAGCATTTTCAGACCCTGAGGCAAAAAGTGAAAAAATTGAGGTCAAAAGGTCTAGCAAAGACGCCATTTTTCTTCAGTCCCTACTTTTCCAACAAAATTTTAAAGTTCTTAAAAATTTTGATCTAAAATTTTTCGATAATGAAAAAATATTGGAAATTTTGTCCTTTGTTTCACAAAACCCTAAAATAACAAGAGAGGAATTGCTTAAAAAGTATAAAGAAGATCCTGTAATTAAGCCATTAATTGAGGATAGCATCTTTTCTTTTTCTAAGGGGGAGAGTAATATTCAAGAGTTATCTAATATTTATGATAGTATCGTAAAGTCATATTTTGTTAGAAAAGAAGAAGATTTTAGAGTAAAGATTGCTTCTGCTGAACAGTTAGGTAATATTAAGCAAAGTGTTAAACTCTTTAAAGAGTTTCAAGATTTAATAAAAGAAAAACAGAATTATGAAAAAAATAGCAGATTATGATACCTACGACTATGATTACAGTACATATTGGGGTAAGAGAAAGTATGAACATATCTCAGAGGAAATAGTACTTAAAAATCTCTTTACAAAATTAAAAGGTAAATGGTTTTTAGATATTGGAGGTTCCTTTGGTAGGCTAACAGATTCATATTATGATAATTACTCCAATCCTGTAATAGTGGACTACTCTTTAAAGACTTTACAAAAAAACAACCAAGAACTTAAGAAAAGATTTCCCGAAATTGAATTAATCGCAGCTAATGCTTACAATTTACCTTTTAAAGATAGCTCTTTTGATGGCGCATTAATGGTTAGAGTACTGCACCACATCCAAGAGCCAAAGGATTGTTTAGAGGAGATATATCGAATATTAACTCCTAATGGAAAATATATACAAGAATATGCAAATAAAGTACATATTAAAGCATTAATAAGGGCCTTAATACATTTTGATTTAAGTATCTTTAATACGAATCCATATCAACAACCTGATAAACACCATTATGAAGGTACAAAAGAGGGTTCTAAGGTCCTTTTTCTTAACTACCATCCAAAATATATATCAGAAATGTTTGACAACATAGGGTTAAGAATAGATAAAAAGTATGGTTGCTCTTTTCTAAGAAGTGCTTTTCTTAAAAAGATATTTAAGACAGAAGCCCTACTTTCAATAGAAAAACTCCTACAAAAGACCCTTTCTTGGAGCAATATCTCTCCTAGTATATTTCTTAAAGCAACAGCAGTAAAAAAGGAGAAGGAAATTGAAAGTGCTAAAAATATATTAGATATTCTTGTATGCCCTGCATGTAAAGAAAAACTATCTTTTGATGGGAATAGTGCAAAGTGTAAAAGCTGTAACAAAGAGTATTTCAAAAAAGAGGATATTTGGGATTTTAGAGTATAAATGAAAGCAAAAAGATCTTTAGGACAAAACTTCTTCATTAACAAAAATCTTGGAGAACACATCATTAATATTGTTTCTGACAACAAATGTAAAAATATTGTTGAGATTGGCCCTGGGATGGGCTTTTTTACTAAATATTTAGTAGAAAGGTTTGAGAATACTACCTTAATAGAGAAGGATACTTCACTAGCTCAAAATCTAAAAATACAATTTCCAAAAGCAAGTATTGTTAATGCTGATTTTTTAAATATCCCATTAGAAGAAATAATTAAAGAAGACAGTATGTTTTTTGGTTCTTTACCTTTTAATGTATCTAAACCAATAATTAGAAAGATTATAGAAAGTAGATTTTTTAAATACCCCTCTTTTTTTATTGTTCAAAAAGAAGTTGCACAAAAGTATATATATAAACCCCCTTACTCATCTCTTTGCTTAACCACATCCCTTTACGCAAATACAAAACATATATTAGATATCTCTAGAGATTCTTTTAGACCTAAACCTAATGTAACTAGCTCGTTAATCTCCTTTACACCAAATAAGATAGATGTTAGGGATATAAAAGGTATAGAAGAGCTAATTACGCTCTCTTTTAGACAACCTAGAAAAAATATTAAAAACAATCTTAAAAATACAAAATATCTTAAAGGTAGTAGTAAATATGAACTATTAAGACCAGCACAACTTTCTTTAGATGAGTATATTAATATCTATGAATATTCTCATTAGTCTTTTGGTATAATTGTGAAATGGAAAAGAAACAGAAAGAGAAACAGTTAGACTTCGGTCTTAAGAACACACCAAAAAATGTATATTACAAATACAAAGAAGCGTACGATATTTGGTTGGCTGGACTTGAAACAAAGAAATATATTAAAGACCCTCTAACATGGTTTACAATAATACTCTCTTCTACACTTATTGGAACACAGATATATTTAATAGAGAAAGAGGGTAAGCTTCCTTCAAAAATTCCAATATTTAACTACTTTCTTAATCCTAGTAAAAGATTAATCCCTAATGATTATATATATTTACTACCTATTTCTTGTGCTATTTTGTTAATAATTACAATTATATTAACAAACAGGTATTATCACAGAGAAAAAGAGTTATCTAGGGCACTTTCTATAGTAACATTACTAGCAAACATCTCAATTTGTTTGGTCTTTATAAAATTATTTTTAATTTTCTAACCTATGGACTTTTCAATAGCGAATACTGTTTTAGAGAAGATATTAAGAATTGGTAATATAGATCTAATTACTCGTTACAATAAATATTTAAACTATTGGCCAATACTACTCTTTGGCTTTGTTCTTTCTTTCCTATTAATACCCCTCATTGGTAAATTCGCTATAAAAGTTGGTGCAACATACAAGCCAAAAAGCAGAAGGAAAAATAAAGAGTTTGATAATCCGCAAAAAGCAATTCATTTGCTAGAAACACCCGCATTAGGTGGTTTGGCTGTAACTATACCACTTCTGTTAGGTTTAATAATACTCTTTAGGGTAGATTCTTTCATATTACCAATATTAATAGGATTACTTGTATTAGTAATAGGTTCTGT
The DNA here is from genome assembly GCA_964647075.1 of uncultured Candidatus Saccharibacteria bacterium. Lineage (GTDB taxonomy): Bacteria > Patescibacteriota > Dojkabacteria > SC72 > SC72 > UBA2259. The sequence goes on from CAZYGQ010000006.1 coordinate 20,045, forward strand.
ATTTGATGATATCTTCAATCTTTCTTCAAAAGTACAACTACTCTATCAACTATTAGCAGCTGGAATAATAGCGTTTTCTGTTTTTGATTTGTCAACTATTAGTATATTTTCTACTGATTTAATAGATCTTCAAACCTCATCTCTTAGTAGCAGTATCTTTTCATTACCAATCTCTTTTGTTTTCCCAGGAGACTTACTCTTAATGCTTTGGATTCTACTCTGTATTAACTCTGTTAAATGGGTAGGTGGTCTTCCAGGACTAGTAGAGTCATATACATTAGTAATAATACTTTTAATCTTTGTTATCGGTGTTAGAACATTTTCTCTATTTTCTAGTACTATATCTATATTAATTGCCGGTTCTTTAATCTCTTTAATCTTTTATGCTTTCCCACCACCTAAAATAATGTCTGGTTCAAGTGGGAAATCTATCTATGGATTTTTAATTAGTATATTAGCAATAATTAGTGGTGCGAAATTCTCAACTACCGTAATGTTGCTTGCACTTCCAATAGTAGATGCTATCTATGTAATTATATATAGATATATTACATATAAACCAAAAAACCCTATTGAATTAATGAAGATTAATGATACCTCTCACCTACATCATCAACTATTTAAGCTAGGGTTTAACAATGTCTCAGTATTGCTTATAGAAGCATCTATATCATTACTTTTAGGGTCTTTCGCAATACTCTCTACAGGAGCATTTAGATATTTTGCATTAATATTTGGCTTGGCATCAACAATAATCTTTGTTGTATATATCAATTATAAAGCTAAAACAAAGACTGAAAAGATGCAAGATTCCCCAGAATCAAAGTACTCATATTAAATAATAGACAAATCTCAATAGCTTCAATATAATTAAGAAGCATGAAAAAGTCTAAAACTGCCATAATAATTGTTCTACTAATAGTAATTTTTTCTATCTTCTTTTTCTTCTTTCCATTAAATGAGGTAGCTAAAAACTTCCCCTTAGTAAAAGTCTTCTATCGTAATACCGTATTAGAAATAACATCTCCTAACAGTAAAGCCTTAGTAAAAATAGATGGAAAGGAGTATGGAAATACACCTGCAAATATTACAAATCTTGTAGCTGGCGAGTATCAAATAGAAATGATTAGAGAGTCTTCTTCAGAAGGATTTTACAAACCACATATCTTTAATATTTGGTTAACTAAAAACTCAACCTCAAGAATTAATATGGAAATAGGACCAGATGATAATTTACATGGGTTCGAACTTTATTACACTCAAGATAATACTGCCGGTACAAACAATGGGAAATTGACACTTACTTCAAATGCACAAGATACAAAAGTATATATAGATAATGAATATATTGATAAAACACCAATAACTAACCATATCCTTAATAAAGGAGAGTATACTGTTAAGATGGAATCACAAGGTTATGAAGATTTAGAATTTCCTGTTGTAGTAAGCGAAGGACACATTTTACATATTAAGGGACACCAATTCCCTATTCCAGTAAGTTTTGATATTAACTAAAAGTCATGGGGAAAGAAGATTTAAGTAGAATTAAAGGCCAAGTTCCAGTTTCTGTAATAGTTCATGGTGGTAACTATATCTCATACCTTTTGGCTAAAACTTTATTAGAACAGGGTAGCTATGTTGTGATAATTGATAAGTATAGTAATAATTCTAAACAGTATTTTTCCCAATTAAAGAAGTCTGGAAAGGTTAGTTTCATAGATTTCAAAGGCATTAAGGGTTTTTATGAAAAGATAGCCAGAGTAGACTATCTCTACTATATGTTAGGGCAAAGAATAGAGGAGAATCCAACAATAGATAGTAAGGATTTTCTTTCCGAAACAGACTATTTAAATCAAAGTTTAAGCTGTGCTAATAAATATAAAGCTAAAATTTCTCTAATAACCTCATTAAGACTTAATAGAGAACTTTCAAATATCATTAATAATGATGCCTCTACTAAGACGAAAGCTTACTCTCCCTTAGAGTTACAAAGGTATGGAGAGAATTACTGTGCAGAGTATGTAGATAAAACGAAGGCTAATTTAAGAATAATTAGACTGGGGACTCTTGTTGGAAGAGGAGTAAGTCAAATTAATGACACTGTATTAGATAGACTATTCTCTGATGCTACACAAAAACACCAAATTGAAATTACTGGAGAGGGGTTAGAGATTCATAATTTAATACATGAGAGTGATGCTATTTATGGAATATTGAAACTGACCTTCTCTGATGATACTAAAGGAGAGGTAATATCTCTGTGCAACAAGAATGACTATTCTACTCTTTCTATCGCTTACAAGCTATTAGAGCTCGATGTAGAGGCTAAAGCAATCAAGTTCATTGAAAGAGAAGATGCTAATACAATATTGCAAGATCTTTATGTCTCTGCTCCTAATGCAACGGCTTATGATTGGAAGCAAAATGTAACTCTGGAACAAGCAACAATAGAACAGATAGATTCATATTATGAAAAATCAGACAAAAAGTGGGAGATAGATAAAACAGATAGAACAAAAGAGAAGGTGGTTGAAACTACAGTATCCAAAACTAAATTAGGGAAATTTCTTTCTTCAATTGTATCTCCTTTTAAAAAGGTTGTTACTCCTAAAAAGTTATTTGAGAAAATCAACTATACAAAAATATTTACCTCTTCAATACTCTTTGTTCTTCTTCTGTTAATAACCTACTATCTAATATCTCCTTTTATAGGTATATCCCTTGGTTCATACTTAATATACAGTCAAGGGAAACAGCTTTCTAATTCAATATCAGAATTAGATTTTGATAAGATTGGGAAAGAAACAGAATCCCTTTCAAAAAACGCTATACGAGTTGAAAACAATTTTAATAAAATATTTTGGCTATTTAAGATTACAAATTCTCAAGATGAGTTTAGTAACCTTTACCAAATAGTTCAAGGTACAAAATTAATATCCGAGAGTGGGGAAGATTTAGTAGTAGGATTAAGACCACTCGGTGAATATCTCCGAGATTACGAACCTTCCATTAATGAAGACGGTGCTGAGAAAGAGTCTATACAAGAGTACAAGGAGTATCTTAGCGCAATAAAGGATAACCGTTATCTATTACAAGAGGGTGTGTATAAAATGTCTTTAGCACAGAATTTAATTACTAAAGTAGATACAAGAAAATATCCTAACTTCATTAAGGATTTTGTATATCAATACAAAGAGTTAGTTAACCAAATTGACAGTACTGTAAAACCGCTTGAAAAGGTCTCCGAGTTTTTACCTGACTTACTTGGAGTTGATGAGAGAAAGAGATATTTAATATTACTTCAAGACAGTGGGGAGATAAGAGGTAGTGGAGGATGGATATCAAATTACGCTGTAATAGCAATAGAAAATGGACAAATCCATGAAATCTTCATTGACGATATTTACAATGCTCAAGCACTTTTAGCTCTTAAAGGTTTTAAATATAGAGCTCCAAATTCTATGACAAGAGCACTACAAGATGTTACTTACTCTTTCCCTCTAGTCAATTGGGACCCTAATTTAGAGAATATATTACTCTCAAGTGAGCAGTTTATTTACGATTTAGGAAAAGGTGATCAATTAGATGGGGTAATAGCATTAGACAGCGTATTTCTCCAAAGAGTATTAGATGCTTGGGGTGGAGTGGAGGTCGCTGCTGAAAGTGATTTAATTACTTCTGAAAACCTTTATTCTAAGATAATAGAGGATTCTACTTCTCAATCTCCAACTGAAATTAGAAGATCTAGTTTCTTAACAGATTTATTCAATTCTGTACTTACTAAGATATTTTCAACAAAGTTTACTGATAATACTAAGGTATATGAAGTAATCTCGAAGAGTATAGATGAAAAAAATATAATATTTACTTTTAAAAACTCCTCTGCTAATACATATTTATCAAGTAATGGATGGGTATGTAATTTAGAAAGCAAATTCCAAAGTGCCCCTATAAATATTGATTGGAATTGGGGTAACAATAAAGCGAATCTATATATTAAGAAAAACCATATCCTTTCAATTAATATTAAAGATGAAGAAAGTATTGATTATTCATATCAGATAGCTATCCAAAACGACTCAAAAGAGGAGGATAAACTAGAGGGAGCGTATATAAACTATTTAAGAGTATACATACCTATTGGTGCAGAATTAACATATATACGAGGAATAGTTGATAATAAATATAATATTTATAATGAGAATGGATACCAAGTTGTTGCAGGTTGGTTTAATACCCCTATACAAGACTCTGCTACTGTAGATATTCGATACAGATTAAAACAGGGAGATTCTTCGTTCTTCCCTATTGAAAAAACAGATACTCATTACAATATGATTTTAGATATTTATAAACAACCAGGGAGTCGTATGGAAAGTTATAGCCTCTCTATTACATATCCACAAGAATGGACATTAGAAAATAGTAGAGGGTTAACAAGAATAGAAAACACAGCAAATAGGAGATTTGAACTATCCTCTGATCAACATTTCTCAATTTCTTGGGTAAGATAACTATACCAAAACTTTCTCTCTTTCTTTTAAATACAGATATATCTGTAATATCTCCTCTGCAGAAGTCTCTCTCATAGAAGCATATTTACCTATCTCTTCAACATCTAAGTCTGTATTAATAGGCATTCTATTACTAATTCCTATCGGTTTAAAGAAAGTTGCAATGTGATTAGATTTACATTTTGCACAATGAAAGTGTATAATACTCGATATGTTATTATCTTGGATTATTTCTAAATCATTCATGCTATAAGGATTTCCGCATTTATCACAAAATTTTGCAATAGTATCAATAAAGAACTGTTTCTTTTCATTCAGGTTGTTCCTGTTTAAAGACTTTACCATATAATAAATTATACCATAATAAAATATATGAGTAGTTCAACAAAATCAAAGCATATCGCCCTACTAGTTAAGAAGGGAAAGGAACAGGGTTTTCTTTCTCAGGACGATATTTTAGAAGTTTTTCCTACCATTGAGGAGGATATTGTATTACTAGATGATATTTTTAGGGAGTTACAAGAAAATGAGGTAGAGGTATTAGAACCAGAAGAGGATAGAGCAGAAGAGACAGAGAACTTAACACTTGAGAAAAAGATTAGGATATTAAAAACTATTCAATCTAGTCTATCTACGGATGCAATTAGGTCTTACCTATTTGAAATAGGTAAAATTCCCCTATTAACAAAAGAAGAGGAAGTAATCTTGGCAAAGAGAATTGAACTGGGAAACAAAGAAGCTGGTCAGTTGTTAATTACAGCAAACTTGAGATTGGTAGTAAGTATAGCCAAAAAATACAGTAAGAGTGGTCTAGAGCTCCTTGATTTAATACAGGAGGGAAATATTGGACTAATGAAAGCTGTAGAGAAATTTGACTATCACAAGGGCTTTAAATTCTCTACCTATGCAACATGGTGGATTAGACAAGCTATTACTCGTGCTATTGCAGATCAGGCAAGAACTATAAGGGTACCTGTACATATGATTGAAACTATTAACAAATTTAATAAAGTAAATGGATCTCTTTCTACAAGATTAGGAAGGCAACCTACTGATGAGGAAATTGCTAAAGAGATGGATATTGAAATAGAAAAGATTGCTGAGATAAGAAAAATTAAACAGAATCCTTCTTCATTAGCCACCCCAATTGGAGATGAGAAAGATAGTAAATTACAAGATATTTTACCCGACGAATGGTCTCAAAGTCCTGAAGATTTCGCTACCTCTGAATATCTAAAGAATCAATTAAAGGATATCCTAGATTCATTACAAGATAGGGAAAGAAGAGTGCTTGCTTTAAGATTTGGACTAACTGATGGGGTAACAAGAACATTAGAAGAAGTAGGAAGAGAATTCGGTGTAACAAGAGAAAGAATCAGACAGATTGAAGCTAAAGCTTTAAAGAAACTAAAGGAGAAATCATCAGAGAAAAAGTTAGACGACTATATCGCAAACTAATACTTACTCTTCTTTAATAGTCATCTCAAAAAACGACTCTGGTTGTATAGCGTAACCACTTTTAATCCTATCTGAGACATCATTTAGTATCTCTTCATCAAATTTAGGACTAAGCGGTTTAGTATATAGCTCTGCGTTAGAATTAATTGTTGAAAAATTCTGTTTTGAGTACAGTAGTACTCCTCCCCATACAATACCAATTATTACTGCTAAAAGAATGATAAAAAAATATTTTCTAAATGTTTCCATAACTATTGACTATAAAAATTTACCTCTTCTATGTTATAAGCTCTAAGAGATATAGAGTAGCTAGTATTCCCTTGATCATCTGTTTGGTTACTGTAAGAAATACTCTCAATAACAGGATACATTGGTAAAGCCTCTAAATCGTTTAGAAAGGGTATAAGACCAGATTTATTCCCTACAACATTTAAACTAATAGCGTATGGCTTTAAAACAGTGAAATTTAAAGTACTCTCCTTAGATCTATCTCTAACCTTTGAAAACCCTATTGAATTAAGAGCAAATGCGTTTCTACTAACAATAGAATCTATATTAGCAAGAAAAAGACTAAAATCTTCGTTATTTGGGAAAATTAATGTTATTCCATCAAATGTTTCTTTATTCGCTGAATATTGACCATCTAAACTAGTCAATGCGGCTAATTTACTCTTAAGCGCTTCAGTAGTTACCTTTTTAGACTTAATCTCAGAATCAATTCTCTGAACAGTTTTAAAGGTTGGAACAATAGCAAAAACTATTAACAGTATTGCTGCAATATATGTTAACCCTGTAAAAATCATTTCACTTTTTTTACTTTGACCCCGTTTAGCGATTTTTACATATTCAACTTTTCTTTCACTATTCTCTAAAGTACCCATACTACTTAATTTCCTTTAACACAACAAAATTAATACTTACTTGATACTCAGTACCCTCAAGTTTAATATTTACCTT
>CAZYGQ010000007.1:0-17694 GCA_964647075.1 uncultured Candidatus Saccharibacteria bacterium
ATATATCCTTTAAGCCAGGATAGTTACATACTTTATGTGCATCAGAAATAGTTCCTCCAATTAACTTTCCAAAAAATATATTGCTAAGTTTATACCTACTAGCGTAAATGCTAGCACCAAGACCAGCAGGACCAGCACCAACTATTGCCATATCATATATTGTATTTCCAGTATCAGGCATTTAAGTATTCTATTAATTTAATTAAGATATTTTATCATATTAGTCAAGCAATCTATTCATATTAAATTATTACTGGTATATTTTAAGCATATGAATGATTTAATAAATAGAGTATTTATTGTAGGCCATACAAAACCTGATTTAGATGCAATTGCATCAGCTTTTGGATATCAGAAATTTAAGGAAGGGGTTGGAGAGTATACTTATCAAGCTATTAGATGTGACAGGGTAAATGCTCAAACAGAGTGGGTTTTTAATAAATACGACACACCACTTCCTGAGTATATACCTGATATTTCTGGAATGAATGTAGTATTAGTAGATCATACTTTTCCTGAAAGTAGGGCTAAGGGTTGGGAGAAAGCTAATATTCTTGAGGTTATTGATCATCATGATGTTAAACTTGAAGACATAATTCCTCAAAGTATCACAATTAGACCTTGTGGGAGTACTACGACCCTTGTTACAGAAAAAATCTTTAAAAATGGTGCCCTTTTAAACAAAAATATTGCCTCAATACTTCTTAGTGCAATATTAGATGATACATTGGGTCTTAAATCTCCAACTACTATTAATTTGGATAGAGATATGGTCAAGAAATTAAATGAGATAGCTCAAATAGAGGATTTAGATGAGTATTCTAAAATTCTTTTTGAAACGAAAGATATTTGGCATACATTAACCCCCAGAGAGATTATCCAAGAAGATCTTAGGGAGGTTGAGATTAATGGTAAATGGTTTTCTATTAGTCAGGTAGAGACTATGAACAACAGAGAGTTAAAAAAGGATGAGATTGTAAATGAGTTAATCGTTTTAAATAATGAGAAACCTTTTAATTTAAGGTTAGTTATGTTAACTGATTTACTTCAAAAGAATTGTATTTTACTTGTAGTAGGAAGGGATATTCCATTACTAGAGAAAATACTTAACCAGAGGGTTATTGATAACTCTCTTTTTCTTCCTAATGTAGTTAGTAGAAAGAAACAGATATTACCAATATTACAAAAGATTTATACATAGTAGGGGGTTTTAGAGGGTCTCTGATACATTAAAAATGTTTAGCATTAAAGCTAATCAGAAACCCTCCAAAGGTCTATTGTCGTTTTTCTAATTTTAAACAATATCGTCCTTCGTACTCTACTTGTTTCCAAGCATAATCTGATCTTGCTCGAAATTGGCCATACCCTTCATTCTCGTCAAAAAGACCGAAACAAACGATTTCTCGTCCAAGTAAGGCCTGAATTTCAGTCCACTCTCCCCATTCTACCCATGTAGACCCATTAATTGGATCTTCACGTCCAATTGAATAACTTCCGATATAGTCAGGGTTATCCTCTACAACAAATTCTAATCTTGAAAATGGAATTGGATCGGGTGGAGTGCTTTCAGAACAAGCAGAAAGTAAGATTGACAAACCAACTAAAACTATAAAAAACATCGACTTTTTCATTTCTTCTCCTATTTTTTTGAAATCCAGTAAACTGGTTTAATACGAACATAACAACTATCTAATAGTTAAATAGCTCTGTTGTTCGTATTAAAAAGAGAATAATAATGAAAATAATAGACCTTTTTTAATGAGCAGTTTCTTTAATGTATTAAAACAGTAAAGAAAAAAAAGATAGGTAACACCTATCTAATTACATTATACCATATTACTATGGGTTATTAAAGATTAGGGTAGTATATCCCAATCTAAGGTATTGGTAAGAATAACGGGTTTATCATTATCAACAATAAGCATATATTCAAACATTACACTATTACCACCATTCTCAGTCTTTGCTGACCAACCATCACTATCTACATATACTTTACCCGTATCATTTACTACCTGACACTCAACACAAATAACCATACCTGTTACTAATGTAGTACCAGTACCCTTATTTCCATATGCAGGAATATCTGGATAATCATGAAGGTTTTTACCAATACCATGACCTACAAACATCTTTAAAATATTAAAACCATTCTCTTTAGCAACTCTCTCCATTTCATGACCTAAGTCCCCAGTATGATTACCTGTAACAGCAAGAGGAATACAATTTTCTACCGCTTGCCTACCAGCAATCAGAAGTTTCTCATTCTCTTTATTCGGTTTCCCTACACTCCAAGTCCAACAGTGATCAGTATTAAACCCTTTATATATGATTCCAAAATCAATTGAAACTAAATCACCGAACTGAAGAGGAATATTTTTGGGAATCCCATGAACAGCAGTATCATTAACAGAGATACAGGTATTAAAATTATAACCTTTAACCCGCTTAAAACTAGGTTTAACCTTACTCTCTCTACAAAGCATTCCAGCCATTTCATCTAGTTCTAATGGAGTCACTCCCTCCTTAATACTCTCTCCTAATTTCTTAAGAATATGAACTGAAATACTTGCGCCCTCTTTAAATGTTTCTATATCTTTCTGTTTATTAACAACCATGAGCCAATTATATACCCTTACAAATGATTATCCAATAATATATAGCTCTTTTTCAGCTCTAGTTACGGCTGTATAAAGCCATCTTGCATATGTATCATCATCCATACTCTTAAATCTTTCTTCAAAGAGTATAACCCTATTTGCCTGACTACCCTGAGCTTTATGTACTGTAAGTGCATATCCATAATCAAAGTAATTCATTTCAAAATTATTTAGATTAAGGAAAGTAGGGGAATTAAACTGTTCCATAGAGATTTTACCTATAAACGGCTCCTCTTCAAAATCTAGTGATATCTCTGTTTGATAGTAAGAGCTACCTTTGGATTTCTCTTTGAATATTGAAAGTATTGTACCTGTCATTCCATTATATATATTCATATTCCTATTGTTTTTCAAACATATAACTCTATCTCCATTACATGGAGTTAATGATTCAAACTGTAATCCTCTAATCTGCTTATTTAATCTGTTTCTAGTAGTATTGTACCCACAAAGTACCATTGTAGAATCATCAAAGGTATTAAAAAGATCTAATAATTCATCTGCAGTATTTTCATCCCTTTTATCAATTTTCTTAATATTATTACTAAATTGCATATATGGGATAGCCTCACCCTTCCTTACCATTTCAGAGATTTTAATAATGGGATTATCTGCTTCCTGTCTATATATTGTTTCTAACTTTAATTGAGGATTACTCATTAAATTAAAACTACCCTCAATAGGAGGAAGTTGACCATGATCACCTACAGCTATTATAGGAACATCGAAACTAAGCAAATCATTCCATATATCTTCTGTAAGCATAGAGGCTTCATCTACAACTATTAAAGAGTAATCAAAGTCTGATTTAGGAATTAACTCCCAACCTATTATATTATCCCTTTCATCAACAATCGCTTTATATATTAATCTATGAATAGTACCTATATAGTCGGAGTATGATACTGAATTTGTATCTTTAAGTTTTCTTTCTAACACTCTAGCTGCTTTACCAGTATAGCTACAGTATGCAATATTTAATTTCTTTTTGCCTTTGTTTAATAGATTAGTCAAAGAACCTAATACAGTGGTTTTTCCTGTTCCAGCATATCCGCCCAATGTGATATACTGCTTAGAAGATTGCTTAAACCAACTAGATATTGAATTAACTACCTGATCTTGTTCTTTCGATAATGTTGGAATTGACATATGGATATAATATTACATTTATAAAGAATATACCAAAATGAAAAAAAATATATTCAAAATTTTAAAAATAACACTCATCTCAATTTTTTTAATCCCCTTTCTATCTGCATTTGCTAATACAGAAAAAAAGATAGGAATTACATTTACTGGTATTGGGTGTCCTCACTGTGCAAAAGTATCACCAGAGTTACACAGAAGAGTTCAAGATGGAAGTTTGATTTTGATTGAGTATGAAATGTATAAAACGGTAGCTAACTCTCAAGTCTTTAATACATATATCGATAGTTACAAACTTGATTTAGGTGTCCCTCAATTAATGTTTGATGGAAAGAATCGAAATATTGGTGACACACCAATTATAAATAATATTGATGAAATGATTACCAAGGCTCAAGGAGATAGAATATATCTTTCTAATGGAGATTCAATTACTTATCAAGATCTCAATTTAAACTCTCTTTCTAGATATCCAATAATATATTCAAAAGATAGGGCAGCAGTTAGATATTCAATAACTACTCTAAGTGAGGAGGAAAATATTCAAATTAAAAACTTTATCTTTGAGTCTGATTTAAACAAAGCAATAGAGGGTTTAAGTGGGAAGGATACTAAACCTGAACTAATAACAACACCAAGTGGAAATTTAAAATTTGAGAATGCTCTAAAGGTTAATGGTTGGTTACTTCAATGGAATGGAGAGTCTTTGGAAGGTGCTGTTACCTCGCAAGAAGATGTAAATATTCAAGAAGATATAACTACTGAAAAACTATCGCTTGGGAAACTAATTTCTTTAGGATTAGCGGATTCAGTTAATCCTTGTGCATTATCAATTCTAGCTTTGGTCCTTATTTCAATAATTACATATAACCCAGGGAAAAGAAAAGATATACTTTTAGCTGGTTTAGCTTTTGTAACTTCGGTTTTAATAATGTATCTTCTCTATGGTGTATTAATAGTTAAAGCTTTTTCAGTTATTCAATCGATTGGCAATATTAGGGAATTTCTTTTTGGTAAATTGGGTTTGAATTTCATTTTAGGAATTGTTGCCACTATACTAGGTATCCTTGGATTAAAGGACTTTATCTCTTACAAACCGGGTAGTGTAGGTACAGAGATGCCAATGTTTTTAAGACCTAAAGTAAATAAAATAGTTGCTAAGGTCACATCTCCATTTGCTGCTTTTGGTATTGGTCTTTTTGTAACAATTTTCTTACTACCGTGTACAATTGGCCCGTATATAATACTTGGGGGATTACTTTCTTCAGATGGAGTTATTAAAGCGATTCCCTCACTACTGCTATACAATCTAATTTTCGTTCTACCTATGCTAAGTGTTACTTTGTTAGTTTACTTTGGTACTAGTAAAGTAGAGGATGTAAAAGATTGGAAAGACAAAAATGTTAGATATATGCATCTAATATCGGGAGTATTACTTCTTGTAATAGGAATCCTTATGTTACTTGGTAAGTTCTAATTACTTAATCTCCAGTAATTCTACTTTAAAGATTAATCCAGCTCCACCAGGGATCATAGAACCAGCACCATATTCTCCATATCCCATTGATGATGGAATCTTTAATTCTCTAACTTCACCAACTTTCATTCCTAACACACCTTCTTCCCAACCTTGTATAACTTCGCCACCCCCTAATGTAAATTCAAATGGAGTGCCTCTATCATATGAACTATCAAATTTAGTACCATCTATTAAAGTACCTTCATAATGAACAGATACTTTATTACCTAATACTGCTTCTGCACCTGTCCCAGGTGTAATAGTATTAAATGTAAACTCGTCAAAATCTTGTACGGTATTCATCTCTTCTTTTTCTTCATCTACTAAATTTATTTCATTATCAACAAGGGTTGTATTTTTATTACTTATTAAATAATACACACCTACAGCAAGTATTAATACAAAAACCAAAGAGATTGCTATTGGTACTATATTTCCTTTCTTTTCTTCTGCCATATTAATTTCACTTTAATTTATATTCCTTTTATACTACCAACTTAAATATATTTTTTCAATTATTTGTTAGTAAAATATCCTTGTGTTAGAATATCGCTATGAATAAAGAAAACATACTTTACATTGATACAGAGACTACAGATACCCAAAGCAAGGATCTCTTACAGTTAGCGATCTTAACAGACAACCCAGATATATACATGAATATGTATTTTAAACCTATTCAAGAGATATCTTTTGGTGCAATGTCTGTACATAATATAACACCAGAAGATGTAGAAGATTGTGATACATTTGAACAAGCCAAACTACCTAAAGAGGGCATAGATCCACAGTACAAAGGAGATTCATTAAAAGAGTATTTACAATTTCTTGCTGATAAATATATTTGGGTCGCTCATAATGTTGATTTTGATGTTGAGGTATTAGAAAAAAAAGGTATTCAAGTTCCAAATAAAATATGTACATTAAAACTATCTAGAAATGCACTTACTACGGAGGAAGGGAGAGATTTAGAAAGCTATAGATTGCAATTTCTTAGATACTATCTAGGACTGTATAAAACAGAAAACAAAGAGCATATTAAAGCTCACGATGCATTAAGTGATGTATATTTCCTAAAAGATCTTTTCATATATCTTAAGGATAATACAAAACTAAGTATTGAAAATATGATAATGATAACTAGGCAGCCTCAAGTAATGAGAGAGATGACCTTTGGTAAATATATGGGCAAAACTTTTGAAGAGATAGAAAGAACAGATAGGGAGTATTTAGAGTGGTTAGTAGAAAGTATGTCTGACAAGCCTGATTTACAATGGAATGCTAAATTAGCACTAGACAATGGAATTCGAAATAGAACTCAATCTCTTTTTTAATTCTTCTTTAAGCATATTTACATCCTCTTTTCTAAATACTGAAATATATATTGCATCTTTAAACTGCTTACTTAATTCTTTTTTCTTTATAACTAACTGCTCATCTGAATATATATCTGCTTTAGTAAATACAACAAACTCTGGTATAGAGTAGAGGGTCTCAGATATGTTAAGAAACTCTTCTCTCATCCTATTGTAACTATCCAATATATTTTCATTCTCTAAACTAATACAATGTACTAAAAGACTGGCGTATTTAGTATGTTTAATAAAATCTTTTCCTAAACCCTTACCCTTAAAAGCTCCCTCTATTAATCCAGGTAAATCCATTAATACATATCTATCCATTAAAGCCAATTGAGGATTTAAAGTAGTAAATTCATAAGGGGCAACTTTATACTTAGCATTACTTAAAGAATTAACAATACTTGATTTTCCTGCATTAGGAAAACCTAAAAATATTGCATCTGACTTTAGATTTAATTCTAATTTGATATTTTTTATTAACTGCTCACCACCCTTTTTTCTAGACATCTTTCCATCCCATCCCTCACCTCTTAGAGTAAAATTTCCCTCTCCACCCTTACCACCATCGAGCAACTTAACTTTAATACCACTCTTAGAGACAGTTAGAAGTTCTGTTCCATCTTCATTAAATATTTTAGTAATTAGTGGTAAATGAATCTCAAGATCATCACCCTTTTTACCCGATTTCTTGTTCTTATTCCCATTCTCTCCATTTTGAGCCTTAACTTTCTTTAATTCAGAAAGTTTTGAAAGATCATACACATTTGTATCTCCAACCACGTAAACATCTCCACCATCACCACCATCCCCTCCATCTGCCTTCCTATTATTATCAAAAGCAATCATTCCATCACCACCCTTACCAGATTCAATTGTTAGATTACATTTATCAACCATGAGAGTATTCTACCTTACTTTATCCTATATTGTAATAGTTTTGACAAGATATTTTAACAATGATAACCTAAATTGATATCCTAAAAAATTCTTAAATATATGAAAGAAAGAGTGTCTATAAAATTTGGAGGGCAATCAGGACAAGGTATTAATTCCTTAGGTAAATTTGTTAGTAAAGCACTAAAGGAGCTTGGATATCATACTTTTGCATATAGGGAGTATCCATCAATAATTAGAGGGGGTTTTGCTTCCTATCAAATAGATTTCTCACCATCAGAAATTCTTTCTCCAACAAGAAAAAGTAATATACTTGTTTGTATAGCGCAAGACGCATTAGAAAACTATCTATTTACTGTATACAAAAATGGAGTAATCTTTCATTCAGTTAAAGATTTTAAATTAGAACCCAAAGCAAAGCAGTATATTGAAAAAAACAAGATTAAAATTGTATATATTGACACCCTAACTATTTCAGAACAACAGAAAGCTCCTAAGATAATGGGAAATATGGTTATACTAGGAAGTATCTGGAAAGTACTAGGATTAGATATTAAAGTGCTTGTGAAAGTAGTCATTGATTACTTTGCTCAAAAGCAAGGAGTAGATCTGCAGGCAGAAGAGAGATGCCTTATCTCTGGGTATAACTTAGATGAAATTAAAGATGATGTATTAAAAGGATTACCTAAGGCTAAAGATAAAAAGTGGAAGGACTCATTAGTAATTACTGGTAATCAAGCAATAGCTTTAGGTGCAATTTCCGCTGGTTGTAGAGCTTACTCTGCATATCCAATGACTCCAGCCACCTCAATATTAGAAATGCTAGGGAACACATATGAAAAAACTGGAATACTTGTAAAACAGGCAGAAAGTGAAATTACAGCTGTTCAAATGGTAATGGGAAGTATGTATATGGGCACTAGGGCCTTTACAGCCACTTCTGGAGGAGGTTTTGATCTGATGACAGAGAGTATATCTTGTAGTGCAATGACAGAAATCCCTTTGGTAATTGTACTTGGACAAAGAGCAGGATCTGGAACTGGTGTACCAACTTGGAGTGGATCCTCTGACCTAAACGCTGCAGTATATTCTGGTCATGGTGAGTTTCCTAGATGTGTAATCTCTCTTAGCGATGCACTAGATTCATATACATTAATTCAAGACGCATTTAACATCTCAGAGACATATCAGATTCCTGTAATACTTCTTACTGAAAAACATATTGCTGAATCAATATTTAATCTTAAATCTTTACCAAAGCCTAAACAGATTACAAGAGGATTAGTTAAAAACGGTAAACAAAGATATGAATATACTAAATCAGGAGTATCCCCAAGATGGATTCCAAAAGAAGGAGCAACTACATATTTAACAAACAGTGATGAACATAATCAGTTAGGTATTAGTACGGAAGATGAAACTGATATTGTGAATATGTCCGAAAAAAGAATGAGAAAATTAATTGCTCTAAAAAAAGAAATCCCTGAACCTAAATACTACGGTCCTAAAGATCCAACAGTTGTCTTTGTTGGAATGGGTAGCAGTAAAAACGCTGTTATAGACGCTATGAAACAAAGTAAAAAGAAGATAGGTTTCCTACACTACCAATATATATATCCTCTTAAAGCAGAAAAAATTATTCAGTTTGCTAAAGAAAAAGTTAAAATTGTCCTTATTGAAAACAACCAAAGTAATGGGTTAGGTAAATTAATTAAAAGTGAATCCAACTTCTACATATCAAATACGATAAATAAATTTGATGGTAGACCCTTCTTTGTAGATGATATTTTAGAGTACCTAAAACAATGAAAGTAGATTTAAACAGTTACAATACTAATGTAAAAAACAGTTGGTGTCCTGGATGTGGTAACTATAATATCCATATGGCATTAAAAAAAGCTCTTGCTGATTTAGAGAAACATCCAAGTGAAGTAGTATTTTCATTTGATATCGGATGTAATGGTAATGGAGGAGATAAAATTGAAGGTTTTAGAGTTAAAGGTTTACATGGGAGAGCTATTCCCTTTGCAGTGGGATGCCATTTAGCAAATAGGAAAATGACTGTAATTGCAGATATCGGAGATGGTGGCTGTTTACATGAAGGAATTGATCATTTAATACATGCAATTAGGTCTAACTACGATATTACCCTATTAATTCATAACAATGAAAACTTTGCTTTAACTACTGGACAGATTACTTCAACAACTAAGAAAGGAAAAGATATGTATGGTTTCCCTGATGGTAAAACAGAGGGATACATTAATATTGGTGAACTAGTATTAAGCTTAAACCCTTCTTTTTATGCAAAAGGATACTCTAATGATCCAATTCAGTTAACTGAAATTATTAAATCGGGTATTAAACATAAAGGGTTTAGTGTAATTGAAATTATACAGATGTGTCCTACATACAACCCGGAAAATAGTGCTGATTTTTTAAGTAATAAAATATCGAAAATAGAAGTTACCGCGGATATCTCGATTGCTAGAAAAAGAATAACCAATAAAGAGAGAATATACACAGGTGTAATATACCAAAACAAAAAGATTAAGGATTACTACTCACTATTAAAAAACAGAAAGGATAGAAAGACAGAGTTAGTAAATGAAGTAAGAAACTACGGTATTTCAAATATATTATCTGATTTAGATTAACAATGATTAAAGATATATTACTTACACCCAAAAGTATTGCAATAATAGGAGTATCTACTGAAAAAGAAAAAATAGGTAGAGTAATATATGACAATGTTTTAGATGGAGGCTTTACAGGTAAAGTATATCCTGTAAATCCTAAATATACTGATATAGATGGGAAACAGTGTTATCCTGATCTTGCATCAATTCCTGGAGATATCGATACAGTATGTATTGTAATTCCATCTCAATTTGTTGAGAGTAGTGTAGATGATTGTATAAAAAAAGGAGTAGAAACAGTCATAATTATCTCTTCTGGATTTAAAGAAACAGGAACTGAGGGTAAGGAATTAGAAGAAAGAATTGCAGATAAGCTTAAGGAAGCAAATATTAGATTAATAGGTCCAAACACTTTAGGAATTATTAATAACAGTATTAAACTAAATCTTTCTTTTGCAAGAAAAAACACTATTGAAGGCTCTACCTCTTTTATTTCTCAATCAGGAGCTTTTTGTACAGCCATTTTGGATATGGCAATTAGAGATAATATAGGGTTTTCTAAAGTAATCTCAATTGGTAACAAAGCAGATATAACAGAGAATGAGTTAATAGAGTATTTACAAAAAGATAAAGAAACAGAATCTATAGCTATATATCTTGAAGAGTTTGAAGATGGTAAAGATTTTGTTGAAATAGCACAAAGAAGTAATAAACCAATGATAATAATTGCCCCAGGGAGCTCTCAAAAAGCTAAAGAGGCTATCTCTTCTCATACAGGTTCCCTAGCTACTTCATACGATACTACCCTTACCGCAATTAAGAAGGGTAATCTCATTAAGGTTGAAAGTTCTGAAGAGCTTTTTGATACTATTAAGGTAATTGCACAAAACAAATTTCCTAAAGGAAGGGGTATAGGAATAATCACAAATGCTGGTGGTCCCGGTATTATGGCAACGGATTGCGTTGAGAAGTTTGGATTAAATATGGCTGAGATTGGTGAAAAAACAAAAGAGAAACTCACTAAATTCCTTCCAATAGCTTCAAATATTAATAACCCTGTAGACATATTAGGAGACGCACTGCTTGATAGATATGAGTATGCAATTAAAACCTTGCTTGATGATGTGACTGTAGATTCATTAGTTGTAGTTTTAACTCCACAGTTAGTTACTGATATTACAGGTGTAGCTAAATGTATTGTAGATATTCAGAAACAATCTTCCAAACCGATATTTTCATGCTTTTTAGGAGGAAATGATGTAGAAGATGGTAATAAAATACTAAGAGCATATGGAATGTTTGTTTCTAACAATATTGAGGATAGTATGAGATTAATTAGTATGGTTACAAGGTATGAAATGCAAAAAAACGAGCACAGTATTAGAAAGATTAATGATTTGGTCTCAAAGGGAAGATATAGAAAGGCAGTTTTAGAAGAAATTAAAGATGAGGCAGTTGTTCTTTCTGATGAAATTGCAGAAAAGATTGCTAAAGAGGTCGGTATTCAACTTCCTAAACAATTAATTACTGGTAATGTCCAAGAAGCTGTAGAGTTTTCTAGTAAAATATTTCCTGTGGTAATTAAAGCTACTTCAAAAGATTTAGCACATAAAACAGATTTTAAAGGTGTTTTTTTAGATATTAGAACAATTACAGAGTTACAAGAGAAATTTGAGATGTTATCAAAAAATATTGAGAAAGCTACCGGTAAAAAATCACCAGAGATATTAATTCAAGAGATGATTGAACCTAAACTAGAATTCTTTATTGGAGCAAACAGAGAAGGAAATTCCAATATCTATGAGAAAGGGGGTTTGGGTTTTGGACATTTAATAGCGATAGGGCAAGGAGGCATATATACAGAGGTTTATAAAGATATTGAACATATTTTAGTACCAGAAAGTATTAAAAATATTACTAAGAAATTAGATAGTACAAAAGTTGTTAAAATTATTGATGGCTATCGAGGTAAAGCTCCATTACCTAAACAAAAATTAATAGAAATGATAGATAAAGTTCAAAGAATGCTAGTAACATATCCTGAGATTTACAGCATTGATATGAACCCAATTATACTAACTGAAAGTAGGGTAGTTGCAGTAGATTTAAAGATATATATTAAGAATTAACTATTTTTTTAATCTCTTCCCGGTATTCATCCCTTTTCATAGCATACTTTATTACCGTCTTTGTGTAGTTTAAGGGATCTCCCGTTGTTAACCACTCTCCATTTAACTGGACTGCGTAAACATCTTTTTCCTTTGCCATATCATCAATTCCTTTAGAGAAGTATAGCTCATTGTTTATTAATCCTCCGGTATGGAGATATTTAAATATGTCATGAGAAACAATAAATCTTCCGTAGGAACCTAATAAGGACGGAGCTTCTTGGGCTGTTGGTTTCTCTAAAAGGGATTCAACTAATCCTTCACCTTCATTTTTAAATTTAACAGATCCATATTTAGATATATCTTCCTCTGCAACCTTTTGTACAGCCATTACAGCTCCAAGATTACCCTGCTTAGATTCGTATATCTTTTTTAACTGCCCTATTGCAGATTCATCTGAAAGTACTAGGTCATCTCCATAAATTACTGCAAAAGGTTCTCCTGCAGATATCCAAGGCTCAGCAGCAAGTATTGCACTACCGCTACCGTATGGTAAGGCTCTGTTTTGTCTGACACTAATTACACTAGCTTTACCAAAAACTTCTCCAAACCTTTTATACCTCTCCTCTTTACCTGTATTTACTAAATGAGTCTCTAAATCAGGTCTACTATCAAAGTAATCCTCAAGTGCATCATTTCCAAATGAAGTGACTAGAATAATGTCAGTAATACCCCCATCTATACACTCTTTAACTAGTTCATGGATAATTGGTACTTCTTGAATTGGTAACATGGGCTTGGGAATACTCTTACATACTGGCAAAAATCTTGTTGAGTATCCTGCTGTTGCAATAATAGCTTTCTTAACTTCCATAATTAAAACATAATAAATTAATTTTCTTTCTTAATAGTAGCATCTAAAAAGCCTAAAAACAAAGGATGGGGTGCAAGAAATCGACTTTTTAGTTCCGGATGATACTGAGTAGCAACAAAAAAAGGATGTATTTTACGACTTAATTCAATAGCTTCGACTAATTTTCCATTAGGACTCTTACCTGAAAGAATTAAACCAGCTTTTTGTAATTGTTTAGCGTACAAGTTATTAAATTCATATCTATGCCTGTGTCTTTCTTGTACAATTGGAAGAGTATTAAACAATTGATTAGGATATTTTTTGTACAAAGATTCTAACAAAGATCCCTTCTTTATCTTACAAGGCCAAGCACCTAGTCTAATAGTACCTCCATATTTCCCCTCCTTAAGAATCTTTTTCTGTTCTTCCATTAAATGAATAACAAGATTTTTAGATTTAGAATTAACCTCTTGTGAATTAGCATCTTTAATACCTAATACATTTCTAGCATATTCTATTACCGCCATCTGCATACCGTAACACAGTCCTAAATACGGGATTCTATTCTCTCTAGCTAGCTGAATAGCTTTAATCTTTCCCATAGCACCTCTACTACCCCATCCTTGAGGAACTATTAATCCATCCATCTTAAGTATCATTTCTTCATTTTTTTTGTTTTTCTCTAAATCATCAGCCACTATCCAATGGATATTAGCGTTGTATCCTAACTCCCAAGCAGCGTGATTAATAGCTTCTAAAACAGATACATACGAATCCTTTAAATCAAATTTACCACTTTTAAAGTATTTACCAACTATACCAATATCAACACTTTTAGATATCTTACTCATCTTTTTAGTTTTCTCTTTCCATTCTTTTAAAAGAGTAGTCTTTCTGGGTTTAAGATGTAACTCTTTTAAAATGTTTTTACCAATATGTGAATCTTCAAAATTCATAGGAATATCATATATACATGAGGCATCAGGAGCAGATATTATATGCTCTTTTTTGATATAGCAGTAACGAGAAAGTTTCTCTTTTCTAATATCATCAATACCAGTTTTAGAACGGGCGATTAGAAACTCAGGAGTAATCCCGTGGCTATTTAAAAGTAGGGTAGATATTTGAACAGGCTTACTTTTCATCTCTCCTAAAGTGCTAGGTACAGGTAGATATGAAACATGGATATGAATAACATCATTTGGATTTTCAATTTTCATTTTTTTGTTTGCTTCTAAAAACAAACCGTTACCTATCTCTCCAACAGTACCACCAATTTCAATAATTGTAATTTCTGCTTTAGAATCATTAGCCACTCCTTTAATCCAGTTAATAATCTCATCAGGGACATGGTAATCTAAACTTACCCATTTGCCATCATATGCGAGTGAGCGTTCATCCTTAATTACTTTTTCAAGTACAGCTCCACAAGTCATTGAGTTAGGTCTTGAAAAAGATTCATTTACAAACCTTTCATAACTTCCAATATCCATATCTGTTTCAAAACCATCTTCTAAAACAAATGTCTCTCCGTGCTCTAGGGGATTCATAGTACCAGCATCGACATTAAGGTAAGGATCTGCCTTGATCATAGTAATTTTAAAACCGTAGGACTTGAGAATGAAAGCTATTGAAGAGGCTGAAATTCCCTTTCCAATACCAGAAATTACACCTCCAGAAACGAAAATATACTTGGACATGAATATATATGATTAGGTTATTGAATAGGGTATATTTTAATACAAAAAATGTCAAACCCTATTAATATATCTTTCTCTTACTTGAGTTATTCCATTGCTCAATTAGTTTAACAGTATGTTCACTATCTAATCGTATTAATTTCAACTCCTTGTTGTTTCCCTTTTCATCATCAAAACCCATATTTAATGCATCTTTATATGTATTTCCATAGTACACTGTTTTAACTTTAGCCCAATTAATAGCTCCCATACACATTTTACAAGGCTGACCAGTAGTATATATTTCACAATCAGATAGATTCTCTCTTTTAAATTTCTTGGAGGCTTTTCTGATTACATTTATCTCTGCATGATTAGTCGCATCATGTCCTTTTAACACAGTATTGTGGCTAGATGCAATTACTTCTCCATTTTTAACTAATACAGCCCCAAAAGGACCTCCATGACCTCTTCTAATACCCTTTAAAGCCTCTTTAATTGCTAATTGCATATATTGATTCATGTTTACTTTTAATTAATTTAGAATTTTCTACTAAAATCTATTCCATCTGCATCTATTTTTCTACCTGTTCTTCCTAAATCCTTCTCATATCTTGTAGCATACTCCTTATACTTTTTAACTCTTTTGATTCTTTCTTTAATTGGATATTGATAATCCATACTAGGACCATTTACGCAACCACCCTCACAGGACAAAACATCTAAGAATTTATACTGTTTATACCTTCCATCTTTAAATCCATCTAATACCTTAGTAACATTTTTAATACCATCTGTTACTAAAATATCTTTCTTTTTTAATATATCCTCATATTGAAGTGTACTTGAGAGTCCGCCAGAAAGAGGATATACCTTAGTATAGTCGTTATACAGCTTATCAAATGTAATACAGTATCTATCATTAGTAATCTTTTCAGGTATATTCTTGCTTACAAAAAGCTCATTTAACTCTTTAAATGTTAAAACCTCGTCAACAGTACCTAACTCTTTGGCTTCAAGTTTTTTTGTAATACAGGGACCAACAAATACTATCTTGTATCCTGGAAAATGTTTCTTACATATTAAAGCCATACTACCCATAGGGGAGTGTACAGGAACAAGATTAGGAATTAGATGGGGATACTTGGCTCTTACCAAGTTAACTAGAGTAGGGCATGGAGAAGCTATCCAAGTTCTATCATCTTTACTGTTTTTGAGTAAATCATAGTAGTTAATATTGGTCATTTTAGCTCCAAAGGTTACCTCTACAACCTTTTCAAAGCCTAAGGCTCTTAATCTATATACAATATTGGGATACTCATACATAGATACAAAAGAGGGGGCTAACATACAAAGATATTTATACTGTTTATCAAATTCCATAATGTAAAAAATATATTTAATATATTCTATGATAAAGGGAAAAATCTTTAATTTCAAATATCTATATGATATATTTTAAATATGAAAGAGAAACTATTACAAAAGAATACTGTGTTTGGTTTAAATCTTAAATTTGATGCTTTGGTATTATATTCTCTATACCTATTATCTGTATTAATTCCGTTATTAATAGGGAAGCCTCAGTTCTTAGTAGGTAGTATTGTAAATTTCTTAATTACCTATTCAACATTAAAGTACAAAGTAGTTAAAACTGTACCAATTCTTTTACTCCCCTCTATTACTGCAACTGCAACAGGTATACTTTTTAATGGGGCTACACACTTCTTACTGTATGTGATGCCATTTATAATGATTTCTAACCTAATTCTTTCATTTTTTGTAAGCAAAAGAACTAATATTTCATATATTTTAGGAGTAATATTTAAGGGAGGTTTTCTATATATTGCTTACTATCTAATGAATATATTAGTTGGACTTCCAAGAGTTTTTCTATTATCTGTTAATCTTCAGTTTGTTACAGCTGCAATCGGAGTTTTATCAGCCGTTATGCTTTATAACATAGAAAATAAAAAGAACTAAATTATTATTTATTCCTTATGTATTACGATTCTTCATACATTTTATACGCTATTCCTATCTTTATTCTATCCATAATCTCTCAGATATGGATTAAATCATCATATACTAAAAATTCAGTTAAATCCCCAGGAACTAATTTAACAGGAAAAGATGCTGCTGAAATAATTAAAGATAGAAATAAATTCCCAGTAGAAATAATTGTACAGGGTCCTGCTCTTTCTGATCATTTTGATCCATCTAAAAACGCGGTATCTATTTCAACAGAGTCAATGAAGTCCTCTATTGCTGATATTGCAGTAGTTGCTCATGAGTTTGGTCATGTTGATCAGAAATTTTCTAACTCTACTCTTTTTAAATTGAGAAATGGTTTAGTTCCTGTTGTTAATATTGGTAGTAATTTGGGTTTAATATTAATAATTTTAGGTTTAAGTATTAATATATTAGGTCTTTCTCAACTTGGATTAATTCTTTTTTCCTTAACTACTGTATTTGCTTTAATTACAGTTCCTATTGAAAGAGATGCTACTAAAAGAGGTTTAAAATTTATTAAAGAGTACAATCTAGTGGATGCTGATGGTATGTCTGGAGCTAAGAGTGTTTTAAATGCTGCTTCTATGACCTATGTAGCTTCTTTACTTTCATCAATAATGAACCTTTTATATTATACTTCTAGAGTAAGAAGTAGAGATTAGTATTTTTCAAACCTATAGTTTCTAGATATTGTTTGATATAATATAGATGTCAATGACACTTTGACAATCAAGAAAGGAAGGAGAAAATATGTACAAATACATAATTTTAATACCCGTAATTTTACTATTAAGGAAAGATTTTCAAGTGTTTCAAATG
>CAZYGQ010000007.1:17794-26876 GCA_964647075.1 uncultured Candidatus Saccharibacteria bacterium
AAAATATTTGATATTAAATCAAATAAAGAGATAAACAGAAAACCTAAGGAAGAGAAGTTACTCAATATTGATATTGATAAGGGAGGTTATGACCACTATATGCTAAAAGAGATAGTACAACAACAACATACAATCCTTAAAGCAAGCGCATATTCCCAAAAAGAGTTAAAACCTCTAATAGATAGAATTAAAACATCTAAAAATATATATACAATTGGAGCAGGAACAGCAGCATATGCTGGAGATCAGGTGTGTTACTATCTTAGAAATATTGCTAAAAGAAATGCTACTTCCATTAGGTCATATGAGACGGAATCATATTTAAATGTAATTGATAAAAATGATATTGTAATTGCTTTTTCTCAAAGTGGTGAAACGGCAGATACTTTAGAAGCCATTGAGATATTAAAACAGAAGGGAGTATATATTTGTAGTGTAATTAATATGCCAGGTTCAACACTATCAAGGCTTTCTGATATCTTTTTTATGTCTAATGCTGGTAGTGAGATATGTGTAGTATCAACTAAGGTATTTACCTCTCAAGTATCTTTTGGATATCTATTATCCAAATCATTAATAAATGAGTATAGCTTGGCTAAAAAAGAACTTGTATCTCTTTCTCTGGGATTAGAGAGCTACTTTAGTGAAAGCTTATTTAAAAAAATTAAAGAGATATCCTCTAAATTAAAAAACAAAGAGCATTTCTTTATACTTGGTAAGGGTCAAAATTATCATATAGCACAAGAGGGAGCATTAAAAATTAAGGAAATATCATATAAGCATTTTGAAGGATTTGCAGCTGGAGAGCTTAAACATGGAGTAATTGCTTTGATAGAGAAAGGTACTCCAGTAATTTCAATTATCTCAGAAGATATTAATAGTAAAGATTTAATCTCAGCTACCTATGAAGTAAAAGCTAGGGGTGCTCTAACTATTGGAATAGGGGATAAACAATTTGAAAAAGAGAAATCTTTTGATTACTTTATTCCAAGTGCAAATACAAACGAACTGAAAGCTATTGCTAATGTAATTCCCTTTCAATTAATATCCTACTATTTAGCTAAAGCATTAGGGAATAGTATTGATAAACCGAGGAATTTGGCAAAATCTGTCACAGTAAAGTAACTATTTATCGTTTAATAGCCTAAATCTAAAAGCTTTTTTATTAAAATCAGCTCTGTATACTCCTATTTGAAGAGTCTCTTCTAAATACTGTGGGGTTACACTGCTATCTAATAGATTATCTAAGTTATCTGGTGTTTTATCACTTCTAATTAATATCCATAACTTATCTGTAATTAACCCTGTTATTATAGCTTTACTAGATATTAATGATTTAATATCTTGAGCAGAGAAGAAATTGTAATAGCTCTCTCCTTTTTCATTTGTGTGTACTGGGTGTGTATGGATATTAAAAAGATATTGTACATCTAATGTTTTAGGTACACTTTTGTAAAATATATCTCTCTTTTTTATTAATTTATCATCAACATACAACTCTTTTCTTGCATACTCCTTTTTTGTTGGATGATGAGAGTACTTAACTGAGATTGAACCACCACTTTTTACCATTTTATCTGTACCTGTTTTAACTTCAGTAAATATTACCTCTCCATCGGCCCAAAAAAGTGAAAAAGCTCTTTCTAATCCATCACTTCTAGTATTTTTATATATCTTAATTAACTCATCCCAGAAATCATTAGGAAAGCTAATTGCTTGGGGAAAATTAAATGTAAATGGATATATGTTCTCTTTTCTAAGATTTACTATTTTTTCTCTTAACTGCTCAAAAGAGGTCGTAGTGACCTTTGAAGAACCGAAGATAAAGTCAAATAGCCCCATTATTAACAATATTTATATTAATTACCAACCTCCACCACCTGAGCCACCACCACCACCACCAGAACTTCCTCCACCACCAAATCCAGAGCCACCAGAGCTCCACCCACTCGATCTAAAGCCTCCTGAGCTTCCATAATTGTTTGCTGGAGCAGTAGAGGAGATAAAACTTCTATTAAAATTATTCATTGAATCTGCAAAGTAGATACTACTAAAGTTTGTATTCATACCTTCATACCATGTAGGGGAAGATGTATATATATCTTCAAACAGTTTTGCCCACTTCTTCTCTAATCCAAATATCATTGCATATGGAAGTAATTTTTCAAATCTTTCTTTATATTTGTCTGGGTTATTATGAAATTTAATCCTATCTACTTCTGCTGTTTGAATATACATCTTAAGACCTAATAGCTGATGATACACCTCATTTCCTATTTCACTTTTAAGATCCATTTTTGAAATAAAGATAATTAAAAGGATTAATGATAGTATTACTCCAATTGCAGTACCCAATGAAGAAAACATTATTGAAATAGCAATAAGGGCCATTGAAAACATTCCAAGTAACAGTGCAATTACAGTTAATATAGTTTTAACTTTTTTCTTACTTTTAGAAAAATACTCTAATTCGTATAGATACTTTTTCGAATCAGAAAAAGCATTAGTTGAATTGTAGTAGAAATTTGTTAACTTTTCTAACCTTACTGTTGTTCCGTGAACAAAAATTGCCTTAAGTAAATCTTGTATATGTTTAGGCTCGAGAGAGAAGTCCACATCACTTCCCACTAATTCAAATTTCCTTTTTTTATACTCCTTAATTGTAAAATATCCTTTAATTGCACACTCTATTAGTAAAGAAGATATATATTTACCATTAAACATTCCTCCATTTTTAATCAATATTGAACTACTTAAAACATCCAAATTTCGTGGTGCCTTATATCTAGGAATTACTGTAATCTTTTTGCTAGACATTTTTTTCTTTAAAAAAGCAAAAAGAAATATTCCTACAGGTATTGGTGTTAAAATCCCAATATTTGAGATTAAGAATTCTTTTCTCTGTTCCTTTCTTGTATCCTCAAATGTCCCTTTGGGTTGTTTAATTGCTATAGTATATCCTTCATAAGGGTCTAGCATAGAGGTTGTTTTAACTGATACAACATTACCAGTTATTTCATATTCACAGTACTGCTCTTTAGAGCCTTCATCTCCTGTAAAACAGATAACTTCAGTAATATCTTTGGGCATAGTAATGGTTGCAGAAGCTTTGTATATTGGTAAACTCCAACCAGGACCAATAATATTGAGATAGAACTCATCGTGAGTGTCAAAGTATGATATTCCTGTATATTTTAAAGTATAGTCAATTTCATATACATGAGGAGTACTTATAAGGATATGTGCACTCCCTATCCTTAAAGTCGCCCATCCATTAGAATCAGTTCTACTATAGTTATTTCTTGTAACTATATTAGGATTTTCTACTGGGTAATATCTAACATTGTTAATAAATAGCTCAGTAGGTTTTCTAAAAAGATTAACAGAGTATATATATGGGTAAGTCCATTCTAAGCCATGCCTCTCTACCTCAGTAGAAGGTTGAAATGTAATTTTTTCGGATATTTCAGTTGTTGTATCAATATTTACTCGTATATCACTAACGTAGTCCAATATAGCGTCTCCTTGTGCATATAAAGGAGTTGATATAGAGATAAAGAGTATTAAACAACCAAGAATCTTTAATCTGTTCATCAAAGAGTACTTAGAATTTAACCTCTACATTCTTTTTCTCTTCTTCAGTTGCCTCAAAGAAAGGAAATTCTTTAAAACCTAAGAATTTTACAATCAATGAATTTGGAAATACAGCAATCTTTGTATTGAAGTCTCTAACAGTACCGTTATAAAATCTTCTAGATTTCTGAATCTCTTCTTCCATATCTTTAAGATTTGCTTGAAGATTTAAGAAGTTCTCATTTGCTTTTAACTCTGGATATGCCTCTGCTATAGCAAAGATTTTAGATATACCTTTTTGTAATTCTCCATCTAATTTGATTTTTTCATCAATTGATCCTGCTCCCATTGCCTTAGATCTTAACTCAGTAACACTTTCAAATAATCCTTTCTCATGTTTAGCATATCCTTTTACTGTTTCTACAAGATTAGGAATCATATCAAACCTCTGTTTTAAAAAGGTTTCAATATCTGCTGTTGCTTCATTTACAGTTAATTTAGACTTAACTAAAGAGTTGTTAAGAGAAACAATATAGAATGCTATTACTCCAATAGCTCCTAAAATAATAAATGCTAAAGTTTCCATTTATAATATATAAATAAATTAATATTAAAGTATAAAGAAAAGGAATTTAAATATCAATCTCTTTTATTAATTATTTCTTCTTAATTGAAGAAAATAAATATTAATTCTACTTAGAAAGTGATTAATTCCAATAATACCCATAACTAAAGATAGTTCTACATGCCAATACATAAAATCAAAGGTAATATTCCAAAGACCAGGGAACCTATATCTAAGCATCATAAAGACACCAAATCCTAAAGAGGGAAGAACTAATAGTAGAATTAGTAGGGTATTCCAGATGGCATTAAAGGATTTAAGGGATACTTTAATTATTTTTTTCTTTATTAATAAATAGGGGATCCAATACAAGATGTTAGAAAGGATTAAAGGGATAATAAGATTGTAAGGGTTACTAGCTTTCTTAGGCAGTATTTCATTCTCAATAGTATCTACCTGTTCTATAATGGGTGACTCTTGGGTCTGTATATCCCCAATCTTATACCTTTCTAATAAAGAGTAACTACTCACTATGTGATCTCTATCCATTCCCGCTTTTGTTATAAAATCCTCTGTCATATCTTTACCACACCACTGCCTAATATCCATATATCTATCATGTGAGGGTAGATATTGAGATAAATCATATACACTATCTTCAAATACTACCCAACAGTCCGAAGGAGTGTTATGGGTATTAACTTCATCTAATGTATATGCATATGTGTTTTGAAGAAAAAGAATAGGTAAAAGAAATAGGGCAAGTAGTATTTTCATTATGTATATATTTAAAATTATTTAATCAGAATTATATCCTTGTGCTTGTTTATTAAAGTTATTAAAATACAAGCCTTTCTTATCCATTAACTCTCTATGATTTCCCTGTTCAACAATTTTCCCATCTTTTATAACAAATATCTTATCAGCTTTTCGAACAGTAGAAAACCTATGAGATATTATCACTACTGTTTTATTATTAAAGAAATTATATATCCTATTAAATATCTTAAATTCAGAATCAGCATCTATAGCTGAAGTAGGTTCATCAAATATTGCAAATGGAGCATCTCTATAGAAAAATCTTGCAATTGCTATTTTCTGTTTTTGCCCTTTACTTGGAGAAATACCATCTTTATAGCTTTCACTCATTAGATTCCTGTATTTATGTTTAAATTTCATAATAAAATCATGAGCTTCAGCATTTTTAGCTGCTTTAGTTACTAATTTTTTGTCTAATGGTTTCGCAGCCCTACCAATATAAATATTTTCAAGTGTCGACAAGCTATAATAAAAATTAAAGTCTTGGAAAAGTGCTCCTACATTTTTATACCAATCATTAATTGAAAGATCCTTTAAATCAATACCATTAATTAATATCTGACCCTTTTGAGGATCATATAAACGACAAAAGAGTTTAACTAAGGTAGATTTACCTGCACCATTTTCTCCAACAATTGCAACTTTTTCCCCAGACTCTATCTTGAGAGAGAAATTTTCAAATATATTATTTCTAGAATTTGGATAGTGGAATGAGATATTTTTAACTTCAATAGAGGGAGGTTTTAATAATCTCTCAAGTGGTATATGTCCATCTGATACTAATGGTTTTAAATCAAAAAAATCCAAAACCTCTTTTCCTTTCATTATCGAATCAGAAAAATATACAAACTCTGTAATCATATATTTAATACCATCATAGAAGTTGTTTATTGAACTAACATAGAAAGTAGTATTACCAATAGAAATCTTTTGCATTAAAGCTAATGCAAAGACATAGACTGAACCACCTATTACCGCGAAGAGATTTAATATATCAACTAAAAAGGTGGTAAAAGTATCTGCCTTAATTATTTTTTTGTATTCTGCATTGAAATAATTAAAGAAATTGGTATATTTGGAATCTAAGAATGAATATGCGCCAACTAATGAGACTTCTCCCATACCTTCTCCATCAGTTAAAAAGCTAGATACGGACCAAGCTTTTCTAGAACCTTCCAAATTTTTATCATTTCTTTGCCATTCAAAATCTTTTTTAAAGTAATATCTGTTTTTAAAATATGAAATGATAGCAATTACAATAAGGATAATACCTAACCAGAAAGAAAATGAAAAAACAATAATAGCGGAAAGAATTGCTCTTATTAAAGAGGAGATCATTCTTACAACATCTCTATTAAGATTACTAATATTATATATCCATTCCTCAGCAATTTTCTTTTTATTTGAAACAGATGGTAACTGATTAGTCTGAACTCCTAAAGAGAAAATCTTCTCGTATACTAAACGGGAGACAAAAGGGTAGGAGAGTCTGTTTCTTACCCTATTTGAGTAGCTATCAAGAGCACTAATTACAATATTTACAAATAGAAAAATTGTCATTAGTAGAAGATAGGGATACATACCTTCGATATCAGTTTGTTTAGTTTGAACCAATAATATTATTTGATCAATTACCTTTGCGATAATGTATGTATTTATTAACCCAGAAATATTCTTGTAAACAGTAGTAACTAAATTAAAGATTGTAACAGTTGGAGACATCTTCCAGTTAATCCCAAATGACCACTTCGCAATTCTAATGTAGTCTTTTAATTTGATGTTACTTTTCTTTGACATAGATAACAGTATTAAATTAATCCAACTATTTAACCGTAATTACCTAAATGAGTCAATATTGTGAACAGGCAGATTTGTTGATATAATATAGCAGTTAATTACAGCCTTAAAAAGTACTTTCTTTCCATCTCATCCATTTTTTCAATAGCATACCTAAGTGTAGTTCTCGGTATCTCCCTAATATTTTGATTAAGGAAATTCTTAAGCACTAGCATATCCCTTTTCCCAACCTCTCTTAACATCCAACCCACTGCTTTATGTATTAAATCATGCTTATGTTTAAGTAAAATCTTTGAAATATTTAAAGTATCCATATACTCATTGTTTTTTATTAAGGCAAATGTTGATACAATTGAGATTCTCTGTTCCCAAAGGTTACTACTATTAACCAATTTATAAAGTATATATCTCTTTTGTGGATTATCTATTAAATAGCTACCCAGAATCTTGTAACAAGAAAGATCTACAATGTCCCAGTTGTTTGCACCTTTAAGATTTTCTAAATAGAAATTCGCAATAATTTCTTTTTCCTGTTTACTTTCCTTTTCATATTTATAGGTAAGTATCAAATATCCAGTTAGTCTAATCTCATGTATTTCACTATTTATTAACTCTTTTATTTCATTTAAGGATATCTGTATATAATATCTCTTTGCTACATTTCTAATATCTGGTACTGTTATTCCCCAAAAGATATCTCCATAACCATACTCTCCCTTACCAGTTTTAAAAAAGCTTTTAAAAATTTCTTCTTTTTGAGTACTTCTATGTTTCCCTAACTCTTTTATTATTAATTCTTTCGTATTCATGTATAATCTGATGATTAATATTATTCATAGTAAAATGAAATTAATATCCAGTTTCAAAAATAAATATGACAATATTACATATAACATATATGAAACTAGTAATGGAGTAAAGGTAATACATCTACAAAACCCCTCCACTATTAACTTTGATCTTTCTGTTATACATTTAGCTGGTTGTGCTTTTGAAAAAAATCAGAATGTAGCGAAAGGAACAGCTCACTTCCTAGAGCATATGCTTTTAAATCCTAATTCCCATTATAAAAATCAAGATGAGATTAATAAGTTTGAACAGGGTACTCTTAAAAGACCTGCATTAAATATTAATGGACATACAAACAAAAAATGTATTGTTTTTGAAGGAAGTTCAAATCAGGAGGGTACAAAGAGAATATTAGAAAGGTTAGAAAAAATATATGATTTTCCTAAAGATAAATTTACAACTCTTTTGGAAAAAGAAAGAAACATTATCCTAGCAGAGAGAAGTAGGAAGGTAAAAAAAGAAGAGAACAATGCTCTTATGTATCTTGATTTTATGTTTAAGGGTATAGCTGATGAATTTACAGGAGATACATTAGGAGAGATAGAGGATATTAAATCAATTACGATAGAGGATTTAGAGAAATATTACAAAGAACAAATTCTGTCTAGTAAATCCCTTATCTCTATTCAAAGTAAGGAAAAGCTAAATGGAGAAGTAGCAGAAAAGATTGATTCTCTTTCTCAGATATTTAGTTCCGATTCAAAAAGTAGTTTCAGGGATTTTACTTTAAAGAATCAATGGAAAGTAGGGGTTTTTAGAGATAAAAGGGCAAATGGTATTACAGTATATTTTGATTATATTGAAAAAGCTAGTAAAAAAGCAGATTATGAAAAGAATGTTCTTTCATATGTCTGTTCAAAGCTTCTTTCTTGGCTTAGTTTTAATATATTAAGAGAGAAGAAGGGATTAATATATAACTTTTCTAGATCTAAAACATCTAATCTCTGTTTTCAATATGATATATATAGCTATAGCTTTACTACTGAAAAGGAAAAGATTAAAAATACTTTAGAGGAGTATTACAAATTAATATATATTGATACATTAAAATTTTTAAATTCTAAAAAAGGACAGGAGTGGTTTGAGGATGTAATTAGTGACTATATTTTTCCTACTACAGCAGTATATGAGGGAGATAGAGCAGAATTAACTGCTATGTGGTTATTAGAAAAAGAAGAGATATTTAATTTTAATAAAGCAGTAGAGATAGCAAAGAAACTTAGAATAGATGATTTACAAGAATATATTAAAGATGAGTTTGAGATTCCTCCCCATATATGGATAGAGGGTGATATGAGCAAGAGTGAGTTAAAAGGGGTTGTTAATAGCTCTCTGTTTGGTAAGAAGTTTAATAAATAATTAAACATTATTTGATATTGTTTGGTATAATCTATTTAGTATGGTGGATGTAGCTCAATTGGTTAGAGCATCGGTTTGTGGAACCGAGGGTTGTGGGTTCGAGCCCCATCTTCCACCCCA
>CAZYGQ010000008.1:0-6158 GCA_964647075.1 uncultured Candidatus Saccharibacteria bacterium
TATCGGCATCTTCATCTTTTAGTGCTACTGTAGGTGTAGTAGGAGAAATAATACAATCATAATCATTTAGCAATTTATCTAAATCCTCCTTTATTAATTGTCTTACCTGTTCAGATTTTTTGAAATATTCATCAGAGTATCCTGCAGAAAGAGAGTATGTCCCTGTCATTACCCTTCTTTTAGGCTCTTGTCCAAATCCCTCTCCTCTAGTAGATTCATAGTAAGCTTGAACAGTAGATTTATCACTCCCTTCTAGTCCATATCTAGTTCCATCATATCTTGCAAGATTTGAGGAGACTTCACTTCTACAGGTAATTGTATATACAGACATTCCTAGTTTAGGATCTAAGATATTTACATACTCAATATTAGCTCCTAGTTTCTTTAATATCTCAACACTTTTAAGGAAGTTATCCAAAACCCCCTTCTCAATTTGTAATTCTAAATACTCCTGAGGAATACCAATTCTCATTCCCTTTATCTTTGAACTATCAATTAACTCATGATATCTATTTGAATCTTCTTTGTAAGTAGTGAAATCATTAATATCATATCCAGAGATAACTGAAAGAATTAATGCACTATCTGTTACATCTTGTGTTATTGGTCCAGGACAATCAAGAGATGAGCCCATTGCCAAAACTCCGTATCTACTTACCCTTCCATATGAAGGCTTTAAACCAACAGTACCACACCAACTTGAAGGTTGACGCAAAGAGCCTGCAGTTTCAGTACCTAAGGAAGCTGCACACATGTCAGCAGCTACACTAGCTGCAGAACCACCACTAGAACCTCCAGGAAGCCTTTCTAAGTTATGAGGGTTTCTAGTTGCTCCATAGTAGGAAGTAATTGTTGATGATCCGTGACAGAATTGATCTAAATTTGTTTTTCCTAGTAGTATCGCTCCTGCTTCTAATAACTTTCTTGTTACAGTAGATTCATATACAGGCTTATATCCATCTAATATATGTGATGCACAGGTTGTAAGTATATCTTTAGTCGAAAATACATCTTTTACTGCTAATGGAATACCTCCTAAAACCTTCTCCTTTTCCTGTTCAAAATGATTATCAAAGTATTTTGCTTTTTCTATAGCTAATTCATTGCATACAGTAATATATGCATTTAGTTCTTTGTTCTTTTTCTCAATCTGCGAAAGGTAAAACTTAGTAATCTCTAAAGAGGAGATTTCCTTTTTAAGCAATTTGTTCTTTAGTTGTAATATTGTTAAATTCTCCATCATTTGCAAATTCTATCAGAAATTAATGAATGTTAAAACAAAGAGTATGCAAGATATGGTTATTACAAAGCCTCCTATTACCTGTTTTAGAGTATGCCTTTTTAGAAATATTCTTGACCAGCCAACTAAAGGTAGTGCTAAGGAAAGTAAATATGTTAAAGGGTTATTAAGTAGAAAAGAAATAACAAAGAGGCAGAGGGTAGCTACAATCATATGGAAACTAATCTTCCAAAACATAGTGAGAAGGGTTGAACAAAGAAGAGTAATATTGATTACTGTATATATCAGTATCAATTGGGTATTACCTGTTTTAAGAGATATCCCAAAAGAAATAAACAGGAGAATTAAGAAGAGAAAGAAGAGTCTTGGTCTTTCCTCTTGTTCACTTACAGCAAAATCAGAGGTCAGTTTAAAGTATCTAAAAAGAAATGAGGTTGCAACAGGAAGAAATATGGAGAAAATGAAGAGGGTAATTTGATATTTAATAGGTATATCTATTTTAAGAAAAAGAGAAAGTAGAGCAAGAAGTATTAAAAAAATCATTACGGGTTTAGAAAAGAAATGTGCTAATTGTGTTTTATTTTTTGTAATCATGATTAAGATTATTATACCAATTATTAGAAAGAGTATTGAAAATATATCTGAAGTTTCTATTCCCAAAAAGAACTCTTTATCAATTCTAATTGTATTCATAAGTAATCTAATTATTGAGTAATTAATTAAGTAAATTGAGGTGATTACTCCAGTTGAGACCTTCTTTTTGAAGAGTTTAAAGAGAATATAGAAATTTAAAAGGTTTAATATTGATTCATATATAAAGACAGGGTGAAAATATGAGGATTCAATATATTGAGGATATCGATTTTGTAAGGGTATAAATATTTTCCAGGGTAGATTAGTGGGTAATCCATAAAGTTCATAATTAAAAAAATTCCCAATTCTTCCTATCGCATGAATTAATGGAAAAAAGAGCAATATACTGTCAGAGAGGTTAAAGAACTTAATTCTTTTATGTTTAGATATTAAAAATATCGCAACTATTAAACCAAGAATCACTCCATAGAAAGCTAATCCTCCATCCCAAATGGCAAGGGGATTAATAAGGCCTAGTTTAATCTCCTCAATATTATGTAAAACAAAAAGAAGGCGAGCTCCAAATAGAACAAATATAAGGGAAATAAATATATCTAAGTAAGAGATTTTATTGTTGTACTTTTTTATTAACTCAACACCAAGAATAATTGCAATTCCAATTATTAATCCGTATATACTCATACTTGATTATATTAACAATGGAGATTTATTACTATTATTAATAATTATTAATCTATGCAGAGCTCTAGTAATAGCAACATAGAATAGTCTTGTACTAAGCTCTGTATCAGGGTAAGTATCACTATTTACATCTAAAAGTATTACTGTGTCAAACTCCAAACCTTTAGCATTTTCAATAGGAAGTACAAGTACGCCAGTTTTATAATTCTCTTGTGTAAAATCGACAATGTCTTTAGATAATTTGCTTTGATATTTAAATATTCTCTTATATGTTTTTAATGCATACTCTTTATTAGGACAAACTACTGCACAGGTTACACTTCCCTTATCAAACTCTTTCTGAAGTAATTCAATGAATTTAATAAGATCCTTTTCGGAGATAGTATCAATATCCTTTTGATCGTCTATCATATGAATCTCTTCTCCATGTCTAAGTACAGCTTCAGGAAGTTTATATGTTTTAGGGAATCTATCTCTAAATATCTTGTTTGCAAATTCAATAATCTCTAGAGTAGTTCTGTAGCATCTATTAAGTTGATGGTATGAGTAATTCTTTAATTTAAATTTTTTAAATAAATCTATTACACCTTCCCAATCTTTAATATAGAAGGGAGGAATAATTGATTGGGCAAGATCTCCTGCAATTGTAATATTTTGATTTTTAGAGATCTGAAGTAGTGTTAATATCTGAACTAAGCTTAAATCTTGAGCCTCATCTAACATTACATACTCTTTCTCATTTTCCTTATGCCCATGTAATTTAAGATGGAGGTATACAATTGGAGCAAGGTCTTCAATTCTAAACACCTTTAATTTGCCTTTTCTTACAACACCTTCCAGTGTATATTTTGATATCTTTTTGTTTACATACCCTTTTTTAAACATATCTCTATATATTTCAATGGGAAGAGTATTTCTATTAAAATATCTAGATATCTCTTTCTTTTTTTCAGTATCATACCCATCCCGCTCTTTAAAGGAGCCTGTTCTTTTTTCTTTAAATTGTTTTTGAACAAACGCGTATTCCAAAGCAAGGGTTAATCTCTCATCCATTGTAATTAATGGGTGAGTTTCTTTTAATTCATAGTATCTTTCTCTAATAATCTCTTTTCTAATATAGGGGATATTTTCCAATAGGTCTGATTCAAACTCTTCAAAGTATGAATCAAGAATATCAATAAACTGTTTAGAACCTTTAAATTCTTTTATTTCTAAATCCTCTTTCCCAGAGTAAATTGTATATTTATCATCCCAACCTAATATATTTTTTGCCCAGAACAGATATGTATTGGTTTCTACATGTTCTATTCCAAGACTGGGTAATACGTCTGATATGTAATCAAGAAATACCTTGTTAGGACCAATTATTAATGTTTTCTCTGGATGTATGATTTCTTTGTATGTATAGAAAAGATACGCAAGTCTATGAAGTAGTATTGTTGTTTTACCACTTCCAGCAACTCCTTGAATTATTACTGGTTTATTAATCTCTTCTCTAATTATCTTATTTTGTTGTTCTTGAATTGTTGCAACAATATCTTTTAATTTCTGTCCTAATCTTTCAGTTAATTGAGAAAGAAGGAATTCATCTGCAGCAGCATTACCACTTTTTGCATCATATATATCTCTAATTCTAGCTTCGGCAATACTAAACTGTCTTTTCTGGATTAAATCTCCCTGTTTTAATCCTGAAGGAGTATCATATTGGAGATTTTTAGTTGGACCACTATTTTCATAGTAAATATTTGCAATTGGGGCTCTCCAATCACTTATTAATGGTTGAAATGTTTTAGGATCCATTAAAGCAAACTTACCTATATATATTGGAAGCACTCTTTCACTGCGGTTAATTACGGTTTTAAATACTATTTTTCCAAAATATGGAGCATCAACTTTAATTAATTCTCTGTTAATCCTTTCAATACAAATCTGAATTTCATTTAGTATTTTGTTATACACTCCAACAGCTGCTTTTCTTTCATCTAAATCAGTCTCCATTTGAATTCTTTTAGCTTGCTCCTCTAATTCAAATTCAAGTTTATGTAAATTTGAGATCATTTTATTCGAGACCTCAATGTTTATACCGGTTACCTTTTCTAAAGGAGGATACTCTTCTTTTTCTAGAGAGGTTGTATATTTAACATCTGAGAAGTTTGCTAATATATCTAACCTTGTATATAAAGGGTTAAGATATTTTTCAAAGGTTTGCATAAATTTGGAAAACAAATTTAGAGCAACGCAATTTTACGTTATTTATTTTATCTTGTCTATACTTTTTAAAAATTTTTATATATATTTATACTATGAACACCCAACTAAAAATCATTTTTTATTTCATTTTTGTATTTGGAATTCTTTACTATATTCAAACTAAGTATGAGATTTTTGATATTTCATTTACAAAGCCCGTTATTGAAAAAAAAGAAGAGGAGGAAGAGAGTAAAATTACTTCTTTAGAGATTTTAAACAGTGAAGGGAAAAAGATAGTGGTAGGTTTAGAAATTGCAGATACTCAAATACTTAGACAACAAGGTTTATCAAACAGGAAGAGTTTAGGTGATTATCAAGGTATGCTATTTATTTTTGATTCTTCAGATATATATCCTTTCTGGATGAAAGATATGTATCTATCCCTAGATGTTATATATATTAGTGAATCCTTTTACATTGTTGACATATTAAAAGAGGTTGCGCCCTGTAGTAGTACATGTAATAATTTTGTTCCTAGCAATGAGTTTAGATATGTATTAGAGGTAAAAAGTGGTTTTACAGATATTAATAGGGTAGATATTGGCAATGCCGTAATTTTTGATATATTATCAGAAGAGTAATTTCATACAAAGATTAAATGATTCAAAGTATTATAGATTGGTTAGTGAATGTAATATCAGTATTAGGATATCCAGGAGTATTTATCTCTGTTTTTTTGGAGAGTTTTATTGCTCCCATACCTAGTGAAATAATTTTACCCTTCAGTGGTTTTGTTGCTTCACTAGGCAGTATGAATATTTATTTAGTTATTATAGTAGCTACTTTAGCAGCTTATCTTGGTTCTTTACCTTTCTACTTTATTGGTAGATGGGGCGAAAAACCGGTATTAACCTTTTTAGAGAAATATGGGAAATATCTTTTTATTAAAAAATCTGATGTAGATAAAGGGTTTGAAGTATTTAATAAATATGGAAATGGGGTTGTATTTGTAGGTAGAGTTATACCGATAATTCGGACATTAATTTCTTTTCCTGCTGGTGTTGCAAAGATGAATTTTGTTAAATTTACTATATATACACTTTTTGGTTCTTTAATTTGGAATATTATCTTAACCTATACAGGATTTATACTAGGAGATCACTGGGAAAGGATAGGGGCTATTGTTGGACAGTATGAGAAAGTAATAATAGTTGTGTTTATCCTCTTACTCCTTTTATACGTAGGTAGGGGAATTAAAGATGTTTTGAGAAGTAGGATACAAAAGTGAACTCCCAGTCATCTCTGGAGGTACCGAAATCCCCATTATATTTAAGATAGTTGGCGCTATATCTTTTAGAGCGCCATATTTTAATTTGTTAGTTGTTACAGAGAGTCCTGAAATAATTAGAGGTACAGGATTATATGAATGTTCTGTATCCATTTCATTAGTATC
>CAZYGQ010000008.1:6258-16281 GCA_964647075.1 uncultured Candidatus Saccharibacteria bacterium
TATGCTTTTTTAGTTCTATCCCATTTGTTATTCCTATCCATAGCCCAAGCTCTTCCACATAGGGATGCAATTTGTCCCAAGCCGTTTTCATCAATACATTTCTGAATTAAATCTAAATTTCTCTTTGCATCATTTACAGGAGAGTCTCTTCCATCAGTAAAGGCATGTATAAAGAGATTACCTTGGAAGTTGTTTTTTGAGAAAAATTGTATTGTTGATGTAATATGACTTAAATGTGAGTGAACCGATCCTTGACTTGTTAATCCAAGTAAATGAACTCTTGAGTTATTTTGTAAAGCGTATTTTAAAGCCTCTTTAAGAATATTGTTGTTAAAATATGCACCCTTTTCAATTGATTTATTAATCCTTGGTAATGTTTGAGTTACTGTTCTTCCTCCCCCTATATTCATATGTCCTACCTCACTGTTTCCTTTTACATCTTTAGGAAGCCCTACAGCCTCTCCAGAGGCTAGAAGATATGTATGGGGGTTAGTAGTCCAAAGTGAGGATAGGTTCTGAGGATTGGCCTGTACAACGGCATTACCCTTACTTGCAGGTGCAGCTCCTAGACCATCTAAAATTATTAACATTACTTTCTTTTTCTGATTCATGGCAGTTTGTTAATATACATTGTGGCATATTTTAGAATTTTATTCTATAATACGAAGCGTTTATTATTTAAATATTACTATTTTAGATATGGATACCAAGATATTTGAAAAAATAGAAAAAGATCAATACAAGAAAAGACCTGATATTAAGGTTGGTGATACAGTTAAAATGTCTTTAAAAATTAAAGAGCATAACAAGGAGAGAGTTCAGATTTTTCAAGGGGTAGTAATAGGTATTAAAGGTTTTGGAGTTTCTAAAACTGTTACTGTAAGAAAGATATCTTACGGCGTTGGAGTTGAGAAAATTATCCCTTTATACTCTCCAATGCTTGAGAAAGTTGAAATTATTAAAAGAGGTACTGTAAGGAGATCAAAAATAACATACCTAAGGGGTAGAGTAGGAAAAAGAGCTTTAAAAATTAGCAATCTTAAAGATGTTTACGAAACAGATGAGGTAGAAGTCCCAGTAGAGGGTGAAGCGCAAGAAGAGATTTCTGTCGAACCAGAGGTTGCTCAGAGTGATTCTCAAGAGTAAAATATCTTTAAGCGGGAGTAGTTCAATGGTTAGAATGTCTGTTTTCCAAACAGAGGGTTGCGGGTTCGAGTCCCGTCTCCCGCTTTTTACTGATTTTTCCTTTTATTTACTGTATAATTAATAATGGTAGGAGGAGAAGATTTTTTCAAAGATAAGAGTGATGACTTTAGTAGTGGAGGTTCATCTTCTTTCGGTTCAATTTCAACTGATCGTGTTCCAATGATTGAGAAAGTATTCAATGAGGTGTTAGGTAGGAAACCTACTAGTAGAGAAATTGCATATTACAAATACGGAGTTTTAAAGGAAGAGGGTATAAGAGAGAAGTTACTAAAATCAAAAGAGCATCAAGAGATAATTGAGAAAGCTTTAAAACTACCCGGTATTGAAGAAGAACTTAAAACTGTACGGGTATCTGAAAGAAAATTAAGTCAGAAGGTCGCAGATTTGAATGAAGAAATGAGTGAATCTGAAAGATTACTTCGTGAGAAAAATGTTTTAATTAACGAGCTAAGAGAGAAAGTAAACAACCCGTATAACTTCCCTTCTCAGACAGAGAAATTTCAAGAGGGTTTTGATATTAAAACAAAGATTGATAGAGTTGTGGTAATTGAAAAGAAATCTTTTAAAAAGAAATTAATAGATTTAATAGAAACATTCTTTTAGATATGAGTATAAAAAATTTTGGTAAAAAACTAAAAGTAGCTCGATTGGAAAAAAATATTTCTCAAAGGGGACTTGGGTTAGCACTTGGTTTATCAGATAAAACAATTAGTTCATATGAGTCTTCAAGATCA
The DNA here is from genome assembly GCA_964647075.1 of uncultured Candidatus Saccharibacteria bacterium. GTDB lineage: Bacteria > Patescibacteriota > Dojkabacteria > SC72 > SC72 > UBA2259. Next base: position 8,199 of record CAZYGQ010000008.1, read on the forward strand.
TATCCTAATTTAGAACTCCTCCAAAAGATTTCTGAGATATTGGACAAGCCTATTCAGTATTTTGTTTCTGATGGAAAAGAAATTATTCTAAACGAAAAGCTAGAATCGATAATTGACAACCAGAAAAAGATTTCTGAAGAATTAGTAAAAATTAAAAAGAGTATTTAGTAAGGTGGTGTAAACCAAATTTTAGCTTTTTTGACTAATATTTTTATTGCTTTTAATAATAAAAATAGTAGTATTGCAATTCCCCCCAGGACTAATAGAACAAAAAGAATTATATAGACGATATACATTGTTTCTATTGGTGTTACAACAAGAGATTCATTTATATTAATACTTGTGTTTGCACTATTAGATTTGTTAGAGTCTGTTTGCCAAGATATTACATTAACGGAGATACTGTATTGACCAGTTTTTTTAGGTTCTAGTGATGCTGTAAATGTATATGTTTGATCTCTATTTAAAGATACAAACTCTGAATGATTTTTTAAAACAGAAAATACAGTCGGTACGCTCCAAAGTATTTGAGTTTTAGAGGAGTTAATTTTAGGAGTAATTACAACTTTAAGTGGGATTTTTTTAGTAATTGGATTTTGTGTTCCTCTAATTAACTCTATTTCAAAGTACTGAGAAGATGCAGAAGGATTCCCTTCTGAGATATTTTCTATTACAGCTTCCTCTTCATTTGAGCTGTCGTTTACTTCCGGTTGTTGAGCAGATACGGTTAAATAGAAAAGAGATAGAATTGTAAAGACGAGTAGTATCTTTTTCATTTTAGAATATGTTTAACTGCTAATTTATATATTTTAAATATTTCTAAAGCTTCTGTTCTAGAGATGTTTTCATCATTATGTACAATATTGTTTCTTACTTTATGGGCATCCCAAATTTGTTGATATGTTCTTTTATCAAATAATTTTTTTGCCAACTTTAGATTATCTCCACAGCTGCTATCGTTACCGTATCGTATATTTAAAGCTTTTCCCAATACATTATCTAATTTGATAATGGCATCTCTTCTGGCATACTCATCGTCACTATTTATTTGAGAGCCTAGCAGTTCAATCTTTTCAAAGACTTTCTCTTTCTTTCTTGCGGGTATTTTTTTACTATTTAAGTATGCAACGAAAAAAAGAAGTGCTAAGAGAAGTAAAATTACTATTGTAATTACTGTTTGACTACTCATTGCATTATTTTACCTTTTTATATACAAAAAATATACCTACTAACGAAACAAGATATATTAGGATAGATAGAAGCTTTGAGAAAATATCTAAATCTGAATAACTTTTTACTAATTCTATTTCTTTTTTTACATAGATATCTTTAATTGTATTAACACCACTATTGATATCCAGTACAACAAAAAAGTCTTCCTCAACCTCTTTAAAAGGAATATTAAATTTTATGTCATACTCTTGATTAGGTAGTATTAATATTTTTTGATTGTTACCAATATAATCAACATACAAACTAATTTCTGGTTTTGATTTTTTAAAAGTAAAAGAGTCTAGGATAGTATTCCCATTATTTTGAATATTAATCAATCCAGATAGATATGGGTCTGAGATATTAAATGGAGAGAGAACTAAATCTACTTTAGCTTTGTTTGTATATACAGGAGCTTGCTCTACTAACTTTAGTGTAAAGTCTTCTGGCGAAAAGAAACTTAATTTAGGATTGAATGGGTTAGAGTATCTATATATTAATGCGATATGGTCTTTCATCTCTTTATTCCAAAGTGGTGTTTTAGAATAATCCTCAAAGAAGGGTTCTACTATTACCCAATCTCTTTTATCTTGGTCATAGTACTGTGCCCAGTAGTGGTATATCCCCTCTGAATCATAGTTTGATATGTTACTTAAATATCCAATTACAAACCTCGCAGGTATTTTGTAATATCTGTAAAGAGCAATAATTGCATCTGCGTACTCTTCGTTTGATGACATCCCTTGTTTTACCAATACATCTTCACTGCCCAATCTCTCAGCTCCTGAAAGAGAGCCAACTGAGTTAACATTTGGTTGTAAGTATTCAATTACATAGCGATATATGGATTCATAGAAAACTTGTTTATCTTCGGGGTCCAATTCGTTTATATCAGAGAATGTATCTGACACCTTTAATCCGTATGTATTTACATACCTATTTACATGTCTTATGAGTGATGCATTTGAGATTTTCCATAAAGGGTTTTGTTCGATTAGATACTCTTTACTGTCGTCAGACTCTTGCTGATTCATATATATGAAACCAGAGATTTTTAAATCAATAGCGCTTTGAGAAACTATACTATATTGAAGAATGTAATTACCATCTATATCTTTATATGCCTTGTCAGGGAGAGGATTAATTGAAGAGATTACAATATTTTGATAGGAGTTATTAATAGGGAGTGTTACTTCAGAGTAAATCGTAGTGTCCGAGGAGTTTGATAGTGTTTTGTTAATATCAAAGCTATATATTATTTGTTCACCAAAGGTAATTTTAACAAAATCTGTATTAGGAATTTCTGTTGTAACTTCTACCTTCCCTCCTTTTTCTTCCTCATTTAATATAGTTGCGGAACTCCATGATATCTGCCCAAGAGAGCTAGGGTATGTGAAAAGAAATTCCTTTGTATCAATATTACTAAGTTTGGAAAGTAATGAAAGTGTGTTACCTGTAAGAGATTGGAAATATGTAATTTTAAGTGTAATAGGTTTATCCTTATACAAAGGTGATTTTTCTAAATCTATAACTAAATCTGTACTTTCTTTCCCTTTGTGTGTTGTATGTTCCAACACCTTGTCTCTGTTTATTGAGAATATTTCTGGATTAATGTTTGATTGAGGAATTGTAACGGTTAAGTATGTTACTACTGTTGATGCTGATTCCGTTGATAGGGTAAGATATATTGTTGTATCTAATCTTTCTCCATCCCAATTGTGATGAAAAGTAGATTTAATTGAGAGAGCTTCTTGCGCAGATAGATTACTAATGGGTTGGAAAAAAACAAAGTTGAGAAAGAGAATACTAAATAGATACAGAATCTTGTGAAAATAGCCAAGTAAATTTCTCATATTTTCTCATTATTTGTTTAACAATTGGGGTACCATTTCTAACCCCATATTTAGAAAGAATTGAATCTGTGTTAATAACTTCAGGTTCTTCTACTATCTTGTATTCAGGATTTCTAACAGTTTCCTGTTTAGCATTCTTTCTAATAATATAATAGGACATTCCCTTCCTATCATCAAGAACAATTCTTGGTTTGGCGTCCCTTGAATGTAATTCTAATACAATGAGATTGGAGTTTTGTCTTGAGTTTATAATTGCACATGTATATCCTGAAGGGATAATGAACTTTTGGCCTTTTTTTACTGTGGTTTTAATAACACGATTACTTCTTGGTGAGTCATATCTTTGTAGCAATATAATCCCACCACCATAAGCTATTTCTAATATTCTTGGATACCTTTTCGATCTTGTTGCAAATGTTTTAGTGTATTCAATTCCTGCTAGGTTAGGAAATATTAAATACATATTTATTTTAATATTCTTCTCCTTAAATACACCATCCTTATCTAAATCACTGTACTTTTTGTAAAAGTTCTCAGGACAATTTAAATCCGGATTGAGTAATTGTAAACGCATTTCATCTATACAAACTAATGAAGTCTGAGATACTGATAATCCTTGGGGTAAAAGATCCTCTCCACTGTAAAAAATTGGCAATCCTGTTGATTGCTTTAGGTCTATTTTTGCCATAGACGCATTATACCATATACGGATTAATCTGTCTTGTTAAGGGTTTTAGTCAATTCAGAGAGAATAAAGGCTATAATTGAGAAAAAAATTAAAGCTATTACTGGTGTTAATTCAATTTTAAAATTATCAAGATATATCTCTTTTGCCATTATTCCTTGAAATGGAGACATTAAAATGTCTGAGATTGAGTATACCCAGGATACCAAACTATTATTTAAATTGGCCTTAATTAGAGAAAGAACTATTCTAAATATTAAAATAGTTTGTCCAAAGGATACTAATATATAGATTAACTTAAATAGGATTCTCATAAGTGTATTTTAATTAAGATTATCTGCATAATATTTTAACTCTCTCATAAATCTTGATACTCCATTTGCCCATGCATGTGCAGGATTAGCTCCACAAGGAGGGCAGTAATACGGTTCTATTTGAAATGGTGTTAAGTGAATTCCATAACCCTGTGCCAAACCTCTTGTAACTTCAGCTATACCTGCGTTCCAATTCTCAAATTGACTCCATCCTTGAGGGTTTTTATTTATTCCTCTCCACCCCCAACCGTTGTGTGTTCCTCTTGGAATGAGATTTCCAAACGCTGATTCTACACCTGAAATTGATGCTACCAATCTCCAATCTAGACCATACTTGTCTGCTTCTGTGATAAAAGTTTTTGCGTAAGGGTAAATGGGAGAGTTGTAGTCATAAAGAAATTTCTGCATTGCTATTACCCTAGTATCTTCAGTTTGGATATTTCCTTTGTCTTTAATACTTTGGGTAATATCAGAATTAATAAGAGTATCTATCGAGTAATCGTGAGTATATACCTCTTGTGCATATAAAGGGGTAAGGTAGTTTAAGGTTACATTCTTGTTTTCTCTAATACTTTCTAGTAGGGAATTAGTAATGTATTTTTCGAAGATAGGGGAAATGAAGAAAAAATATATAACAGTAAAGATAGAGAATAGAGATATTCTAAAGAGAGTAGATTTATAAAAAGGCTTTCTTGTAGCCACTTTTTGGGTCATACTTGAAAAGTATAGGTTATCCATATAATCTAGTATATCAGAACTAGATGAGCTATTGAATTTATGTTTACACATTTACATCTGCATACAGAGTACTCTCTGTTAGATGCTACAATTAGGTTGCCACAGCTAGCAAAAAAACTTTCAGAAAGTGGTATGAATGCTTGTGCATTAACTGACCACGGTAATATGTATGGAGCACTCAAATTTAGAAATGTTATGAAAGAGGCTGGTTTAAAATCCATACTTGGTTGTGAGATATATATCGCTCCTCGTAGTATGGAGCAGAAAGATTTTGGAATTGATAATAAATATTTTCATTTAGTACTTTTAGCAAAGAATTTAGAGGGTTACAAAAACTTGGTTAAAATAGTTTCTGTTGCACATATGGATGGTTTCTACTATAGACCAAGAATAGATATAGAGACACTTTCAAAGCATACCGAAGGATTAATTGCTCTTTCCGCATGTTTGGCAGGTCCAATATCTACTCCACTACTAGAAGGGAAATATGACAAGGCCTTGGAAGTTGCAAAAAAGTACTCTGAAACTTTCAAAGATAACTTCTATATAGAGATTCAAAGGAACGGTATGGAAGAGCAGGTAAAAGTTAATGAGGGATTGATAAAGATATCTAAAGAATTAAATTTACCTTTGGTTGCTACATGTGATTCTCACTATCTAAATAGGGAGGATGCAGAGATTCAGGAAATTTTATGGTGTATTGGAGATGGTAAGACTTGGGACGATCCTAACAGGAGAAGAATGCCCACTAATGAATTCTATGTTAAGACTCCCGCTGAAATGGAGGAGTTGTTTAAAGACTTGCCTGAGGCTATTGAAAATACTCAGATTATCACTTCTCAGATAGAGGATTTTGATATTACATTTCAAAGAGTTGAACCACATTTCTTAGATTTACCTACGAACAAAACGGCGGAGGAGTATCTAAAGGAGTTAACTTTGGAAGGTGCTAAAAAGAAGTATGGAAAAGTTACCAAACAATTAAAAGAGAGAATCAAATATGAGTTAGAAATCATTAATAGCAAAATGTACAATGACTATTTCTTAGTTGTTAGAGATTTTGTTCTTTTCTGTAAAGATAACGGTATTGTTGTTGGTATGAGAGGCTCGGGGTGTGGCTCTGTAGTTGCTTACTGTGTTGATATTACTAGTATTGAACCTATTTCCTGGGAACTGTACTTCGAAAGGTTTTTAAATCCTGAGAGAGATTCTCCCCCAGATTTTGATATAGATATTGCAGATGAAAGAAGAGATGAACTTTTACAGTACACAATTGAAAAATATGGACTGGAAAATGTTAAACAGATAGGTACATTCAGTAAACTACAAACAAGGCAAGCCATTAAAGATGTGGGAAGGGTCCTTGGAGTTGAGCTTACAGTTACAGATAAGTTGGCAAAAATGGTTGAAATTCTCTTTGGTAGGTCCAGAGACCTTGACTATATGATTGAGCATAATCCCGAGTTTAGAGAGATAATTAATTCATCTGAAACAACGAAAAGGCTCTCAGAGATTGTTAGGAAAGTATCAGGTATATGTAGGGGTATTTCTACTCATGCCTGTGGCATTATCGTTACTCCTGACCCAGTGGTTAACTACTGTCCTATACAAAGGGATGCACATGGAGGGGGTATTGGTATGACTCAATTTGAAATGACAGATTTAGAGTATGTTGGATTAATGAAATTTGATTTTTTGGGTCTAAGAAATCTTAATGTAATAGGGGAAGCAGTAAAAAAAATAGAAGTTAGTAAGGGTGTTACTATTAATTTACACAATATTGAACAGCATGATCAAGATACTTTCGAATTAATCAGGAGTGGCCATACGGTTGGCGTTTTCCAGCTTGAAAGTGAAGGTATGAGAAGATCTATTAAATCATTAAAACCTGATTCTCTAGAAGATATCTGTTATCTATTAGCTGCATATAGACCAGGACCTATGCAATATATCTCAGAATATGTAGATGTTAAAAATGGGAAATTAGAGCCCGACTATATATTCCCTGAATTAGAACCAGTCCTTTCTATTACCTACGGTGTAATTACCTATCAGGAGCAGGTAATGAAAATTGCTCAAGTTATTGCTGGATACACCCTTGGAGCTGCAGATTTGCTTAGAAGAGCTATGGGTAAGAAGAAAATGGAGATAATGGATAAAGAGAAGCCTAAATTTTTAGCAGGAGCCAAAAAGAATGGCTTTGATGTAAAAGAAACAGAAAGGCTTTGGAACAAGTTAATACAATTTGCTAACTACGGATTTAATAAAGCACATAGTGCTTCTTATGCAACAATTTCATACTGGACAGCGTATCTTAAAGCTCACTTCCCATTAGAATATATGGCAGCTCTTTTAGAAGGAGATCTGTCTAATTTTGATAGAGTAATTAAAGATTTAAATGAGTGTGAAAGATTAGGAATAGCTGTATTACCACCTACAATTAACAAAAGTAAATTCTATTTTACTATTGAAGATGATAGTAGTATTAGGTTTGGATTAGGAGGTATTAAAAATGTAGGAAGTGATGTAGTTAAAAACATCGTTGATGAAAGAAAAGATAACGGTACATACTTAAATCTAGATGATTTCATTAGAAGAATGTACAAAAGAGGAATGCAAAAGAAAGTAATTGAATATCTAATAATGGCAGGTACTATGGATGAATTTGGAGAGAGGAATTCATTAATAAATATCTACCCCCAAATATATGAGAATGAGAAGAAAAGTAACTCTTCTAAAAATGTTGGACAAATTGATATCTTCTCTCTAGCTCCTCAAGAGGTAACAAATTCTATTAATTCATATGTTACACCTCTACCTACTGTAGATAAAGCACCAAAATATTTAATTTTACAGTGGGAGAAAGATTTACTCGGTCTATATTTCTCTAGTCACCCTCTAGATAATCTTCAAACATTTTTTGAATCTAAAAGGGTTAAAAGTATTAGTGAGGCTTTAGAAAAAAAGAATAACCAGATAGCCATATTAGGAGTAATGGTAAACAAAGTTAGGAGAATTACAACAAAAAAAGGTGATGTTATGGCCTTTCTTACTGTAGAGGATAAGTCTGGAATAGTCGATGTAGTAATCTTTCCTAAAGTATATCAAGTAATAAAAAACGAGTTAGAAGAGGGTAAGCCTATGTTAATTGCAGTAAGAATCTCTGTTAAAGGTGATGAGAAAAGTCTCTTTATGGAAAAGGGTCAATATATTGATGAGTCAAAGTACGGTGATGAGTTTGAGGGTATTACATTTAGAATAAATGAAACACACTCCGAAAA
>CAZYGQ010000008.1:16381-21006 GCA_964647075.1 uncultured Candidatus Saccharibacteria bacterium
AAAGAGATGAAAGAGTATTCAAAAAATCAAGATTACGAGAAGGCAACGCAGGTAAGAGATAGAATTAATGATTTGAAATATGTTGGTCAAGAGATTGATTTTACATACTATGATGATATTCAATCGTATGAAAGTAAAAGAGAAATTGTCCGCAAAGAGAGTTTTAAATATCTTTCCTTAGAACTTGGTATCCCTAGTTTAACTAGAATTGAGTGCTACGATATATCAAATATCTCTGGGAAATTTGGATACGGTTCTATGGTTGTTGCTCAAAATGGTGTAATTGAAAGGTCTGAATACAGGATATTTAGAATTAGAGAAAGTGATAAACCAAATGATTATAAAATGCTTAGAGAGGTATTAGAAAGAAGATTTAAGGATAAAGAGAAAGTTCCAGAGCTAGTGCTAATTGATGGGGGAAAAGGACAACTCTCTTCAATTAAAGATATTCTTCCAAAAGGTATTACATTAATGGGTATTTCTAAGGGTAGGTATTTAAAAAGGGCAGGAAGTATTCAATTAGATGAATTCTGGATATATAAATCAGAGGAAGTATTAAGAATAGAGCTTGATACCCCACAAATTCTAATAGATCTTAGAAATGAAGCTCATAGGTTTGCAATTTCATATTATAGAAAAAGAAGTATAAAGGAATCTAAAAAGTCCGTATTAGATAAAATTGAAGGTGTTGGTCCAAAAAGAAGAAAAGAATTGATAAAAACATTTGGGAGTATTGAAGGGATAAAGAAAGCTTCTCTGGAAGAAGTTTTAAAAGTGGTTAATAACAAAACGGTTGCAAAACAAATAATAAAAGATATCTCTAATCTTTAGTATTAGAGGGTTTGATGTTATCAATTATATATTCAAGTAGTGGTGAGTTTGGATTTGAAGAAAGTATTACATAAACCATTGAGTTATAGCTATTTGCAACAGTATATGCAGTACCATTTTCACTCCCTATCTGTATTGTAGATTTAAGACCTAAGTTCTCTCTAAAAGATATTGGTACACTATTTAATATTCCATATTTTAACTCCTCTGTGGTTTTTAATGTGCAGTAATCAAAAAGATATCCATCTAACTCTCTCTCTTTCCATCTACCCAAAGGATATATTTCTATACTTTCTTCACTCCCAATCTTTTGAAATGTAACAGCTCTAAGTTCTTTTAATTGAGTAGGGGAGTATTTAATCAAATACTCCTTTGGAATATCTATTACCCATGGAAAATCAGGAAGTAAACTTTGTTTATCACTACTTGCCATTAACATCTCCCTTTCGATTTCTTCCTGAACTAATCTTGATAGAGCAGTTCTTGCATCATTCTCAGTGATTGTTTCGTACCATATATCATTAAATTTAGTATATATTCTTAATCCTTTCCCATCTTTAACCCAATACTGCCCATACTTTTTATCAGGTGTTCCTATAGCAACAGTTTCAATATATTCCCAACCTAATTTCTTAAGTTTATCCAGATAGTAATTCTCTACATCTTTGCTACTTTTACCCTTAGGTAATATATATACCGAATTCCCTCCAGAAAGATACTCCTTAACGATCGGAGAATCTAAATTATTTGCAAAAAGAAAAGTTGAACCCTCCAAGGAAGGTATATCTTCTAGTCCGAGTATTTGAGTAATTTCATTATCTTTTCCATCTGTAAGATCTCCTCTGAGTCGCAATACATATCTTAGGGCAAGAAACATTACACCTAGAAAGAGAAGAAAAAATATTGGTAATACTAGAAACTTAATATTAAATTTGGCTCTTCTAAGAGATTTACTGCCTCTTTCTTTAGAAAAGAGATTTTTTAATTGAAAGTGTTTCTTTCTTCTTAATATTTTTTTTTCTTTTTTAGGTGCTTTTGGCATTCTAATAATGCGCTCTTCTCTTCCAGTATTTCTTTTCTTTCTCATATATTAAGATTAATATGAAAAGATAAATATTTCAATTACTTAGGTTGATATTGTATAATTACCAATCTATGCGGGATCGTCTAATGGTAGGACACCGGCCTTTGAAGCCGAGAATCATAGTTCGAATCTATGTCCCGCAACCATTTCTATTTTCTAAATCTGTGTGAAATCTCAATTCTTCTTCTAAGAAAGTCCTCTTTGTTAATAAACGCTATTTGTATTTCCGAGCCCTTCTTAAGTAAAAGGGTGTCTTTTTCGGTTAGTTTAAAACTGTTTGAATTAGTTAGATATATTTTTGCTCCATTAGATTTAATATGTATATTCTCAAAGGGTAATATATCATTTAAGTATCTATTACATACTACCCCTGTAATTGATAGGAAATTTGAATCTAAGGGCAATATCCTTCCCCCATTATTGTAATTAAATGCAGTGGAACCAATTGCAGTACTAATACATATTCCAGAACCTTTAACTTCAAAATTATCTAAATCTTTCCCCTTTGTAGTTATACTAAATGTAAAGTAATCATAAAGTTTGTTACCCAGAATAACATCGTTAACTGCTTCTCCAATTTTTTTACCATTTAAACAAGCTCTTATAGCATTAGTCGTAAAAGTATATATTGGTAAGGAATCATTTAACAAAGATGTAATTGTTAAAATATCATCTTCAAAATTATTCATTAAGAAATTGAATGTCCCTAATGCTTTTCCTAGATAAGGTATATGTTTATCAATTGTATTATGTATAGCATGAAGCATAGCACCATCCCCTCCAGCAACAAGGAAGAGTTCGGGTTTTTTCTCTGTTAATAATTGGGGGAATTGATTCTTTATTAGTGTGTTAAATTCCTTTACCCTTGGGTCTTTGTTTACTATGTATTTAATTCTCATCCTAAAGAGTATATCAAAAAGTAAATGTATTGTATTTTATATTTGTATGGTATAATTAAAAGTCTATGTTAAGAAAGGTGTTAATGTTCTTAATGCCCTGTGTAGGTTACCTGAATAAGTGTGCTTATCCGTAGTCTTTTATTTATTATTTTTTATACAAAATGCAGAACAAACTTTTTGTTGGGAACCTTTCATGGGAGACCACAGACGAGTCTTTGTCTTCATTCTTTTCTACAGTTGGAGAAGTAACAGAAGCAAAGGTTATTGTAGACAAGTTCAAGGGCAGATCTAAAGGATTTGGCTTTGTTACTATGGCTACAGACGAGTTAGCAACCGAAGCTATTGACCAGTTAAATGGTAAAGAGCTTGATGGTAGAGCTATCAATGTATCTGTTGCAAGACCTCCAAGAGAGGATGGCGACAGAGGAGACAGGAGAGACAACTTCTATAGATAATTGTTATTATCTTTAACGAAATTATTAAGAGCTGGGTTAAATACTCAGCTCTTTTATTTTATCCCTATACTCAGAGGCTTTTTCAAACTGTAAGTTATCAGCTGCAAGTAACATCTTCGATCTTAAATCTTTAATAATCATTCTCTTCTGTTTTTCACTTAATTTCTCAACTTCAAAATCTAAATTTCTTTTATCCTGATCCTCTTTTTCCACTAAAGAATCTCTAATTCCTTTTATAATACTTGTTGGAGTAATATCATTTTTAATATTGTACTTCTCTTGATACTTTCTTCTCCTGTTAGTTTCATCAATAGCGTATTTCATACTTTGGGTAATACTATCCGCATACATAATAACCCTCCCTTCTACATGCCTTGCAGCCCTTCCAATGGTTTGTACTAGACTAGTCTTAGATCTTAAGAAACCCTCTTTATCAGCGTCTAGAATAATTACAAGAGAAACTTCTGGTAAATCAATACCCTCTCTAAGAAGGTTAATACCAACTAAAACGTCAAACTCTCCCAGCCTTAGATTTCTAAGTATTTCAACCCTTTCAACAGTATCAATATCTGAATGTAAATATGCTACCTTAAGACCAAACTCTTGTAGGTAAGAGGTAAGATCTTCGGCCATTCTTTTAGTTAATGTAGTAATTAATACCCTCTGTTTATTCTCAATGTTCTTTCTAACCTCAATAATAACATCATCAATCTGATTCTCTGTCTTTCTAATATCCAATTTAGGGTCTAGAAGACCAGTAGGACGAGTTAGAAGCTCTACAACATTGTTGTTACTATCCTTAATCTCCCATTCATTAGGAGTAGCTGAGTAATATATACTCTCTTTCTGTTTTTTTCTAAACTCCTCAAAATTAAGAGGCCTGTTATCATATGCAGTAGGTAATCTAAAACCATGCTCAATTAAATTTGTTTTTCTTGCCTTATCCCCGTTATACATACCGGCTACTTGAGGAATGGTAATATGGGATTCATCTATAAACATGAGATAGTCGTCTGGGAAATAGTCAAGAAGAGTAAATGGTGGTTGTCCTACTTTCCTCCCATCAAAATATATAGAGTAGTTCTCCATACTCTTACAGTATCCAACCTGTGTCATCATCTCTATATCATAATTAGTTTTCTGCTCTAATCTTTGAGCTTCGACCTCTTTTCCGAGATTTCTAAGAAAGGCGGTTCTCTTTTCTAAATCATTTTCAATATTTGTAACAGCTTGAGCCATTGTATCTGCATCATATACAAGCGGAGTTGCTGGAAAGATATCTAAGTTATCTACAGTAGAGATTTTCTTTCTTGAAATGGGCTCAATATATGTAATACTCTCTATCTCATTTCCCCA
>CAZYGQ010000008.1:21106-24250 GCA_964647075.1 uncultured Candidatus Saccharibacteria bacterium
GCTGCATTCATAGCACTTAATCTTAATTTTTCAATCTCATCATTGACCTCTGATTCTTTTTCAATATATAGATCTCTTGCAGGAATATATGCCTCTGGTTGGTAGTAATCGTAGTATGATACAAAGTATTTTACTGCATTGTTTGGAAAGAACTCTTTAAACTCTTCATACAGTTGAGCGGCTAGAGTTTTGTTGTGTGAAAGTACTAGAGTAGGTCTTTGTAATTTAGAGATTACATTAGCCATTACAAAGGTTTTACCAGAGCCTGTTACTCCTAAAAGGACTTGTTTTTCTTTTTTCTCTTTAATATTTTCAACTAAGGTCTCAATTACTTTACCTTGGTCAACAGAGGGTGTAAGTTTTGTGTCTAGTAAAAATTTTTCTTCCATATCCTTAATATTAACAGATTAATATATTTCTGTGTTAAAATATTTAATATGAAAGAATATATTCTTAATACTTTACCACAAGAATTAGTTAATCAAATTGCAGCTGGAGAGGTCATAGAAAGACCTGCTTCGGTTGTTAAAGAGTTGATAGATAACAGTATTGATGCGAAAGCAACTAAGATACAAATAAGGATTGAGAATGGTGGGATTGATTTAATTGAGATAAGTGATAATGGGAAAGGTATTCCACAGGAGAGTTTGAATGAGATTTTTAAGTCACATACTACTAGTAAAATCTCTTCTTTAGAGGATTTAAACAGTCTTTTGACGATGGGATTTAGAGGTGAGGCTCTTTCTACAATACTTTCAGTTTCTCAAGTAGAATTAATTTCAAAGTATGTAGGAAGTGAAACTGCTTCAAAGATTACTTTTAGAAGTTTTAATGATTTTGATATTACAAAAGCAGCAAGGGAGTCTGGTACTGTTGTTTCTGTTAAAGGACTTTTTGAAAAGATTCCAGCAAGAAGAAAATTTTTAAAGACTCCTCAAACTGAGTACAAAAAAATTCTTGATATCCTTTTTCCTTACTTCTTAATATATCCAAATATTCATTTCTCTGTAATTAAAGATTCTAAGCAGGTAATAGAGCTTCCTAAGGTATTAAATTCGAATCCTAATACTGTTGAAATAGAAAGAGTTAAGAAAGTTTTAAAGGATGAGTATATAGATAGGATGATTAAAGTTTTTTACGATGGAAATGGAATAAAGATTTCTGGTTTTACAGCTCATCCCTCTGATCATCAGAAAAGGTACTCTAATCAATATATTTTTGTTAACAGTAGACCTATTTGGGATAGTGGTATAGCAAAGGCAGTACTTACTGGGTATGAAAGATATATCCCTTTTGGAGAAAAAGTCCCATATATACTTTTAATTGATATTAATCCTGATCAGGTAGATGTAAATGTTCATCCAAGAAAAGAAGAGATTAGATTTTTAAACCCTTTTAGGATATATTCTTCTATTTCTGAAGCTGTTCAAAGAGCTATAAGTGGGGTAACTACATATAGGGTAGATTCAGAATTCAAGAGCTCTTCAATAAATATGGATAGAAGTAATGAGAATATTTCAAATCAATATTTAGGTAAAACATATTCAAGTAGAGATATCTCTTTTAAACCTAATCAGAGTAGCTCTGTTAAAGATAGTCTTCTTTTTAGCCAAGAGGTTTTAAATGATACTGGGTATATTAAAAATATTGAGAGTGAGAAATTTGAAGAAGGGTACAAAAAGATTAGGAATATATTTCAGATATTTAATAAATATATCGTTATTGAATTTGAAGACCAGACCCTTTGGTTAATAGACCAACACGCTGCAGCAGAAAGAATTACGTTTGAAAAACTTTTAAACAGTAAAGAGGTAAAATTAGAACAACAGAATTTCCTAGTACCAATCTCCCTTCAATACTCATTAAATGAGATGACTAAATTTGAGAATCTTAAGGAATTCTTTTCAGATTTAGGTTTTAAATACAGTATTAATAAATCTGAAATTAATATTGAATCAGTTCCTGTTGAGTTTGTTAATGTAGATTTAAAAGCACTCTTTGATGAGGTATTTGCCTTAGGAGATGAGAGCAGAGATATCTCTAAAGAGTTAAATAAATTAAAAGATGATATATTAGCTACAATATCTTGTCATACAAGTATTCGAAGTGGACAAAGTTTACATAGGGAGGAGATGATTGATATATACAGTAAGTTAATTAAATGTGAAAACCCATATAGCTGTCCTCATGGAAGACCAATTGTATGGAAACTAACTTTAAGTGAGATAGATAGTAAATTTGATAGGACATATTAATTATGAGAAACACAGGAACACTTTATTTAATTCCTACATCTTTAAGTAAAAGACAACTTAAATATGAACTTAAAGATTCTGATTTAGATATTGTTAAAAATTTGAAATTCTTCATTGTTGAAACTCCTAAAACAGCTAGGGCATTTCTACAGGATATGGGAATGGTATTACAGGAGTTAAATATGGGGATATTGGATGAACACAGTAAAAGTAAAGATCTTCCATTTCTTTTAGAACCCCTTATTGCAGGAAATGATGTAGGTCTTATGAGTGATGCTGGTTGTCCAGGTGTCGGAGATCCAGGAAATATGGTAGTAAGAGAGTGTCATAGGTTAGGTATAAAGGTTGTTCCTTTAGTTGGTCCATCTTCTATTTTACTTTCTTTGATGGCTTCTGGCTTGAATGGTCAGAGATTTAAATTCTGGGGATATTTACCAAAGGAGCCCTTAGAGAGAAAAAAGAAGATTAAATATATTGAGAGACAATCTAAATTAAATTCTGAATCTGAAATCTTTATTGAAGCTCCATACAGAAACAAATCAATTTTTAATGATTTAATAGAGGTATGTAATCCTAATACTGATTTAACAGTAGCAATAGATTTAACTGGAGAAAATGAAAGTATATATACAATGAGTATAAAGGAGTGGAGACAGAGTAAAGATATTAAAATATTAGACATTCCCAGTATATATATACTTCAAGCTAAAAGATGAACAAGAAATCGGATAAAATGTATACTCAAATTGTGAAATTAACGCGTACTGCCTTAATTCTTTTTTTTCTTACCATCTTACTTTTTATCTCCTTTATTAATCATCAAGAGTATAAAAGCTCTTCCCCATATGATGTAGTAGTGTCTGATATTAAAGCTAATAGTGTAAATATC
>CAZYGQ010000009.1:0-4048 GCA_964647075.1 uncultured Candidatus Saccharibacteria bacterium
CAACTTAGCAATAAAGACATAATTACTTATGCTTTTGATACAGGGATATTATCAATTTCTTCAGAAAAGGGAGTTCCCTTAGATTATAAGATTAACTCACAGGAAGATATAAACCAATTCCTGAGTAGATATCTAGATATTAAAGAATTTAAATTTGAAGAGGACACAATTACCAAAGGAGTAACAAAGTATAGTGGTAAGTATGTAATAAAAGAGGTCGAGATAGGTTCTTCATATTTGAATGGGAATTCATTTCTTATTGAAGTTAATAAAGATGCAAAGATAATTAAAGCATCTATGTTATTAATTAATGAAGCCAATGTTAGAGAGTACCAGTATCTTCCTTTGGCAGATTTAAAAGAACTAATAACTGAGTCCAGTTATCCAAAGAAAATTGGAGATGTTATTATTGAGGATAGATATTACAATACCCCCTCTCCTTATGATTTTACAGAATATATACTAAAATCTGTTTCTCTTGTATATATTTTTAACGATATTGAGAGTAGGCATATAGTACCAACATATGTTTTAGATGGGGAAGCAGAAATTAAAGATTCCTATAAAGAGAAACATTGGTCAAAAGTAAGAATCTTTATTTGTGCAGTTGATCCCTCGTATCTCTATACAAAAAAAGATATACTTCAGGAGGAAAGCAAAGAGGAAGAGGGTGCTCCGTTTGTCAGATAGATCTTCTTAAATCTAAATCCAACAGTTTTTTTATGATACAATATCAATTATGAGGTATATAAAGTATTCCATAATAATATGCTTGTTCTTCTTTTTACTAGTAGTGTCTAGTACAAGAACAAATGCAGCAATTGAGATTCAAAAAAGAGATACCATGAAAATGGATGAAACACTCTCTTTGCAATCAGAGATATACTCATATCCTAAAAAGATATACATATCACAACTAGATGGCTTTAATAAAAATCTCTCAGACAAACCTGAAGAATGGGTTAAGTTCCTCTACTACTACTCTGTTACAAGATTAGGATTAAATGACATACCTTACAACTACTTAATAGATAAAAGTGGGAAAATATATGAAGGAGCTAAAGGTGGAGATGGAATAAACCCAGGTTTAGAGGGAGGTAACAATGTAATATTAATTGGAATAATGGATGATAATCAATCTCTGTCTCCTCGACTATCTTCATCCTTAAATTCTTTAGTGGAGGATCTTTCATATAATTATGGGATAAAAAGTGGTGATTGGGACTTTGTAGAATTGAAGTTAACTAAAAATGAAGATTCAGTCTCTTTCCTAACATCGAGTACATCACAAAATTCTATAAGGAATTCTGTTTCAAACTCTCTTGAAGATGTTAATTGGTCAGATACAGAACATCTTGAGTATAAAGGGAGCATTGAATCAGTTGAATATCCAAAGGAGGTTGAGATAGGTTCAAGATTTGATGTAAAAGTAAAGATAAAAAATGAAAATGATTTTACTTGGTTTGGAGATCTCTCATACATATATATTTCAACGATAGATTCGGTTGAAAGTCCTCATGCTATAAATCAACTTTGGGAGAGTTTTAGTAAACCGACCCATATACAAAATGCCACTATTAAACCTGCTGAAAGTGGAGAGGTAGTATTTAAGATGGATGCAAAAAGCATACCTGGTGAGTATAAACAGAGTTTTTACTTTATGAAATCACAGGACTATATAGTAGAGGGTACAACATTTGATGTTGAGTTTACGATAATAAAAGGTAATAAGAAATTAATACAACTAGTATCTCCTCAGTACGGTTTTGTAAATATTAGAGAGTGTAGATGGTATAGCTGTAAGGTACTAGAGGTAGCAGATGAGGGTCAAGTATATATTACAACTGGTAAGGAAGAAGGATGGTATATTGTGCAATTCGGAGAGGGTCAAACAGGATGGGTGTATCAAAAATATGCGAAAGAAATCTAACTCATAGCAATAAGTTAATATATTTCTCACCTTATAATCATATACTTCTGTATCTAAACTTTGTCTTAGAATATAATCAGTATTGTGGATTTTGATCAAATAATACTTGGAAAATTAAATGAGCAACAGAAAATTGCAGTAGAAAGTACCAAGGGTCCTTTACTAGTTTTTGCTGGAGCAGGTTCAGGCAAGACTCGGGTAATAACAAATCGTATTGCATATTTAATTACGAAAGAGGGTGTATCCCCAAATAATATATTAGCCGTAACTTTTACTAAGAAAGCAGCAGGTGAGATGCAAGAGAGAGTAATATCCTTGCTAAAAGAGTTAGGAGTGAATAATCAAGATGTTCCCTCTATTGGAACTTTTCACTCAATAGGGGCACTGTTACTCAGACATAATGCAAAGAAGTTGGGACTTTTACCTAACTTCTCAATATATGATTCAGATGATTCTGATAATTTAGTTAAAGAGATTCTAATAGAAAAGGATATTGATATTAAACAGATACGACCAAAGTCCATCTCCTTCTTTATCTCTGCTGCCAAAAATGAACTCATAGCGCCCGATAAATTTTCTCAACATTATGGGGGATATATTGAAGATATTGTTTCTGATATATACCCCCTCTATCAAAAACAGCTTCAAGCACAGAATGCAGTTGATTTTGGAGATTTAATATATTTAACTGTAAAGCTCTTTTCAGAAAACAAAGATGTACTCTCTTACTATCAAGATACATTCAAATATATATTAATAGATGAGTATCAGGATACTAATACAGCACAGTATATGTTTGCCAAATTACTATCCGAGAAATATCAAAATATCTGTGTAGTGGGTGACGATGATCAGGGAATATATGGATGGAGGGGTGCAGATATTAAAAATATTCAATCTTTTGAAAAAGATTTTAAAAATGTAAAGGTAGTTAAGTTAGAACAAAACTACAGATCAAGTGGTAATGTAATCTCTGCGGCTATGTCTGTAATACAACAAAATGAGGGTAGAGTAGATAAAAAGCTTTGGACAGATAAAGAGAGTGGGAACAGTATTGTTGTATATCAAGCTCATGATCAAGATGATGAGGCAAATTACATTGTTGATGAAATTAACCGAATGAGAAGGCAGGGCTATCCACTTACAGATATTGCAGTATTGTATAGAACCAATTATCAATCTAGAGCAATTGAGGAAGCTATGCTTAAGGGTGCACTACCGTATAAGTTGGTAGGTGGTTTTAGATTCTATGATAGGAAAGAGATAAAAGATATCCTTAGTTATCTTAGATTCCTTTTTAATCCCAAAGACGATTTAAGTATTTCTAGAATATTAAATGTTCCAAACAGAAAGATAGGTCCTAAATCCGCTGCTACTCTACATTCTAATGCCAAAAGTTGTGGTTGTAGTGTAGGAGAGCTTTTAATAGGGTGTTATGAAATTAGTAATGGAGTAGAGCACTCTTTAGATATTAATCCGACAGTATACAAAAAAATTGAAGAGTTACTCCCCCAGATGGGTAAGTTTCTATCCATCATCTCTCTTTTCGGCTCCATATATTCTGAGAGCAGAGGTTTAGATGTTTTGTCAATAATAGATTTAATAGTAAGAAAAATTAAATATATAGAATATATTGATGATAAAACAGAGGAAGCTGAATATAAAAAAGAAAATATAGAAGAATTAAAAAGTGTGGCTAGTAGCTACTCTTTGAGATATAAGGAGAAATCTTTAGATATGTTTTTACAAGAGATTAATTTGATAGAACAGGAACAAAATAAAAATCAAGATGGAAGTGGTAATTATGTAAACCTTATGACACTACACTCATCAAAGGGATTAGAATTTAACTATGTCTTTATCGTAGGTGTTGAAGAGGGAATACTGCCTCACTCTAGATCATTTACAGAGGAAAATGAATTAGAGGAGGAAAGGAGGCTTTGCTATGTAGGTATTACTAGGGCGAAAGAGAAATTGTATTTAACATTTGCACAACAAAGACTTACTAGAGAAGGATACTCCACACAAATTCCTTCAAGATTTTTAGGGGAGATACCTCAAGATATATGTGAGTACTACAGTTGGGACAGCTAATTACTTTTTCTCTCTTAGATATTT
>CAZYGQ010000009.1:4148-22468 GCA_964647075.1 uncultured Candidatus Saccharibacteria bacterium
CCAGAGTCTACTACAGAGTACCAATATGGACAGTTGTAGTCGTGTAATTCTATGCCTTCTAATGTATACCAGGAGGTACCAATTTCAATTATCTCTTTTTGAGGATGTTTTAATACAATCTCATCTGTTAAAACACTTTTAACCAATACACCATCTTCATATGTGTTTTGATATACCTCTTTTTTAACACCCATTACACCCTCTTGTATGATACTGTTTTGTCCTCTCAACAAATTACTGTTTTCTTTTGTTTCACTTAAATACGGGATTTCTTCTAGGCTTTCAAATAGTACACTACTTGTTCTTACAATTTTGATAATACTTCTATCAACAACATATTGAGTATTTAAATATACATAATCATTTTTTTCTAGAGTAAATCCATTATCTTTTAAAATATCTTCAACGCTCGTTAAAGTAGTTAAAATATTTACAACCTCATCTCCCCTTTTAATACTTATTAACTTAGGGCCATATGAAGCTCTCTCTTTTGTTGTGTTAGGAAGATAGAGATACTCCTCTATTTCAACATTTAACTTGTTAGCACTCTCTTGAGCAAATAGTAACCCCTTAGAGTAATAGAGTAAGAAAAAAGAGAATACAAAAAAAGGGAGTAAAAGGAAAAGGCTATATATTAAGTTTTTTTTATTGTTATTGAGATCTGTTTGAGTATCCATAGAAGCCCATATATATTGGGATTACAGAAAGTATAGCATGATTGATAAAAGATGTGTAAAATATGTAGTATGAATAAATCAATAAAAATTTTCTTTCTATCCTTTGTACTGTTTTTCTCGGCATTCTTTCTTTCCGGATGTACTTCATCTGAAGAGGAGTTAGAGCAGTATAGCCGAATTATTTCTGATTCCGATATTTTGATAGAGGGGAAACAGTATACGCTAGCTGTTGAGAAATTAAGTGAGGCTTCTGGTTTAATTCCATCGAAAAGAGATGCCTTTGAGAGAATGGTAAAGATCTTTATATCTAAAAACAGAATGGAGGATGCCAGTAAAATAATTGAAGAGTCAGGAGGACAACTTCCAGAGCAAGATAGTGCTATCCTTTACACTCTTGTAGGAGATGGATACTATGAGTATAAGAATTTTGAAAAAGCCTTGTATTCATATCAACTTGCAGATGGAATGGACAGTAATCATCTTCCAGCATCTCTGGGAATGGCTAAATCCTTCCTTCAAGTAGGACAGATAGAAAAAGCAAGAAAGCTACTAGAAGAGAAATATGAGGGTGAGATGTTAATTGAGGCTAAATTAATTCTTTCATATGTTGAAAGTTTAAGCGAGGTAGAAAAAGCAAAGGAGACTTTAAAAAGTGTAGAACCAGGAGAGGTATGGAGAGAGGAGTTTGTTACTTGGGGCGAAATCCTAAATAGTGTTAATGAAGATAAGCTATTCAATCTTGCTAAGCTTAGCAAAGAGTATGTGGAACAAGGTTATCCATATTTAGCGATTGCATTACTTGAACCAGAGGTGAGTAAGATGGACGAATATATAGATGGAATATATATTTTAGGTAAGGCTTACTACGAATATGGGCAGTACCAAAAGAGTATTGATTTACTTGAAAGTACATCTTCTTTGGGAGACCTAAATAAATATATATATTGGGTATTAGCTAGAGACTATGTTTTAATAAATAATATCAATAGTGCTTTCAGTTACTATGATAGTGCCATAGCATACAGTGCTGATACTTCGGACTCAGTAATTTATCAAGAGTACCTAGATATATTGTTAGAAGATAATCTTACAGAGAAAGCATTAGAGGTAATGAGGGGTGCTGAAAAGATATTTGTTGGTGAAAGTTGGATACCAATGTATTACATGTATATATACTCTCTTAGAAGTGATAGTGAAAAATTCTCCTACTATATGAATAGAATTGAGTATGAAGAATTAGAACCTTTCCAAAAAGCAGATTATCTGTACTCTCAAGGAGATTTTCTAATAAAAAGTAAGAAGTTAGAGGAAGCTCAGAAAGTAGTTGATGTATATTGGGATTTAGATCAGTTTGATCCAAGATATAATCTCTTGGTAGCAAGATTAAAATTTGAAAATGGGGATATTGAGCAAGCACAAGAGTATGCAAAGAAATGTTTAGAGTATGATCTTAATGGTATAGTATCAAAAGAGGCCCAATCCCTATTGGCTCAGATTGATTAGTTTGATATAATCCATACCGCGTATATTCCTAAGTTCCCATTTAGGCTTTAATTTTATGATTTTTTAATATGCAAACCTATGATGTAAAGATGTCTCTTGAGCAAATCCGAAATATCGGAATTATCGCTCATATAGATGCTGGAAAAACAACAACAACTGAAAGACTATTGTATTTTACTGGACAGATTCACAAGATGGGAGAAGTCCATGACGGTGCTGCTACTACTGACTCTATGGAACAGGAAAGAGAGAGAGGAATTACTATTCAATCTGCAGCTGTAACATGTTTCTGGGACTATGATAGTAAGAGATATAGAATAAATATTATAGATACACCAGGGCATGTAGATTTTACTGCTGAAGTAGAGAGGTCTTTAAGAGTATTAGATGGTGCAGTAGTAATCTTTGATGGTAGAAAGGGTGTTGAACCACAATCAGAGACAGTATGGAGACAGGCAAATAAGTATAAAGTTCCAAGAATATGTTTTTTGAATAAGATTAACTTAATAGGTGGAGATTTTGATAAGAGTTTTTCCACTATTAAACAGAGATTGAGTAACAAGGCTGTAGCTATTACAATTCCTCTGGGAAGAGAAAGTGAACTGTATGGATATATAGATTTACTTTTGAATAAGGCTTTCAAATACAATTCTGCTGAGGCTCAAGAAATTGAGGAGATTCCAATACCTGAGGAATTAAAGAGTAAAGCTCAGGAACAAAGAGCTACTCTAATTGAGGCTTTGGTTGAAATGGATGACAAGTTAATGGAGAAATTCTTTGCAGGAGAAGAAATTTCTGTTGAAGAACTAAAAGGAGCTTTAAGAAAAGGAACCTTAGAAAGTAAAATCTTTCCAGTATTGGGGGGAGATTCTAGAACAGCTATGGCAAAAACCTTGCTTGATTACATTACATTGTGTTTGCCCTCTCCTTTAGATGTTCCCCCTGTTGCGGGTGATCATCCAAAAACTGGAGCTGAAATAGAGAGAAAGCCTGATGAGAATGAGCCATTTTCAGGTTTGGTTTTTAAAATTGTAAATGACTCTCATATTGGTAATTTATCATATTTTAGAGTGTATTCTGGAACTGTTAGTTCTGGTTCATATGTTTATAACTCCACTAAAGATGTGAGAGAGAGAATAAGTAGATTAGTTTTAATGCATGCAGATGATAGAGAGGAAGTTGATACTTTGAGAGCAGGAGATATTGGTGCAATTGTTGGACTTAAGGTCTCTGTTACAGGAGATACTCTTTGTGATGAGAAGGATCCAATAATTCTTGAACAGATTACATTTGCTGAACCAGTAGTATCTCAAGCTATTGAGCCTGCTACTAAATCAGACGAAGAGAAAATGTCTGAAGCATTAATTAGATTAGTAAAGGAAGACCCAACATTTAAAGTAGAAAGTAATGTTGAAACTGGTCAAACCATTATCTCAGGAATGGGTGAGTTACATCTTGAAATTATGGTAGATAGAATGAAAAGAGAGTTTAATGTTATTGCTAATGTAGGAAAACCTCAAGTAGCTTACAGAGAAACTGTTAAAGGGATATGTGAACAATCTGAGGGAAGATATATTAAACAATCGGGTGGTAAAGGGCAGTATGGACACTGTTGGCTTAAGATTGAACCTAATGAAAAGGGTAAAGGATTTGAGTTTGTTAACGCAATTAAAGGAGGTGCAATTCCTCGTGAGTTTATAGCTCCAATTGAAAAGGGAGTAGTAGAAACCATGAAAGCAGGTGTTGTAGCTGGATATCCAGTTGTTGATGTAAAAGTCACTGTATTTGATGGGTCATATCACGAGGTAGACTCTTCGGAAGCGGCATTTAAGGTCGCTGCCTCTATGGCATTTAAAGATGGATGTAGAAGAGCACAACCAATACTTCTGGAACCAATTATGGATGTTGCAGTTGAAGTTCCTCAACAGTATATGGGAGATGTTACTGGTTCTTTAAGTAGTAAAAGAGGTCAGATTCAAGGAACTGAAGATTTGGGAAATGGTATTACAGTAATAAACGCCCTAGTTCCTTTAGCAGAACTCTTTGGATATACCAGTGAACTTAGATCTTTGACTAGTGGTAGGGGGAGTGCAAGTATGGAGCCTTCTCATTATGCTGAGGTTCCTAGAAATGTAGCAGAAGAGGTTGCTGGAGGTCAAACTGGAAAGTAATATTTACAATTGGAATTTTAAAATGAGAAAAGTGTAAACAAACACTTGCATTAATAGTCTCTTTTTGATAATATTCCATGCGTACTCTACTGTTTAATAAAATAGGGTAATGTATTGTTAATAACAATATTAAATATATATAAATTAATTAAAATATATTCATGGCAGATTTTGAAAGAACAAAGCCACACATGAATATCGGAACCTTGGGTCATATCGATCACGGTAAGACTACATTGGTAAGAGGTATTCTAAATGCTTTCTCAAGTGAGAAAGATAAAATGATTGATAAATTGGATAAAGATCCAGAATCAAGAGCAAAATCTATTACTGTTGCAGTAGCACATGTAGAATTTGAAACAGAAACTAGACACTACGCATTAGTAGATTGTCCAGGACATAAAGACTACATTAAAAATATGATCACTGGTGCAGCTCAAATGGACGGTGCAATATTAGTAGTTTCTTCTGATGATGGTGCTATGCCTCAAACAAAAGAGCATATCTTGCTTGCAAAGCAGGTTGGTGTTCCTAAGATGGTAGTTTACATCAACAAGTTTGGAGATGCAGATGAAGAGATCTTAGAATTAATCAAAGCTGATGTATCAGATCTTTTAGGAAAGTATGGATTTGATGCAAATGCTCCAATCATTATTGGGAATGCATTAAGTGCACAAAAAGGTGAGGAAGAGGGATTAGCTTCTGCTAGAGAATTGATGAAAGCAGTTGATGAATTTATTCCAATTCCTGAGCGAGATGTAGAGAAACCATTCTTAATGCCTATCGAAGATGTATTCTCAATTGAAGGAAGAGGAACAGTTGTAACAGGAAGAATTGAAAGAGGTGTTCTTAAACTTAACGAAGAGATAGAGATACTTGGAATGGGAAGGAAACCACAGAAAACAGCAGCAACTGGTATTGAAATGTTCAATAAATCAATGAAAGATTGTCAAGCAGGTGATAATGTTGGAATTTTGCTTAGAGGTCTTAAAAGAACTGATGTTGAGAGAGGTCAAACCCTTTCTAAACCAGGTTCTGTAGAAACTCATACAGAGTTTAAGGCACAGGTATATATCTTAAGTAAAGAAGAGGGTGGAAGACACACTCCATTTATAACAGGATATAAACCTCAGTTCTATGTAAGAACTGCAGATGTAACTGGAGAAGTTACTTTAGCAGAAGGAACAGAGATGGTAGCACCTGGAGATAATACTGAATTTAGTGTTAAATTGGTTGCTCCAGTAGTAATTGAACAAGGTCAAGGATTTGCAATTAGAGAGGGTGGTTCAACAGTAGGTAAGGGAATAGTAACTGAGGTTATCAAGTAAGTAAGTTAAACAGGGAGGAGGAATCCTCCCTGTACTTAAAGTTTAATTTAGCTCTTTAAGATAGAATGAGTGAAATCAGTTCAAAAATTAGGGTAAAGTTAAAAGGATATGATGCTGTAGTATTGGATAAGTCATCAAAAAGTATAATTGAGACTGCCATTAGTACAGGGGCAAAAGTTGCCGGTCCCATCCCTCTTCCAACAAGAAGAAGGAAAGTTGCAGTAAATAGATCTCCATTCATCTATAAGAGTTCAATTGAACATTTTGAGATT
This sequence comes from uncultured Candidatus Saccharibacteria bacterium, assembly GCA_964647075.1. Lineage (GTDB taxonomy): Bacteria > Patescibacteriota > Dojkabacteria > SC72 > SC72 > UBA2259. The sequence goes on from CAZYGQ010000009.1 coordinate 10,100, forward strand.
GGTACTCACAAAAGAGTAATAGATATTATCGATCCAACACCAAAAACCATTGACGCTTTGCAGCATCTTCAAATGCCTGCAGGTGTAGGTATCGAAATTCAATAATTAGAAATATATGAAAGCAATATTAGGAATTAAAAAAGGAATGACAAGAGTGTTTGAAAATGACAGGGCAATACCTGTTACTCTTGTTGATGTTGCTGGATGTAAAATTGCTAACATTCGAAATGGCAAGGTTGAATTGGTATTAGGAAGTAAAAAGAAAGGTACTAAAGCACAATTAGGCCAATATAAAGAGATAGGGTATGTTCCAATGCATAGATGGTTAGTAAAGGGAGAACTTCCCGAGGGAATGAAACTTGGAAGTGATATGGTCGCAGAAACATTTAACAAGGGTGATATTGTCAGTATAAGTGGTATATCTAAAGGAAAGGGTTTTGCAGGTGTTGTAAAAAGACATGGTTTTAAAGGTGGTCCTAGAACTCATGGTCAATCAGATAGATTAAGAGCACCAGGTTCAATAGGTGCTGGATCTACACCAGGTAGAGTATTTAAAGGTATGAGAATGGGTGGAAGAATGGGAAGTGATACTGTAACAATAAAGAATAAAAGAGTAGTTGATATTAAAGAAAACTATATTTTAATTAGTGGCCCTATACCAGGTTCTAATGGTGATTTAGTAAAAATATGTATTCAGGAAAAAGTATGGCAGAAAAAGTAAAAAAAGAAAAAACAATTGAAGAGATAAAGTTAAATCCTAAGGTATGGGCAGTTCCATATAATGGTGATTTAGTAGCACAGGTATTAAATGTGTTTTTAAGTAATGAAAGGAAAGGGACATCTTCAGTTAAAGGTAAGGGAGATGTATCTGGAGGAGGAAAAAAACCATGGAAACAGAAGGGAACAGGGAGAGCTAGGTCTGGATCAATCAGATCCCCTCTATGGGTTGGTGGTGGAGTTGCTTTTGGTCCTAATATTAGAAATTGGAAGAAGAGTATTAACAAAGGTATGGTTAAAAAAGCACTGTGTGTAGTTCTTTCTGAAAGAAATAGAAATGAGAATGTAAAAGTAGTTAATATTGTTAATTCTAAAGAGTTAAAGGATATTAGAAGTAAAGTGTTAAAAGATATTGAAAAGAAAACCCTTATCATATCTGATAACGATAGAGTAAAAATGGCTCTTAGGAATGTAAAGGGTGTTAATGTACTTACTCCAATGAGAGTAAATGTGAAAAATGTTGTAAACAGTAAAGAGATAGTAATAGAAAAAGATGCAGTTAAGATTTTAGAGGATAGACTTTTAAATGGAAAGTAAAGAGATTGTATTAAAACCAGTGGTATCAGAGAAGAGTTACTCTCTAGCAAACGAGAGTAATAAGTATGTATTCTTTGTTGATAGTGGTGTTAATAAAATTGAGATTAAGAATGCTGTTGAAAAGAAATATAAAGTTAAGGTATTAAGTGTAAACATTGTAGTTAAACCTGGGAAAATGGTTAGAGATTGGAAGAGTAACAAATCTACTAGAAAAAGTGATAAGAGAAAAGCGATAGTGACTCTTAAAAAGGGAGATAAAATTGATGAATTTTTAAATATAGCATAATGGCAGTTAAATCATTCAAACCAACAACCTCGAGCTTAAGAGGAACAAAATTAGAAGACAGATCAATGCTTGAAAAGGATGGAGGTCCTAGAAGTCTTACTATTTCTAAGAAACAGAGATCTGGTAGAAATAACCAGGGTAAGATTACTGTAAGACATAGAGGTGGTGGTTTCAAAAGAAGGGTAAGAAAGATAGATTTTAAAAGAGACAAATTTGGAGTAGAAGCAAAGGTGTTAGGATTGTATTTTGATCCAAATAGAAGCGCACATTTAGCACTTTTACAGTATGCAGATGGAGATAAAAGATATATAATTGCACCTCGTGGAATTAAAGCAGGAGATAAAGTAATTTCAGGTGAGAAAGTAGATGTCTTAACTGGAAATGCAATGATGATAAAAAATATTCCATCAGGTACAGAGGTCCATTGTGTAGAGAATAGAGTTGGAATGGGTGCAACATTTGGAAGATCTGCAGGTCAAGTTATTGTAGTTCAAGGAGTAGATCCAACTGGTAAATATGTACAGATTAAAATGCCTTCAGGTGAGATTAGATTAGTACCAGCAGAAGGAATGGCAACTATCGGTCAGGTAGGGAATGAAGAGAGAGTGAATGTTAAATTGGGGAAAGCAGGTAGGAGTAGAAATTTAGGTAGAAGACCAGTAGTCAGAGGTATGGCAATGCATGCGGCAGAGCATCCACACGGTGGAGGTGAAGGTAAGGGTGCAGTTGGTACGGCTAAGGATATTTGGGGAAATAGGATTGGAACTAGAACAAGAAAGAACAAGAGAACTGAAAGATTGATAATTAAGAGAAGAAGGAGTCCACAAAGACCCTTCGCAAAGAAATAATTTAGGAAAAAAGATATATGTCTAGGTCACTAAAAAAAGGAGCATACGTAGATGAAAAATTACAGAAGAAAGTAGACCAAGCACTTGCTACTGGTGTTAGAAAGCCAATTAAGACATGGGCAAGAGCATCTACAGTTACACCTCAGATGGTAGGATTAACCTTTGCAGTACATAACGGTAAGAAGCATGAAGAGGTATTAATTGAAGAATCTATGATAGGTCATAAATTAGGAGAGTTTGCTCAAACAAGAAAGTTTAAAGGTCATGCGAAGAAAGGTAAATTAGCTAAAGTATACGGAAGTAGTGGTAGATTTGAAGAATAATAAATATGGAAGAAAAAAAGATTAAAATAAAAGTTAAAAATATTGCACAATCTCCACAGAAGTTGAGATTAGTTGCAGATTTAGTAAGAGGCAAGGATGTAAATGAAGCTTTAGATATTGTGCAGTTTACTAATAAAAAGGGTTGCATCTTCATTAAGAAAGCCCTGCTATCTGGTATATCCGCAGCAGGAGAAATAACTGGAGAAAAAAGTGAGAATTTAAGAATTAAACATATATCTGTTGATGGAGCGCAGACATTTAAAAGAGGTAGATTTGCTTCAAGAGGAAGATCTTCAAGAATATTAAAGAGGAGATCACATATTAATTTAGAATTAGAAGTTAAATAATGGGAAGAAAGGTAAATGCTAATGCAATTAGAATGGGTATTAACAAGACATGGAACTCTGTCTGGTACTCTCCTAAAGCAGATTATGCAAAGATATTAGCTCAAGATTTAAAAATAAAGAAACAAGTAGCTCAAAAAATGAAAGATGCAGGTATTGATACCATTGGTATTAATAGAACTGCAAGCAAGATTGAAATTGAGGTCTTTGTAGCAAGGCCTGGTGTAGCTATTGGAAGAGGGGGAGAGGGTATTGATCTTTTACAGAAAGATTTAAGAAGATGGACTAAAAAAGATGTTGAAGTAAAGATTAGAGAGGTTAAAAAGGCTGATATTTCTGCAAGAATAATTGCAAGAAGTATAGCTGATGGAATAGAGAGAAGACAGCCAAGTAAATTACTTGTTGCAAGTGCAAAAGAGAAAGCTATGATGGCAGGTGCTAAGGGAATAAGAATATGGGTATCTGGAAGAATAAATAATGCAAGCCAAGCAAGAACAGTTAAAGCTAATGCTGGATCTGTTCCAGCACAGACACTTAGAGCTGATATAGACTATGCACTAGAAGTAGCACAAACAATGGGTGCAGGATTAATGGGAATAAAGGTATGGGTAAACAAAGGAGAAAAAAATAATATTGATGATACAGAATAAAAATGTTACAGCCTAAGATCAGAAAACATAGAAAAGAGTTTAGAGGAAAGATGGGTGGTATCGCTTCTAATAATAATACTATTACTTTTGGGGAGTACGGTCTTAAGACACTTGAAAACGGTTGGATTAAAGCAAGAGAGATAGAAGCTGGTAGAAGAGCAATTACGAACTCTATGAAAAGAAAAGGTAAGGTTTGGGTAAAGATATTCCCTCACAAGCCATACACTCATAAGGGTACTAATAGTAAGATGATTGCTGGAAAGGGTGATGTAGAAGGATATGTTGCAGTAGTTAGACCAGGGAATATGATTTTTGAACTAAGTGGAGTCCCTGAGGATATTGCAAGAGAAGCTATGAGATTAGGTGCTCAGAAGCTGTCTTTAAAAACTAAATTTGTATCGAAAAAGATAGTATAGGCTTGAGAGATTTACATAATATTGGTAGAATACAAGCCGTTTTAGATAATTAATAAAGAAGAAATGGAGAACACAGGAAACAAAAGAGAATTAGAAGGAGTTGTAGTAAGTATCAGTATGCAAGATACCATTAGAGTAAGGGTAGATACTGTTACCTCTCATCCTAGGTATAGAAAAGTAGTAAATAAGAAAAAAATCTTTTTTGCACATACTAAGCAAGAGCACATGATTGGGGATAAGGTCGTTATTAGAGAATCTAAGCCATATTCGAAAAATGTAAGATGGGTAGTAATTAGTAAAAAGTAAAAATATGATACAGAAAGAATCAAACTTAATAATTGCAGATAATAGTGGAGCTAAGATAGCAAAGGTAATTGGTATTCCTGGCTTCTCTAAAATTAAGTTTGGAGGATTAGGAAATGTAGTTAAGGTAGCAGTACAAAAGGCATTGCCAAATAGTGGAGTAAAAAGACATGAAGTATTAACAGCGGTAATAGTTAGAGTGCATAAAGAGCAAAAGAGAAAAGATGGATCATATATAAGATTTGATGATAATGCTGCAGTAATAATTGATAGTAAAAAGAACCCAGTTGGTTCAAGGATATTTGGACCAGTAGCAAGAGAATTAAAAGAGCAAGGTTTTGATAAAATTGTATCTCTTGCACCTGAAGTATTGTAATTAAAAGGATATAACTATGAAGATTAAAAAAGGAGACAGTGTAAAAATACTATACGGAAAAGACAATGGAAAACAGGGTGTAGTTTTAGCTATATCTAATGGTAAGGTAATTGTAGAAGGGTTAAATATGTTTAAAAAGCATGTAAAAGGTGATGGGAAAGATAGAAAGTCAGAGATTTTAACAATTGCTAAACCAATGGATATATCTAAATTAATGTTAATTTGTCCTAGCTGTGGTAAACCTACAAGAGTATCTTTAAAAAGGGAAAATGGAAAAGTAGAGAGAATTTGTAAGAAATGTGGAAAGGTAATTGAAGTAGTTGTTAAAGAAAAAGTTGAGAAGAAAGCCGAGAAGAAAGTTGAGAAAAAGACAGAGAAAAAGGAAGTTAAAAAGAGTACAGTTAAAAAAGTATCTAAACCTAAATCTAAAACAAAGAAAGAGTAATGGCAAGACTAAGAGAAGAATACAACAAAACATTAAAGAAAGAGTTGGCTAAAGAGTTGGGTTTAACAAACTTAATGGAAGTACCAACTTTAAAAAAGATAGTAATTAATGTTGGAGCTGGAGCTGCAATTAGTGAAGCTGAAGCGCTAGAGGATATAGTGGGTTTAGTAACTCAAATTTCAGGTCAGAAGCCTGTTGTAAACAAGGCAAGGAAAGCTGTATCTGCATTTAAGGTAAGAGAGGGAATGGAAATTGGTGTTTCTGTAATATTAAGAGGTAATAGGATGTGGGAGTTCTTTGATAAATTAGTTAATGTTGTTTTTCCAAGAACCAAAGACTTTAGAGGTTTGGAAGTTTCTGCTTTTGATGGTTCAGGTAATTACTCAATTGGAATTGAAGATCACACAGTATTTCCAGAAATAGATGCGAACAATATTAGAAAGATTAGAAGTCTAGAAGTAACAATTGTTACTACTGCAAAAGATGATAAAAGTGGTAAAGCGCTATTAGATAAATTTGGTTTTCCTTTTAAGAAAAATGTCAACAGAGGCTAAAGAGTACAAAGCAAGAGAATTAAAGAAAAAAAGTAAGTATAAGTCTAGAGTATATAATAGGTGTGAATTGTGTGGTAGGTCTAGAGCGTATTTAAGACACTACGGTATTTGTAGAATATGTTTTAGAAAATTAGCTAGTAAGGGAGAGATCCCTGGAGTAAAGAAATCTATTTGGTAAATTAATAAAAAACAAGATGAACGATTTCACAGCAGATCTTTTGGCAAGATTACAAAACGGAATAGAGAGAAAGAAAGAAACAATATTAGTTCCTAATACTAAAATGAATGTAGAAATTCTAAAGGTATTAGAGATGGAGAAGATGATTGTTGGATACAAGCAAGCAGAGGATGGTATTAATGTTGAAATGATGTATGAAGATAAGGAGCCAGTAATATCTGTTTTAAAAAGAGTAAGTAAACCAGGTCAAAGGATATATATTGCAAGTAAAGATATAACTCCTGTTATGAATGGAAGAGGTATAGCTATAATATCAACCTCTAAAGGATTAATGTCTGGAGCTATGGCAAAGAGTAAGAAAATGGGTGGTGAATTAATATGTAAAATTTGGTAATCAAATGTCTAGAATAGGTTTAGAACCAATAACAATTGAAGAGGGAATAGAGGTAAAGATTGAGAAAGATATTCTTACCGTTTGTGGAGATGGAAAAGAGCTCACTATTCAAATTCCTAAGGTTCTAGAGGTTAAGATTGAGGATAATGTGATAAACATAAGTAGAAAGAATGAAGAGAAACAGAGTAAATCTATACATGGAACCATTAGAATGTTAATAAATAACGCAATATATGGTATAAAGCATGGATTTGAGAAGAAATTAGAACTAGTTGGTGTAGGATATAGAGCGAGATTGGAAGGAACAACTTTGGTAATGAGTTTAGGTTGGAATCATCCAGTTAAGGCTGAAAGCCCAGAGGGAATTACAATTGAAGTCCCTGATGAGACCAAGATAACAATAAAGGGGTATGATAAACAGAAGGTAGGTGAATTTGCTGCTAAGATTAGAGCTGTTAGACCTCCTGAACCATATAAGGGGAAAGGAATTAGATATGAGGGTGAGTATGTTAGAAGAAAGAGTTCTAAATCAGGTGTAACTGCATAAAAATATGAATAAAATAAATAACAGACAAAAAAGAAAATTACATATTAGAAAAACAGTAAGTGGTACTTCTGTTAAACCAAGAATTTTTATATTTAAGAGTAATAAGTACTTTTATGCAGGTTTAGCAGATGATGATAAACAGGTAGTAATAATGAGTAAGATGTGTAAGAAGAATTCAGACGAGATTAAGAAGATGGCAAAAATATTTGCAGGGGGATTCAAAAAGAAGAAATTAGAGCTTGCAGTATTTGATAGAAGTGGATATAGATATCATGGATTAATAGCAACATTTGCAGATGAATTAAGAAGTAATGGAGTTAAGATTTAATAAATAATAAATGGCAGAATATTTTAGAGAAAAAAAAGAAAGAACATATGACAAGAGAACGGTCTCTATTAGAAGGGTTGCTAAGGTAACTAAGGGAGGAAAGAGATTAAGGTTTAGTGCAATGGTAATTGTAGGAGATTATAATGGATCTGTAGGAGTAGGATTGGGTCGAGGAGTAGATACGAGGAGTGCAGTAGAAAAGGGAGAGAGAATAGCAACAAAGAAATTAACAAGAATTCAACTTGCTGGAGATACTATCCCACATGAAGTGAATTTTAAGTTGGGTGCAGCTAAGGTACTTCTTAGACCTGCAAGACCAGGTACTGGTGTAATTGCTGGTTCCTCTGTTAGAACTGTATTAGAAATGGCAGGTATTGATAATGTATATGGAAAATTATTAGGAACAAGTGATCCAATAGCATCAGCATATGCAACATTCCAAGCTTTAAAGAGTTTAAGGAATAGTAGAGTACTAAATAGAATGAAGAATATGAGAGAGAGAGTAGAGTTAAAGAAAGAAACAGATAAGGAAAAGAAGATTCAAGACGAAAAGAGAAGAGCTAAAAAGAGATTAGAAGAGAAAGAGAGTGATAAAAGGGGTAATAAAGGGAAAAGAGATTTCAGAAGAAGAGATAATAGAAATAAAGTAACTAAGAAATAAAGTGTATCTAGAAAATATACCAAAAAGAACAAATAGGACAATGGGTGGTAAGAGACTCGGAAGAGGATACGGCTCAGGTGTTGGTGGTCATACATCAACTAGAGGTAGTAAAGGTCAGAAGTCTAGAGCAGGTCATAAATCTTTAGTGTTTTTTGAGGGTGGGAATGTTCCATTCTTTAGAAGAATGCCTAAGTTTAATGGTTTTAATAAACCTAATAAGAAAACAGCAACTGCAATTAACATTGATATCTTAGAGAAAAATTTTAAAGATGGTGATACAGTATCAATGGAATCTTTAAAGAAAAAAGCCTTAATAGCACAGAGAGCCAATTTTGTTAAGATATTAGGAGATGGGGTATTGACTAAAAAGATCACTGTTGAAAACATCCCATTATCAAAAAGTGCTATTGAAAAGATTCAGAGTGCAGGTGGTTCAATAAAGTAACCTCTACAAAAATGAACAAATATTTGGAGACTCTTAAAAGGATATTAGGTACTAAGGAGATTAGAAAAAAGATAATTTTTTCCCTAATCATTTTAGCCAGTTATAGATTTCTATCTGCTACACCAGTTACTGGTATTACAGCAGATGCTATTACAAAGCTTTTTGAAGGTAGTAACTTTGGAGATTTACTCTCTACTGTATCAGGAGGTGTATTAGAAACAGCATCTATTGCTGCAATAGGACTTAGTCCATATATTAATGCATCCATCATATTACAATTACTTGGTACGGTTATTCCTAAATTGGAAGAGTTAAGAAAAGAGGGAGCAGAGGGAAGGAAGATTATTAGTATGTATACAAGACTGTTAACTGTTCCTTTAGCAATTATGCAATCTTTTGTAATATATTCCACCTTAAGAGGTTTCGGATTAATCGATCAGCTAGATATACTTCATCTAATTACAATGATTGCATCTTTGACAGCAGGTTCAATAATTGTTATGTGGTTTGCAGAGTTAGTATCTGAAAGTGGTATTGGTGGTGGTTCATCATTCTTAATCTTTTTAGGAATTATATCTGGAATCCCGGGTACTTTAAGGAACAACTTTGTCTTAATGGATACATTCCAGAGAGTAGTATTAATACTGATTACAGTATTTTTAATTATGTCTGTTATATATATTACTGAAGCCGAAAGAAGAGTAAAAGTTCAGTACTCTAGAAGAGTTAGAATGGGTGGTGCAATGGATTCCTTTATTCCAATTAAGTTAACTCAATTCGGAGTAATGCCAGTAATATTTGCTGTTTCTTTGCTATCATTTCCTCAACTTATTGGTAAGTTCATATTAAGTAGGGATTTTAGTGATAAAATTGTTGATATTACAACAAAAGTAATGGCCTTTTTAGATAACCCACTTTACAGTAATATCATTACATTTGTATTAATTGTTGCATTTGCTCTCTTCTATCTTACAGTTGTATTTAAAACTGATGAATTAGCAGAAAATCTTCAAAAACAGGGAGGCTTTATTCCAGGTATTAGACCTGGAAAAAACACTTCTGCATATTTAAAAGCTATTGCTTTCAAATTAGCAGTTATAGGAGCACTCTTTCTTGCCATTATCTCCATACTTCCAGATATATTGATTCAACTTGATTTAATGACTGCCACTATTGTAACAGGAACAGGTCTTTTGATTACTGTTAGTGTAGTATTGGATATTAAAAGAGAGGTCTCTTCTATGATTGTTGTTAGAGATTACTCTAAGTATCTGTAAACTCCTTTTGTGATATCATCTAAATATCTAATATGTAAATATATTGATATTATGAAAACTATACTTTTTCATGGACCTTCAGGTAGTGGTAAAGATACTCAAGTAGAATTACTTGTCCAAAAGTATGAATTTGAAAATATTGGTACTGGGGAGATGTTTAGAAGAATGTATAAAGAGGCAGACTTAGAATCTATTAAAGCATATCAATATTGGTCTAAGGGTCACTTTGTTCCAAATGAATTAACTTACAGCATGTTAAATAGGTGGGTAAGAAAATTTGATATATCTAAACCTTGGGCATTTGTATCAGTAGTAAGAGATGCAGGCCAGATACCCCTTTTTGATGAGTTATTAAAAAATAGTGAGAGGCAACTAGATGCTGTGGTTCATTTCACTCTTTCCCAAGAGAAGGCAATAGAGAGAATGTCACTTCGAAAGATATGCCCATACTGTGATGCTACATATCATCAAATATACAAACCAGAGAGCGTAAGTGGATATTGTGATAAATGTGGTACTAAGTTAATACAAAGAGAAGATGACCAACCAGAGAAGATTAAATTAAGACTCAAAGAGTACGAGAATACAATAGTGCCAATAGTACAGGAGTACTCTAAAAGAGGAATCTTAATTGAGATAGATGCTTCTCCTAGTATTGAAGAAATACATAGAGAATTAATAGCTAAATTAGGGTTGTAATATCTCTATCTTTTTGATATGCTTAATCCGTCTTTATAGAGTTGAAGTATATTTCAAAGAAAAGTGTTGTAAACCTTTGAAAAAAGTCAAAACTTTGATATAATCACATCGACTCTATTTATTTACATAACCATTATTTATGGCTGTTGATACAAAGAAAGTTTACGAATTTGAGGGAGTAGTCAAAGAGTGTCTACCAAATACAAAGTTTGTCGTAGAAATTGATGTCAATGGTGATAAAAAAGAGGTTTTGGGATATCTCTCTGGGAAGATGAGAATGCACTACATTCGTATCTTAGAAGGAGATAAGGTAAAGATAGAGATGACTCCCTATGATAAAACACAGGGTAGAATAACATATAGGACGAAATAAAATGAAAGTACAGGCTTCAGTTAAAAAGAGATGTGCCGATTGCTATACTGTAACCCGAAAGGGAAAGGTGTATGTGTACTGTAAAAAGAATCCTAAACATAAACAAAGACAAGGTTAATTAAATATATATTATTAATATGGCAAGAGTAGCTGGATTAGAAATACCAAATGATAAGAGATTATGGGTCTCTTTAATGAGTATATACGGTATAGGTGAAAAGTCTGCAAAGCAGATATGTACCGAAACTAAGATAGATTTAAATACTTTAGTAAAAGATCTCTCTGAGAGTGAACTAGATAGTATCAGAGGATATTTAGATAAGAACTTTAAGGTTGAGGGAGAATTAAGACAGAACATTTTTAGAGATATTAAAAGATTAAAAGATATTAAAAGCTATAGAGGTATTAGACATAAATTAGGTCTTCCAGTTAGGGGTCAAAGAACAAGACATAACGCTCATACAAGAAAAGGTAGAAGTAGAGCTGTTGGAGGATTAAAACGTAAATTAGAAAAAACCTAGCATAATATATATGGCAACTACTAAGAAAACAAAAAGAAGTGTTACTAATGGTATCGTGACTGTACAGTCTACTTTTAATAACACCATTATCTCAATAACAGATGAGAAAGGAGAGCTTTTAGTTCAGGGTAGTCCTGCAGTAGTTGGTTTTAAGGGTGCGAGAAGAAGTACTGCATTTGCTGCTACAAAGGCAGCGCTTGATGCAGCAGAGAAAGCAATTAAAAAATACGGTATTAGAGAAGTTAAAGTAATAGTTAGTGGTCCTGGAGCTGGAAGAAATGCAGCAGTAAAGGGTTTAGATTCTGCAGGTTTAAAGATTACTACATTAATAGATAGAACCCCTATCGCACATAATGGATGTAGGCCAAGAAAGAGTCCTAGAAAATAACATAATTAATAAATATTTAAATGGGTAGATATACAGGTCCAAAAGAGAGATTAAGTAGAAGAGAGGGTGTAAACCTTAATTTAAAGGGTGCTAGATCTTTTTCAGATAAGGCAGGGATTAAAAGGAAACCTTTTCCTCCTGGTCAACATGGTAATGCTAGAAGAGCTAGACTCTCAAACTACGGTTTACAGTTAAGAGAGAAACAGAAAGTAAAAAGGACATATGGTTTAAGAGAGAAGCAGTTTAAGAATATATATGTAGAAGCTAATAGAAGGGCTAAGATTAGTAATTTGGATAAGGGTTTGGAGTTTTTAAGAATATTGGAGTTAAGATTAGATAATGTATTGTATTTAGCTGGTTTAGCTCCTTCAAGAGCAGCATCTAGGCAGTATATAGTTCATGGTCATGTTCTTCTTAATGGTAAGAAATTCTCTGTTCCTTCTTTTGAGGTAAAAGAGGGAGATTCAGTTGAATTAAAATCAGCAAAACTAGCTCCTTCTGAGAAATTCTTTCCAGTTCCTGACTGGTTAGAATCAAAGGATACTAAAGTTAGGGTGGCTAGATTACCAATAAGAGATGAAATTGATGAAGGTATTCGTGAGAATCTAATCATCGAGTACTACTCAAGATAATAATTTGTTTTAAAAAAATAATGGAAGCATTTAAAGATATAAAAGTAACAATTAGAGAAGAAGAGGG
>CAZYGQ010000009.1:22568-23822 GCA_964647075.1 uncultured Candidatus Saccharibacteria bacterium
TTAGCAGAGAGATCATCTGAAGGTACAATTCCACTTGATTGTGATTTTACCCCTATTGAAAAGGTAAGTATGAGTGTAGAACAGGCTCGTAAGGGACAGGAAACAGATTTAGATTCAGTAGTTATTGGTGTTTTAACAGATGGTAGTATTGCTCCTAAAGAAGCCCTATTACAATCTTCATCCATACTTCAAGAGTTTGCAGGTAAGGTCATGGTTGCAATGGGTGTATCTAAAAAAGAGGTAGAAGAAAGAGTAGAAGAGATTAACAAGATTGAGGTTATCCAGGAAGAGGAAGAGGCTTCAGATGAAGTTGAGGATTTAAGAGTGGAGGATTTACCAATCTCTAAAAGATCTAAGACAGGTTTGCTCTCTGGAGGATACAAAACATTAGCAGATTTAAGAAATGCATCAGTAGAAGATTTGTTAAATCTCTCTGGATTTGGAAATAAGTCATTAAACGAGGTAGTTGAATTACTTAATCAGTATGGAGTTAATATTAAGGGTGAATAATTAGGATGTACAAAAGAATTAATCTTAAAAAATTAGGTAGAACTCACTCTCATAGGAAAGCCTTAAAGCAGAATCAGGTAAGGTCCATATTACAATCAGGTAAGGTAAGGACATCTTCTGTAAAAGCGAAAGTTCTAAGAGGAGAGATAGAATCTTTACTAAACTTAGTGAAGGTTTCAAAGGAGAATGACATATCTTTGATTAGGAGATTACATGAGATTTTAGGTAAAGAGGAATTGGTAAAAAAAGCAATGGAATTAGGTAAGAAGGAATCGACAAAAGTAACAATCAAAAAAGTTGGATATAGAGCGGGGGATAATTCTCAAGAGTCTGTAGTAGAGATAGTTGGATTTAAGGGTAAGAAAGATGATAGTAAGAAAAAGGTTGCAAAAAAAGATGAAAAGGTAGAGAAAAAAGAAGAGGTTGAAGAGAAGAAAGAGAGTGTAGAAAAGAAGAAGAGTTTTGCTAATTTAGGAGCTAAGTCAGTTTCTAAAAAAGTTGAACCTCTTAAGAAAGAAAGAGCAAAGAGTAGATCAGGTCTTTAATATGTTTTTAATATACTATGAAATATAAAACAGATTGGAATAAAAAAGAAAATATTGAAAGGAGTTGGTACATCCTTGATGTAAAAGACCAGATTCTAGGTAGAGTCTCTACTAAGATTGCATCTTTGTTAATTGGTAAGGGTAAGGTTGGTATTGTTCCTAATGTTGACTGTGGAGATTATGTAGTAGTAATTAATAG
>CAZYGQ010000010.1:0-10052 GCA_964647075.1 uncultured Candidatus Saccharibacteria bacterium
TGTATTATTTCTCCTACTACACCTACAGTAGCACTAAAAGATGAAGATGCCGATAACCCGCTTTTTGGAGAGATGGCTGATATTCTTGCTGAAGGTAGCTCTGAAGCAGGTCTTCCTGCAATATCAATACCTAATGGAAAAAGCGATAACCTTCCTACAGGTATCCAATTTATTGGAAAAACCTTAGCTGAGCAAACACTCCTTAATGCAGCAAAAGCGTTAGAAGAAAATCTTTAAGGTTGTAATATATCCTCTGTCTGACCATCAATTGAGATTACTACTGAATCAACGGTAGAAAACTGTTTTAATGTTTCAGTAATCTGGGCTCTAATAGCCAAGACCTTACAACTACCACCTATTCCCTCTTGCAATTTAGAATTCAAATCTACATAAGCAACTCCCTCTTTAATACTCAAAGATTTAATTTCTACCCCCTCATTGATATTAGTAAAATATCCAAGTTCTTTTTCTTGAGTTGTGGTTCCTTTAAAAAGTTCAAGCAGAGATGCTCTTGCGACTGCTACTGTTTTTTCTACCTCTCTTGTTACAGGAAATACCAAAGAGCAATCAATCATATCTTCATTCAATTTTGTACTACTAAAAAATACTTTAAGTTTCATTGTTTCAATTTTCTTTTCTAACGGTTTGACTGAGATTGATACTAATGCACTGTCACTATTATCATCTAATCCAGAAGGATTACTTTTCTCAAACTGTAATACGAATGCTCCTTCCTCTTCTAATGGGAAATCAATGATTACAGAAAAAGGAACTTGATCTTCTGTCATCCAATCAGATTTTGCTTCAGCAAATAGGGAGGAAATAACTTCACCTTGTATATTTAAGACTCTAACAGGAAAACTTCCTTCAAAAAACCAATTCCCAGGAGCTTGACCTTTAACTTCATATCCCATTTTTACTGTATCACCTGTCTTAATATTGGAGAGATACAATTTTTGGCCCTTCTCTGAAAGAACGTCCCCTCCTGAATACACATCTTCTTCTTTGGGGGTATCTTGGTCACAAATAGTAGTTAACTGTTTACACAGTTCATACTTACAACAAAGACTCTCATTTTGGGAAATATATGCTATACCAACTAGTAATACTGAGAGGATAATAATGGATATTATTGATACAGTATTTTTCATATTGGTATACCTTTTAATAAAAGTAATATACAGTATTAGTATACCTAATCACAAAAATATTTCAATATTGGGAAAAGTGAGTCGCCTGGGACTCGAACCCAGCACCTACTGCTTAAAAGGCAGTTGCTCTAACCTGATGAGCTAGCGACCCAATAGAAATGATTATACCCCCCTTACATATCTTTTTACAAGTCATTTACCATTTCTTTTATTGGAGAAAAAGATCTTCTATGAATTGGACAAGGACCATACTTTTGCAAAGCCTCCATATGTAGCTTTGTACCGTATCCTACATGTTTTTCAAAACTGTAATTTGGGTACTTTTCAGAAATATCTTTCATATACCTATCCCTTGTTACTTTCGCTAAAATTGATGCACAAGATATGGAGTAGTGCTTCAAATCCCCACTCTTAATCTTTAATTGAGAATATCCTTCAATAGACTCCACATTATTCCCATCAATTATTAAATACTGCGCCTTTTTACCTAACATACTCTCAAGTTCTCTTAACGCACCCTCCATAGCCATTCTTACAGCAATTTGAATTCCATATCTATCAATCTCCCTTGGAGCTACCATACAAACACCAAAAGCTAAGGAGTTCCCAACAATAAAATCAAAAGCCTCCTCTCTTTTCTTTTCTGTCATCTTTTTACTATCTCTTACAAACTCAGAAATATTACTTCCCTCATTTATCATTACTGCTCCAGCACAGACAGGACCCGCTAGAGGCCCCCTTCCAGCTTCGTCAATACCTACTACATATTTAAATCCTTTGTTCCAAAGCTTTTGTTCTAATTGTATATCAGAAAAAATCATATTGTAAAAAATATATTATCTATGTATCATACTAATATGAAACAGATATTACTATCAGTATATATTTTACTCACTTTCTCTTTCTTTGTACAAACTAAAACATACGCACAACAAGAAATAGATTCAACTACTCAAATTACTGTAGAACAAGAGAAAGAAACTGTAGAAGAAACTTTACAAACCAACTCAGCTCCAACACTGACAGCTCCTCAAATTCTACTCTCAATATTAGCACCAACCTCCTTCATAATAATTGGTTACCTCCTTATCAAGAAATTGAAGTTGTAAGATATATCTTGTATACTGAAATAGATTGATATTTAAATTGTTAACATTATCATTATGAGTTCTTCAGGAGATGATTTTTTCAAAGGTTTACTTTTTGGAGCAGTAATAGGGGCCACAGCTGGTATTTTACTTGCACCACAATCAGGAGTTAAAACAAGAGAAGATATTAAAAAATTAGCACTAGATATGGGAGACAAAGCACAAGATCTTTACTCCTATGCTAGAAAACAGGTTGAAAAAAAGATTAAGGAGGTAAAAGCTGCTGGTAAAAAGATAGATTTTGAGGCATACAAGAAATTAGTTATGGAGGTAGTTGATGAGATTAAAAATGACAGTAACGTTACTTCCCAGACTGCTAAACAGATAGGTTTACAATTAAATCAAGATTGGAATGACCTTAAGTCTTCAATCCTATCATAGTATTGTTTTTTGAATTGAATAATATTAAAATCTTGCAATTGCGAGAGTAGTTCAATTGGTAGAATGTCTCCTTCCCAAGGAGAAGGTCGCGGGTTCGAGTCCCGTCTCTCGCTTTCATATTGAATTCTTTACCTCCCTCTGTTACAATTACTGTTACGATTGCTGGTGTAGCTCAGTTGGTAGAGCATTCCCTTCGTAAGGGATCGGTCGACGGTTCAATTCCGCCCACCAGCTTTTTAAAAATATGGAAACACCTAAATATACAATTACAAACTTAATTCTTAATTACATAGTAAGGTATGAACTTGCTGTTTTTGAGATTAAAAATATTGTTGTTCCAAGCCCTCTTCTTGAAGAAAGCAGAGAACAGATATGTGCAGAGGAAATAGATAAAATAGGAGAATTAATAGCATACCCTATTGGATATAACAAAGCTTTGACAGTGCAAAGAGGTCAAGTCACACCATCTTACAAAGCCAAGTTAAAAATCTTTACCAACTTTAAAAATACTCAAGACTTTATCAATACCTACTCTGTTAAAAGCAATCTAAAGCCCTCTATTGAGCTATGTACCCACTTAAACAAGATATTAATGAAAGATATCGTAGAGGCGTGGGATTTAGGAAGGTTAAAAACATTCTCTGAAAAGCCCTTCGAACTTTATGATACTTGGTATAACCTTAGAGATTACTATCCAAATATTGATATGAGGTACCACTTCAATGATCTCTTCAATTGGATTACTAACTCTACCGTAGGTACTCACAAATTAATACAACTAAGTATCTTACTGTACGAATTAATAGACAAAGCCCCCTTCTATGGAGGAAATCAGATAACCGCGATATTAACATTAAAACTTTTGAGTAAAGCTTACGGACTAAATCCTCACAATATATTACCTTTAGGAAAAGCTTTCTTTACAATTAGTGAAGATATTCAATCAGCTTACAAAATCTCTAAAAGTAAAAGAGATATAACAATGTTTATTGAAGCAATACTCTACTCTCTTTCTTTAACTGCAATAGAGGTTTCAAAAAAATTAACAAAAGAATATGACAATAAGGTAAATATTAGAAAATTACTAGACAATGAACTAAATCCAAGACAGGTAAAAGTTGTTGAATATTTAAATAACAATTTGAAAATTACTAGACAGGAATATACTAAGATGATGGGAGTCTCATTTATGACCTCTTACAGAGATTTGCAAGAACTTCTAGACAAAGAGTACATAAATCAAAAAGGGAAAGGGAGAGGAACCTACTACTTTATTCCTGATAGTGAAACAGAGGAGCAAGAAAGAGTAGAAAAAGAGATAAAATTGTTTAGTTAAATTGCGATATCTGTATATACTTGATATCATTCTAAGTAATGGAAAATTCTAAATATGATGTAATAATTGGATTAGAGATTCACATTCAAAGTAATACCCAAAGTAAGATGTTTTGCGCGTGCCCTACTCACTATTTTGAAAAAGAACCCAATACACAGGTATGCCCTGTTTGTTTAGGACTTCCTGGAGCTTTACCTTTACCAAATAAAAGAGCTATTGAGTTATGCATACTCCTTGGTATCGCTACTAATTGTGATATTGAAAAAGAAATTCATTTTGATAGAAAACATTACTTCTATCCTGACCTACCAAAGGGATATCAGATAAGCCAGTATAAAAGACCGATATGTTCAGATGGCCACATAGATATTAAAGATAAAGATGGAAAAAAATATGAGATTGGTATAGAAAGAATCCATCAGGAAGAAGATGTGGCTAAATCTACTCACCACAGCGAAGGTAATACTGAGTACTCCTTAATTGATTACAACAAATCGGGTGTTCCTCTAATTGAAATAGTAAGTAAGCCAAATATTAGAAGTGCTTACCAAGCAAAAGAATATGCTAATAAAATTAGGCAAATTGTTAGATATTTAAATATCTCAGACGCTGACATGGAGAAAGGGCAGATGAGATGTGAACCTAACATTTCTATCCAAGAAAAAGGTAAATGGGAGTTAAAAGATGGAATGATATTACCAATAGATGATTACAAATTAAATCCTAAATCTGAGGTAAAAAATATAGGTTCAATATCAGCTGTAGAAAAAGCAATTGAGTATGAAGTAGAAAGAATGGTTTCAGAGTTAGAAAGTAAAAAGACATTAATCCAACAAACAAGAGGATGGGATGCAAATAAAGGTAAAACTATCTTTCAAAGATCTAAAGAAACAGCAGATGATTACAGATATATGCCAGAACCAGACATACCTGTAATAGAGAACGGAAGTGATGATATTGAAAGGATATCAAATGAATTAGTAGAATTACCTGATGAAAAGAAAGATAGATATCAAAATACCTACTCTCTTTCAGATTATGACTGTGATGTATTAACAGCAAATTTACAAATATCTAATTACTTTGAAGAGCTCCTTTCTTTACTCTCTAGGGATATGGATATTGTTAAATCAGCAAAATCAGCTTCTAATTGGATTACAGGTACGCTCTTTTCAATTGCTAATGAAAAGAAAATAAAGATTAATGAAGAAAATATCCCTAAAGAGTCTTTAGCATATTTAATACTTGAATTTGAGAAAAAGATATTAACCAAAAATAAGGCTGAATCCATATTAAAAGAATCTTTAGAACAGAAAAAAGATCTAAAAGAACTAATACAAAAAGCTACAAAGGAAAGTACACAAAATACAAGTAACTTAGATAGTATAGTTGATGAAGTAATTAATACTAATTCTAAAGCAGTAGCAGATTTTAAATCTGGTAAACAGTCTACAATTGGATTTTTGGTCGGTCAAGTAATGCAAAAATCAAATGGTAGTGCAGATCCTAATAAGGCAAGATTACTTTTAATAGAGAAATTAAATGGATAAGAAAACATTAGAACATATAGCTAAACTTTCTAGAATCTCTCTTACACAACAAGAGTTAGAGAAGTTTACACCTCAAATGGAAACGATATTAGATAGTGCTAAGCTATTACAAACTGTAAATACAGAGGGTATTAACCCTATGAAAAGACATATCCCCTTTTCAAATTTAAGAGAGGATACTCCAAAAGCATCTTTAACACAGGAAGAGGTTTTAAAGAATGCTAAATACAAAGAAAAAGGTTTTGTAAAAGTATTTGGTAAGATATTTGGAAGTCTAGAAGAAAGTTAATCTCTTTGTATAAATACCCTATTTCTAGTAAAATGTATTGTCTGTTTAGCCGAGATGGTGAAACTGGCAGACACGCTTGCCTTAGGAGCAAGTGGGAATAATATCCCTTGGAGGTTCGAGTCCTCTTCTCGGCATATATAATTAATAATAATAGATCATGGGAATCAAATTAATAGAACCATTCCAAAAAGTCTTAATAGAAAAAAGATTGTGTGTAGGTTGTACTGCTTCTTTAGATAAAGCAAAAAAAATATCTAAACTTTCAGAAAAAAGAGATCTAGTTGAATGTAAGTGTAAAAGAAGGTATGTATTCAACAAAGAGTTTAATGAGTATCAAAGGGCAACCTTCGCGGAAGAACAACAATATTTAAAAGAACTTAACAAAAAACCTTTGTTATAGTAAAATCACTAGATGTGAGCCGCTATCGTCTAGTGGTCTAGGACGACAGGTTTTCATCCTGTAAACCGGGGTTCGATTCCCCGTAGCGGTAAATATAATTTTTATGCCCCAATTAAATGTACGAATTAGCAACAGAAGAGGTAAATCCCCAGAGAAAAGCCACAGAGTTTATTGGCTCTATTGGTAAAGCTATTTACTCTCTCATTGAAACAATCTTGGTAGCTTTAGTATTAGCAATAGTACTGTATCTGTTTATAATGACACCTCATGAGGTTGTTGGTAATTCTATGCATCCTACATACAAAAACGGGGAATTTTTAATGGCTAACAAAATTACATACAGAATATCAGAACCTAAAAGAGGTGATGTCATAATATTTAAATTCTCCGATACACAAGACTTTATTAAACGAGTAATAGGTGTTCCAGGTGATGAAGTAATGATTAAAGATGGGAAAATATATATAAATGGCTCTATGCTAGACGAATCAAACTATCTAAGCTCCTCAGTTATTACTAATGGTGGTGAGTATCTTCATGAAGGGCAATCAATTACAATTGAGCAAGGGAAATATTTTGTATGTGGAGATAATAGGACTAATAGTTCAGATTCTAGAGTATTTGGACCAATAGAAAAAGAAGCAATTAAAGGGAAAGCTTGGATTGTATACTTCCCATTTAGTGAGTTTAGAATAGTACAACATGAGTCCTACTAGTATTGGACTACTTCTGTGAAACATGGTAAATTATCTATATGGAAATTTTCGTAATTGCTAATCAAAAAGGTGGTGTAGGTAAAACTACTACCACTCTAAATCTAGGAGCTGGAATTGCAAAGAAAGGGAAAAAAGTACTCCTAATTGATCTAGATCCTCAAGCAAATCTTTCCTCGGGAATCGGATTTACTCAACAGTTTGATAAAGAGAGTTGGAATACAGAGCAACAAGCTCCATACAAAAATATATACGATGTTATCATTAACTCTACCCCTATTCGTTCAGTATTTGTATCAACCTCTACACCTAATCTTTTTTTAGTCCCCTCTCATCTTTCACTTGCTGGAGCTGAAATAGAAATGGTTAGTATGATATCTAGAGAAACACTCCTTAAAAAAGCATTAGCAGAGGTTAAAGATGATTTTGATGCAATAATAATAGATTGTCCACCTTCATTAGGTTTACTAACAATTAACGCATTAAGTGCTGCTGAAAACCTTGTTATACCGATACAATGTGAATATTTTGCATTAGAAGGATTAGGGCAATTAATTAATACTATGAAACTAATCAAAGGAGTTAATCCAGATCTTAAGTTGGGCGGAGTTATTCTTACTATGTTTGATAGTAGAACAAAACTATCTTCAAATGTAGTAAAAGATGTTAGGGATTTCTTTAAAGAGTTAGCTTTCGAATCCATAGTTCCTAGAAATGTAAGACTTTCTGAAGCACCCTCATATGGTAAAACAATATTTCAATATGACAGAAAGTCCTCAGGCGCAATAGCTTACAACAATTTAGCAAAAGAATTTATAAATAGATTTCTTTAAATTATTACTTTTTAAAAATGGAAGAGAACAGATTAGGAAAAGGATTAGCTGCTTTAATTGATTCTAAAGAGATAGACAACTCTTCTAGTTCATATAGGGAGAAATTTGATATTACCAAGATATTACCAAATCCATTCCAACCTAGAATGAGAATTGAACCAAATGAATTAATTGGGTTAGCTGACTCTATAAGGGAGAGTGGCGTAATTCAACCTTTGATTGTTACTAAAGACAAAAATTCAGATAAATATCTCATTATTGCTGGAGAAAGGAGATTTAGGGCAGCACAACTTGCTGGACTTAAATATGTTCCAATTGTTATCAAAGAGTCTTCTCCTCAACAAATGTTAGAGTTAGCTTTAATTGAAAATATCCAAAGACAAGATTTAAATCCAATTGAAGAGGCATTTGCTTTTTCTCAACTTCAAGATGAGTTTGGATTACCTCAAGATGAGATAGCTACAAAAGTAGGATTAAACAGAGTAACAATATCAAACAAGATGAGGCTTTTAAAGCTCCCTGAGCCTGTTAAAGAGGTGGTACTCAATGAAACCATATCAGAGGGCCATGCTAGAGCACTGTTAGGTATTAAGGACGAAGAGTCTTTAGTAGCAGCTACAGATATTGTAATTAAAAGAGGATTAAGTGTAAGACAAACAGAATCCCTCGTTCGAAAGATTAATTATGGTAAAAGTGCTAAATACAAAACATTACAAACAGATTACCCAGACCTACTGCGATATGGCGAGGAGCTTACTAAAAAAATTGGATACAGTACTAGTGTAAGAAGACTTAGTAAAGGAGGAAGGATAATAATTAGATTTTTAAGTAAAAATGACTTAGAAGATTTACTTAAGAAATTAGGATTAGAAAGCTTTGATGAGTTTTAACTAACCTCTTGTCTTAGTTTGTCATACATTAATACACCAGCACTAACACTTACATTAAGAGACCCTATTCCCTCTCTCATTGGTATTGATACTTTCTGATCAACTCGCTCAAGCATACCTGTTGAGATACCAGAATCTTCAGAGCCTAATATAAAGGCGCATGGACCAGTTAAATCAATATTGTAATATGTTTCCCCCTCCATATGTATACCAAATATTTTTAAACCCTCTTTCTTTAACTGTTTAACTGCAGAAAAAAGGTTCATTTCCACTAAAGGAATTCTCTCAGCTGCTCCCATGGAGATTCTAATAGTTTCATCTGTAATTAAATTGACTTCACTAGGATGAGTAATAATTCCATTTACCCCTGTAGCAAAAGCAGTCCTCATTATTGCTGCAATATTTTGTGTATATTTAATATCATCTAGGATAATAAAGAAGGGCATTTTTTTCTCAGCATAAATACTTTTCAAAAGATCATCTAAATCCCATTGATTGCCTGAAAGCATCATACCTACGACACTCTCATACTTAGAAGCCCGAAGTCTTCTCATTAATGTTTTTTTAGGTACTCTTATAAGTGGAATATGTTTATCAGTAGCTAACTGTACTATCTCTTTAGTCTTTTCATCTTTGTAAGAACTACTTGCAAGGTATATACGTTCAAATTCCCTACCCTCTCTTAGTAGTTCTAACAGTGCATTCTTACTCTCTATTTGGATAAATCGTTCTTTACTCATCTCTATTGCAGAGATTCTACCACATCTACGAAGTATTGACCTCTTTTGAAACCACTCATTCTTCTAAATTTTACAATACCATCAGTTTTAGCATGAATTGAGTAATCTTTTGAAGAGTATGTATTTTTCCCAGGATGATATACTGAGCCCCTCTGCTTAAGGATTATATTACCAGCAGAAACTGACTCTCCCTCATATTTTTTAACACCAAGTCTCTTACCGGCAACATTGCCCCCCATTGTAACGCTACCTGCTCCTACTACATGTGACATTTCTCAATATTATTTAATTTAGCTACCTCTTTTCGAGTATGAAAATATTCCTTGCAATAATACTATTTATCCTCTTCCATTTCAAGTCCCCTTTACTATATTTTCTATTTAATACCTCCCATTTTTTATCTATAAATTGGGATATATTTATATCTATCCAACCTTTTCTAGTTCTGTATGAAGGTAATATTAGAACAATTTTAAATCCTTTACTAGTAATCTGATTGATAACATTAAAGAAACTATTATAAAGTTTAGTAACATCTGCTATCAATTCCTTTGCTTGAAACTCGGTAAGCAACTTCATTTGTGGTCGTCCCATAAAAGGTTCACAAACAATTGCATTAAT
>CAZYGQ010000010.1:10152-12183 GCA_964647075.1 uncultured Candidatus Saccharibacteria bacterium
AAAACACCCATTTCATAATCCACTCCAGGTCTTTGGGTATCTCTTTTAACAAAAGAGTATATATCTTGAATCCCTAAGGTTTTACCATACATATTTTCATTATTATATTGAAATATACATAACTCAAAACCATTCTCTAAAACCTTATTATTAAATAGCTGTGCAGCATTTAACTCTCTTTGTTTAGGTAAGATAAATCTCACCCCTATCTTACTAGCTCTAAAACCTCTTTTAATTTCATTAGCTAGCCTTTGGACATCTTTTATACTAAGATTACTTTGGCCTAGGATTGAAATACCGTATGTTACTTTCTTACTTTCAAAATATGGAATTAAGAATGAATCTAGGTTATCTATGACTTCACCGTATCTAATAAAACCTCCTAATCTTTGAAATATCTCATCTAATTGGGATTGTTTAATACTATTATTCTCTATTAAAAGAATTGTATCACTAATTTTATGAATACTATCTTTTGAGATACCAAAAGATTCAAAAACCGCAGAAAGCTCTGCATGGGAGAAATCAAAAAAACTACCACACTCAAAAAAATATCGCATTAGACTATCTTTTTTACTAATACTCTACTAATTAATGCCCTATATCCAAAGCTTCTTCTATACCTAGATTTAGCTTTATACTTAAATACATCCACTTTTTTATCTTTCTTTTGTGAAGTGATCTCTAATGTAACTTTACTACCCTCAACTAATGGATTACCGAACTTAACGTCATCTCCATCTACAACAAGTAATACATCTGTAATATCTAACTTGTCACCCTTTTTACCCTCTAACTTATTTATCTCGTACTCCATTCCTTCATACACTTTTAACTGTATACCAGAAATCTTTATTACTGCGAATTTTTCTTTTTTCTCTGTTTTATTCATGACCAAAGGATTTTAAGTTATAAATCAATAATTGTCAATTATACTCTTACTTGATAATTGAGTAGGACTTCTATTTATTATACTTTGAACTAACCCTAAAGAAAAGAGAGTTACCAAAGTAATAGTGCCTCCAGCACTAACTAAGGGAAGAGGAATCCCTGTTGCAGGAATTACTCCAAGATTAGTACCAATATTAACAAAAATCTCTATTAGAAGTTTTAATGCAATTCCTACCAAGATTATTGAATAGAGAGTATTACCCGATTTATCCAAAGAAATAACTAATATACGAACTATAATAACACCAAAGAGTGCAATTAAAAGAAGAGAGCCCACTAGTCCATACTCTTCAGCGAATGATGCAAAAATGAAATCCGTTTGATGCTCTGGTAAGAAATTCCTTTTACTTTGTGTTCCATTACCAAAACCCTTTCCAAATAGTTGACCAGATCCAATAGCTATTCTAGATTGATTTACATTAAATCCTATATCTTGTGTACTTTGGGTAGGGTTCAAGAAGGCCTCTATCCTTCCTTTTTGATAATATTTAAGTATGTTTGAGTATACAAGTATTGAGAAAGATCCTAATAGTAAACCAATTGCCAAACTAACAACAACAACAATTTTCCAACTTTTACGATAATAGAAACCAAATACTGAAATTATTAAGGATAGTACTGAAAGTAAAATATATATCCAATTACCTGTAAAACTAATTAAAAACATTGAAGAAGAAATTAATCCAATTATTAATAAAGCAACACTATTCCTTAATTGATTACTTAATCCTGTAAAGGCAACAATAAACCAAATAAAGAGGGTAAGAAAAGACATACTCCCTGCTGGTTCGAAATATATTAGTAAAAATATTGGAAGAACTAAAAGAAAGGATAACAGTAGTAAAACCCATTCGTTAAACTTCTCTTTAAAAGAAAATATACTAGCTGTAACTAAAATTACACTTATCTTAGCTATCTCCGAGGGTTGTATCTGTATGCCGCCAATTACTAACCATCTTTGTACATTGTTAATAACTGGTCCTATTAAAAATACTAAAACTAAAAGTATTATAGTCAATAGGTAAACAGGAATTACTACCTGAGGATATTTAAGAAGTGATACATCAATAAGAGTAGCAA
>CAZYGQ010000010.1:12283-16706 GCA_964647075.1 uncultured Candidatus Saccharibacteria bacterium
TTAAAACCTTTAAGAATAACAATAGATGATTTTATTACATTAAAATGAGAAGAAAGAGAATCAATTAGTTCAATATTAGCGCTATTATGAAAAGGTTTACTCTTTAAAGAAATATAATAGATATCTCCCTCTTTTTTTATACTACTTACATTAGCAGAAGTTTTAACACAGACTTCAATAATCACAGTACTATTTCTTCTTTCCTGTAAACATTTTCCTCATAAAAGCAGGCTTGTCTAATGGATCATCAAAATCATCATCTGAGGAAATATCAATCTTTTTGGGTGCTCCTTTGTAGGACTCTGAATCGGAATCATCCTCTGTTTCAATCTCTTCACTTAATGCTTTAAATATCCTTTCCTCTTCGTTTTTTTCATCCTTTTCCTCTTCAATTGAGTTTATGCTATCTGAAGCAGCTCCTAATCCAAATATATCAGAATCATCCTCATCTCCTTTCTGTTGCTTTGTAAATACCTGCTTCTTTTCATCAAAACCTGTAGCTACAATGGTTATTACAATTTCTTCACCTAATGAAGTATCAATTTGTGCACCGAATTTAATATTTGCTGATGGATCAACTGCCTCTTGGATTAATTCTGATACTAAACTAATCTCAGGTAGAGTTAAATCTCCACCAACAATATTGTAAAGAACTCCTGTTGCTCCCTCTATAGACATATCCAAAAGAGGAGAAGAAGTTGCTTCTCTTGCAGCTAATTCTGCCCTCTTATCTCCACTAGCCCTACCTATACCCATTAAAGCGGTACCTGCATCTTGCATAACTGATTTAGCATCATTAAAGTCAGCATTAATATATCCTGTTTGACTTATTAAAGTAGAGATACTATTTACACCCTCAGCGAGTACAGAATCAACCATTTTCATAGCTTCAATAAAGGAGATATTTGCATCAGCAATCTCCAGAAGTCTTTGATTTGGAACAACAATTAATGTGTCTACCTTATCTCTAAGTGTATTAATTCCTTCTTCAGCTATCTCTCTTCTTCTATTACCTTCAAAATCAAATGGTTTTGTTACAACAGCTACTGTTAAGGCACCCATATTTTTTGCTACACCAGCAATAATGGGAGCAGCTCCTGTACCAGTTCCTCCACCCATTCCTGCAGTGATAAAGACCATATCTGCACCCTCTAAGTGCTCTTGAATCTGATCTAAACTCTCCTCTGCAGCTTGAGCTCCTAGTTCCTGATTACCACCTACTCCAAGACCTTTAGTCAGAGTTTCACCTAACTGTAATGTAACAGGTGCTTTTGAAAGCTTTAAGGTTTGAGCATCAGTATTAAAAGCCATGAACTCAACTCCTGGGATTTCATAATCTGTTAACATTGTATTAATTGCATTGCATCCTCCCCCTCCAACTCCGATTACCTTAATCCTGGCTACAGGGTCTACATTTGTTGTGACTAACATACTCTAAATTAACCTTACATTTTATATTCTAGGCAGTTTACGGAATTAATGATTTAAACCATTCTACTACTCTATTCTTAAAAGTGCTACTACTTTTTGTCTTAATTGTTTCAGAATCTCCATCATCCTCTATTGCATACTTTACTAAACCCTGAACAGTCGCAAAGGAAGGATCAGAAATCTCTTCAATCATACCATTTAAACCTGATGGATACCCTATTCTACAAGCAACTCCAAATATACCCTGAGTAAACTTGGAAAGGTCTTTGAGTAATGAAGAACCACCTGTAAGAACAATACCTGCTGGCATATTAATTTTAAACCCAGCCCTCTGTACATTCTCCTTTGCCATCTCAAATATCTCTTCACATCTTGCCTCGATAATGTTCTTTAACAAATCCTTAGAAACTTTCTTTTCACTAATATCTAAAAGTGAAAGATCAATCTCATCTCCTTTTTTCAATTTTGGTTCTTCCTCTTCAATCTTTCTAAGTAACGCAGGTGTTGAATCAGATGAAGCTTTTTTAGATTTACTTTTGTTTTCAAAAAGATCATTCATATGGACTTTAATCTTTTCCGCTTCTTCCAAAGACACTTGTAATCCAATAGCGATATCACTTGTAACATTGATACCTCCCAAGGGAATAGTTCCACTATATATTACTGAGCCCTCCTCAAATATTGAAATACTTGTAGTTCCTGCTCCAATATCTAAAAGAGTTACACCTAATTCTTTCTCAGTATCAGTAAGAACTGAAAGAGATGATGCCCAACCAGTAAATACAACATCAAAAACATTTAGACCTAACTGTTCAACACATTTCTTAAGATTTTGCCAATATGAATTTGGAGCTGTGATAATATGAGTCTCAACTTCTAGTCTAGTTCCAGACATTCCAATTGGATATCTAATACCACCCTGATTATCAACCACAAACTCTCTAGGGATAATATGAATAGGGTTTAGGTTATCAGGAAGAGATAAAGTCCTAGCATTTTCAATAGCTCTGAATGTATCATCTACAGTAATTTCCGAACTAGCTACAGCGACTACTCCCTTATTATTTAAACTAGTCACTAACTCTCCATTTATGGAAACATATACATCTGACACAGTGACACCTGCCATTCTCTCTGCAGCCATTACGCTTTCAGAAATAGCATTTGTAGCATCATCAATATTAACTACTACTCCCTTTTTAATACCCTTACTTGGATATGAACATACTCCTATTACAGAGGGCGTTTGATTATCTTCTACTGAAGAGATTACTGTTGTAATCTTAGATGAGCCTACATCTATTGCTGTTATTGTTTTCCGTGCCATATATTTAAGAGCAGTCAAATTTTACTTAATTTAATATCTTGTTGTATATAATATAGTCAAAAAGAACACACTTAGCAAGAACCAATTACAATTTTCACAAAGTATTATTACAATGTCAATAAATATCTACTTAATATTCATAACAGGTCTCTCAAATCTCAAATCCAAAGTAGTATATTGTATCATATCCTTGTTAATTTTTGACCCTATTAAATACATCCTTGCTAGTTGATCCTCTAATTGGTTAGAGAGATCAAAAGTAAAAGTGTGACCCAATGTATCCTCAAACAGTGCAATACCGTCTTGTATATTCAAAGAGGATATCTCGTAGTTAAATTCCAAAAGAAGCTGGTTTACCTTAAATATCTCTTCAAAAAATATTAATTTACCATTACTCTCAATAACAGTATTTGAATTAATATATACCATTTGAGATACCTCACTTGTACACTCAACTTGGCAATCCTTACAGATCTCATTAATTAATTCTCCCGTATCAGAAAAAAGGAGACATCTATTTGATGAATAACCAATATAGAAAGGAGTATGCTCTTTTATAAATATATTCAACGTATTAGGTAAGATCTTTTTTACAGATGCCTCTTTTACATACCCAATGTTACTGGTAATTTCTACAATTAATTCATTTGGGTTAATTCCAAATATGGTTTTTCCCATATAATTGGATAAAGAAGAATCTAATTCAGAAGGTGTAACATTTTTTAAGTCCTCAATATTGTATTGTAAATTCTTAATATTCCATAAACCAAAAACAAAAGTTAATAGAACAATAAATATAAAGATAAACAATGGAAAATATCTCTTCAAAAGGACCACAAAGGGAATTCTTTTAACCCTATTAATTACTACACTCCTTCTTTTAAAATTCTCTGCCATAAACAAAGTGTATCGTATTGAAGATATTTTTTAAAGGTATTTTTATGTTATATTATTTTCTGATAACATTCTATATATAAACATGATAGACCTTTTAATAACAAAAGTATTTGAACTACTTGTTAGGATTGGGAATTGGGGAGTCTTTATCTCTGCAATAGGCATATTCCCTACAGAGATAGTCATTGCAATTCTTGCTGCAAGTAAAGAGTACAGCCTCTGGTCTATTGCATTCGCTTCAGCAGCTGGAGAATTTGTTGGTGCATTTCCTACCTATCTTGTTGGAAAAATTTTCTCAGGTAAAAACATTAATAAATGGTTAGATGGAAAAGGAAAATTCCTACAAATAAATGAAAAGAGATTTGAAAAAAGCTCAGAACAGATTGTGAAGTATGGTCATATATATATATTCTTTTCTCGATTTGTACCATATTTAAGAGTTGTATCTGGTGTCGCTGCAGGTTTTTTAGAGATTAATGTTTTCTTCTTTTCCGCTAGTGTATTTTTAGGTTCATATGTATATTCACTATTAATAGCTTATATGGGATTAATGGTTGGAGGTGACTTAGAAACCATTAAAAGATATGTTAATCTATTTAATAAATGGATTCTTGCAATTATTATTCTATACTTTGGAATAAAAATCTTTATCAAATATAGAAAAGAGATATTTAAATATCTAAAAACTCTTAAGAAATATTTTCAATAAGTGGAAAGCGAGAGACGGGGTTCGAACCCGCGACCTACACATTGGCAATGTGTCGTTCT
>CAZYGQ010000011.1:0-5417 GCA_964647075.1 uncultured Candidatus Saccharibacteria bacterium
ATAAATTTCTCAAATACTAATTCTCTAATATCGGAATCAACATTACTTTGAGAAGTAAATAAAGGATTAAATGATGATATTGCACCAACACTTCCCTCAACAAATATTTTCTCTTTCTCTTTTGTTAAGACGTTGGCAAAAGTAGTACTTGTTAAAAATATAAAGAGAGATAAACCAACAATTGAAAATATAAGGATAAAACTAAGAGGAGCGGTATCTTTAAATAATTTAGAAATGTTTGATGGATAATCCCAGAGCCACTCTCTTAGGGTAATTCTCTTTTTTTTCTGATTAACGTTGATAATATTTTTCGATGGCCGAACAGATTGAAAGGCCTCTTTCATAGATTTCATTATTTTCTTTTCATTCACACCTGATTCTGACATTATGCCTTATTAAGCCGTATACTTATATATCAATAACGAGATAACAACTAAAAGTACGACTAAAGCAATAGTGAAGTAGTAAAGAAATTTTTCTAAGCCTCTTTTAGTTCTAAAAACCTCCCCACCTCCACCAAACATTTTACCTAGTCCCTCTGCTCTGTTTTGTAAAAGAATCGAAACTATTACTAAAACACATACTCCGATTTGTACGTAAAGAAGAATATTTTGTATATTTGCATTCATAGCTTAGATTATACAATATTATGAGTTTTTCTCAAAAGCTTTAATTAGTGCAGCAATAAAGGAGAATGAAAAACCTAAGAGAACCATTGAAATAACTGGTGTTACAACAAAAGAATGAATTAGAAGTTTCCCACTATTAATCCCCTCAAAAGTATAATCAATTAATTTAATACCTGGCATGAACTCTTGAAGAATAAAAAATATTCCAAACGAGAGTAGTGTGGTCATAATTAAACTGGTTATGAAATTTTCCTTAATAGTAAGAAAATTTAATATAGTAGAAGATAAAAATGCAGAAAGGGATACTGCTATTAAACTTGCAATTAGATAAATATAATTAGAAGGTAATTGAACCCCCTTAAATATTGTAATTACAAAATATGTAGCTAACATATATTGTAGAAGTAATCGAAAGAATTTTTTCATAATAATCTAGTTAAGATTTCAATATCCTCATTTTACATATACATAATATGTCTTTGCAAATATAAATAATATAGGATAACAAAAGGGTTGTTGTAGACTCAACTATTAATGTATATTAAAGATATGGGTAATTTCTCTAAAACTAAAATTGTCGCTACAATAGGACCATCCTCTTGGGATGAAAACACTCTCAGGGAGATGATTTCAAATGGAATGGATGTTGCAAGAATTAATGCCTCCTTTGCTGATTTTGATGAATTAGAGAGAGTTTCTAAAAGTATTAGAGCTATTTCTCCAAGAGTAGCATTAATGCTTGATACAAAAGGACATAAGATAAGGGTAACAGGTTTTGAAAATGAAAGAGTACTTAAAAATGGTGAATTTGTAACAATTGTCTCAGAACAGTATTTAAACAATAGAACACTTTCTGATAAGTACATAGCTATTACATACCCTACACTTCATAAAGACATTACTAGGGGAGGACATATACTTTTGGATGATGGAAGTATTTCATTAGAGGTAGTAGATATTAAAGGAGAGGAGCTACAGTGTAAAATAATTCAGGGGGGAATACTTAAAACACGTAAAACTGTAAATATTCCTAATGTACATCTCCAATTTCCGAAACTAAATCAGAAAGATATTGATGATATTAAGTTTGGAGTAAATAATGGATTTGATTTCATATCTGCCTCCTTTATCAGAAATATTAATGATGTCGCTAATGTTAGGGAGGTAATGGGTAATACGGAAACTAAATTGATTGCAAAGATTGAGGATAGAGAGGGGATAGATAATTTTGATCAGATTCTCAATTTTGTTGATGGGATAATGGTAGCAAGGGGAGATATGGGTGTAGAGATTCCTATAGAGGAAGTTCCCATTATCCAAAAACAGATGGTATATAAATGTAGGAGTGTAGGAAAACCGGTAATAGTTGCAACACAGATGTTAGAATCAATGAAAGAGAATCTTAGACCTACAAGGGCAGAGGTAAGTGATGTAGCAAATGCAATTATGGATGGTTGTGATAGTGTAATGCTTTCCGCTGAAACTTCTACTGGTAAATATCCCTCTCAAGCTGTAAAAATGATGGATGATATTGCTCTAAAGGTTGAGAATGTACTCAAACCTCAAATAGTTGAGGGGCTTACTCAAGCAAGTATAGAAACAGATGTAATGTGTAAATATATTTTTGATATTACATCTCAATTAAACATTAAAGGTGTTGTAATTCTTTCTCGAAGTGGAAAAACCTCTCAGAGTTTAGCGAGACACAGGCTTAACATCCCTATATGGGAAGTAGGTAGTAATATAGTTAGAATAAGACAAAACTCGCTACTTAGAGGAGTGAAAGGCTACTATCTAAAAGAGCTACCCTGCGATAGAGACATAGCAGTAGAGAAAGCAGTTGAGTGCATTTATTCATATGGGGAGTTGGATTTAGAGGATAAAATTGCTATTATTAGTGGCAGTTCTATAAAAAACAGATCCAACAACAGTATACTAGAAATTTCAATAGTAAAAGATGTAATTGGATCTTAGTACTTGGTGACGTAGCCAAGCTGGTTAAGGCCGTGGTCTGCAAAACCACTACCATGGGTTCGAGTCCCATCGTCACCTCCAAGTATTGATAAATAGAACAATGTATTTTAAAATACATAACTCTTAGCCGAGATGGCGGAATAGGCAGACGCGCGGGACTTAAAATCCCGTTCTAGAAATAGAGTGAGGGTTCGATTCCCTCTCTCGGCAGAGTATTAATCAACATCCATAAATAAATCAGGATTCTCATTTCCACATTTAGGACATTTCTTTAACTCCTGCTGTCCTTCATATACATATCCACACTTTAAACACTTCCATCTAGACCAAGTAATATCTAAATCTTCTGGATTATCCTTATTTTCTATATATTCAACTGTGGGCTGGGGATTGACATGCGAAGTAAGACCATTGGAAGAAGTCTCATTAATTGTTTTATCATTTGTTAATGTATCCTCCATCTTCTATCTTTTTTAAAATTAAATTAAATGTCTCCTTTTCATTTAAATTAGAACTATCTAAAACAAAATCATAGTAAAGCTCCGGTTTATTATACCTAACTTTATACAACCTCCAATATTTCTCTTTATCAATTTTATGTCTTTTTTTTAATCCTTTACCAATAGCTATACCTCTAAGAATTTTTCTTATTCCAACTATATTCTCTTTTCCCAAATGTCTTTTTATTTTAACCTCATGACTAGCATCTAACCAAACAGAGAAATCACATCTTAGTTTTTTCATCTTACTTAAAGCTCCATATACTTTACTATCAATTACAACATTCCCTTTGTTTGCATACTGCGCTAACAACTCATCTATTTCATAATCTAGGTGATTTCCCCCTTTTGAAATATCTTGAAGAAATTCCTCAAAATGTTGATAATCACTCTCTTTTGCTGCCTCCCTAAATAAATCACCTGCATAAATATGTTTAAGATTGAAATGTTTAGCTAACATTTTTGAGATAGTAGTAATACCAGAACCTCCTGGACCACCAACCGCTATCACTATTTCCTTCTTTCTTTGAGTCATACTTAGATATATAGTATATTAATAGGAATATAATGTCGAGTAAACGAAAAATTAAAAGAAAAACTACACATACCAATCATTTCCCAGATAAAATGGTTTTAATTTTTTTAATTGCCATGGCAATATTTGGCGCCATAATGATATATGACGCTAGTGTATATATGGCTAATGCAGAATTTAACAACCAATTTAAATTTCTAACTCAACAAATAATTTGGATATTTTTTGGAACAGTATTAGGAAGTATTTTCTACTTTATTGATTACAGAAAAATTCTTAAAACATCAACATTTCTTCTTGCTGGTACAATCTTTCTTCTTGTATTAGTACTAATTGCTGGAGTAGAAGTTAACGGATCAAGAAGATGGTTTCAAATTGGACCTCTGCCACAGATACAACCCGCAGAGTTCGCCAAGCTCTTTATAGTAATGTATTTTGCCAGTTGGTTCTCTAAAAATGAATACTCTTTTTCAAAGTTAGAAGATTCTAAACAGGCCTTTATTAAATCCATTGTTCCATTCTTAATAGTATTGGGAACTGTTACGCTATTAATAATAGTTGAACCTGACTTAGGAACAGCAATGATAATATGTATTACAGCATTTCTAATGTTCTTTCTTTCTGGAAAAGATACTTTTCATAGAAAGGGAACTCTGGCAATACTACCTTTAGCATTCTTACTTGGAGTAATAGCGATAGTAATAGAGCCGTATAGGATTGAAAGAATTAAATCATATTTTAATTTAATTCTTAATGGAGAGGTTGCAGACCCAAGAGGAACTGGATATCAAATGCAACAGATTTTAATTGGCATAGGAAGTGGGGGACTGTTTGGTAAAGGGTTTGGTCAATCAAGACAGAGATTCGGGTATTTAGTTGAGAATACCGCTTTTACAGACTCAACATTTGCTGTCCTTTTAGAGGAGATGGGCTTACTAGGAGGAGCAGCAATAATAATTGCCTGGATAATATTTCTTTGGAGAGGTTTTAAAATTGCATTAAGTGCTACAGATAAAGAAGGACTGTATCTTGCAACAGGTATTACAATATGGCTTTCTTCTCAGGCATTCTTAAATATGGCAGCCAATGTAGGATTAGTACCCCTAACTGGAATCCCTCTACCATTCCTAACATACGGTGGATCTAGTACAATAGTAACAATAATGGCTTTCGCATTACTTTTAAATGTAAGTAGATTTACAAAAGATGCTTAAAAACGAATTAAAAATATTAATAACTGGAGGAGGAAGTGGAGGACACTTCTCTGTTGCTAAAAGCCTTATCGATACTCTAATTACTGATTACGACATCCCTATTGATAACATTACATATGTAGGAGGAGATTTAGGAATGGAAGGAGAGAAGGCAGGTAACTCTTTAGAACAGAAACAGTTTAAAGATTCTAAATTTAAAACCTTCTATATTAGAGCCGGGAAACTACAGAGAAAGATCTCAATTAAAACTCTCTCTTTACTCTTTAGGTCTGTACTTGGTTTTTTTGATGCGCTGTCAATAATTAAGAAAGTAAAACCTTCGATAATACTCTCTTCTGGAGGGTTTGTATCTGTGCCGGTATGTTTAGCAGGAAAGATTTTTAAAAAACCTATATATCTACATGAACAGACAGCGACTGTAGGCTTAGCAAATAAAGTTGTAGGCAAATTTGCTAAAAAGATTTTTGTCTCTTTTAATAACTCTGCTAAATATTTCCCTAAGGGTAAAAGTATTCATTCTGGGAATATAATTAAAAAGGAGATATTTAATAAAAATATATTACCT
>CAZYGQ010000011.1:5517-15589 GCA_964647075.1 uncultured Candidatus Saccharibacteria bacterium
TATTCATTCTGGGAATATAATTAAAAAGGAGATATTTAATAAAAATATATTACCTAATACAGACAAGGAAATTATTGAACTTTTTGTCACAAATAAAGAGCTCCCATTCATATATATTTCAGGAGGAAGTTTAGGTTCTCACAGCATAAATAGAAAAATTCTGGATAATATTCAAACTCTTTTAAGAAAATATCGCATACTTTTACAAACTGGTGAGAATGAAATATTTAAAGATTTTCAAAAAGGTATAGAAATAAAAAATAGTTTGCCCTCATCTCTTAAGGAGAGATTTGTTGTAAAAAAATATATTGATATTAATACAATTGGATATGTACTTAATAATATGAGTCTCTTTATCGGCAGGTCTGGGGCAAATACAGTATATGAAATAGGGGTATTAAAAAAGAATGCTCTTTTCATTCCAATACCATGGGTTACACATAATGAACAGTATTTAAATGCTAAAGTTTTAGAAGATTTAGGTATAGCAGATATACTCGAAGAAAAGTATCTAGAAGATAGCAATCTAGAAGAGGAGATAGAAAGATTTGAGGAACAGTTAAAACTTCGAAATATTGATAAAGAGAAATTAGAGAAACAATTTCCTACAAACGCAATTTACTTTGTATTAGATTCCATATTAAAAGAATACCTCAAAGATTAATAGCTCTAGTTTTTAGATTTAATGTATAATTAAATAGAAACTATGAATATTTTTTTAAATAAATCCCTAAAGAAGTTAAACCAGTACGGTGTTGATGTCAATGCAAAGTATTTTGTAGAGATAACAAATGAAAAAGATATTACTGAACTAATCAATTCTGAATATATCAAGAAGGAAAAAATATTAATTTTGGGGAGTGGAAACAATATTCTTTTTACAAAAGATTTTGATGGTTTAGTTATTAAACCAAATCTGTTAGGAAAAGAGATCGTTAAAGAAGATGAGAAAAATATATGGATTGAAATATATAGTGGAGAGGATTGGGATAGCTTTGTTAAATGGTGTGTTAAAAATAATTATCAAGGTATAGAAAATTTAATTGATATTCCAAGTAGTATCGGAGGTGCTGTATCTCAAAATATTGCTGCTTACGGTCAGAATATCATGGATGTTGTTGAATCTGTTAAGACAATTGATTTAGAGAGTGGGAATAAAAAAACATTTAGTAATAGGCAGTGTAAATATTCGTACAGAAGTAGTATTTTCAAATCAAAAGAGAAAAATAGATATTTAATTACATCCGCTATCTTCAAATTAAAAAAAGAAACCGACGATTTAGAAATTAGTTACTTTGAAAGAAAATCAAGATATGGTTCTCTCGAGGATGAATTAAAAAGTTTTGCGAAAGAACCGTATACAATTCAAGATGTTATGCAGGCAGTAATTAATCAGAGGGGTAAGAAACTCCCCTCAATTAAAGAGTACGGTACTTGTGGAAGTGTTTTTGAAAACCCCATTGTTACAAAAGAGAAATATATATCCCTTAGCAAAGAAATATCTGAATTACAATCTTACCCAGTAGAGAAATTAATATACAGGAATGACATTAATGAAGTTGAAGAAGAGTATGTCAAAATACCTGCAGGAAGAGTAATTGATGAATTAGGATACAGAGGTAAATGGAATGGGAACGTAGGTATGTTTGAAAAACACGCTTTATGTTTAGTAACAAACAGAAAAGCAACGGGAAAAGAGATCTATGATTTTTTGGAAAGTATTAAAAATGATGTTAAGAAAAAGTATGATATCAATTTAAATTATGAAATTAATATATATTAATTACTACTATGGCAAATTTAATAGTTCGAGGAGGAAACAAATTAAACGGAGAAATTACTCCTGCAGGAAATAAGAACTCTGCACTCCCCATTTTATGCGCCACTTTACTTACGGATGATACAGTTACAATAAATAATTTCCCAGAACTAACAGATGTAAGTAAATTAATAGAACTAATGAAAGAGTTGGGCTCTGAAATTAATTGGGATAAAGAGAAACAGAGAATTGAAATAAACAACTCAAATTTTTGTAAAAACTTCGGAGACTCAGGTCTTCCTTTAGGAATGAGAGGAGCACTTTTAATATTAGCTCCCCTTTTACATAGGCACAAAATATTAGAAATTAAACAGGAGATTGGAGGATGCTCTTTGGGGATTAGAGAGATAGATCCCCATTTAGAGGTATTTAAAAGTTTAGGTGCAAGGGTAACTATAAATGAGAAATTAACAATTGATGCAACAAAGGGTCTTTCTGGAAATACTCTATGGCAAGACTACATGTCTGTTACTACTACTGAAAACTTCATTATGGCAGCCTGCCTAGCTTGCGGAGAATCTAAAATGATTAACAGCGCTTCTGAGCCTCATGTTCAAGATCTATGCAATTTCTTAACAGGTATGGGTGCAAAGGTTGAGGGAATTGGTTCATCTACAATTGTTGTAAAAGGTGTAGAAAAGTTACATGGAACAGAGTTTACAATCTCATCGGACCATCATGAGATTACAACACTACTAGCTTTAGGCGCAATGACAGGTGGCCAAGTAAGAGTAAAAAATGCAATACCTCAACACTTTCAATTAATTAATAAAACATTTGCAAAATTTGGAGTTAATATTTTGTATGACGATGATACTGCATATTATGAAATTGATAATAAATTAAAAGTAGTAGAACCGTATACTAAAAACCTCTTACAAAAGGTAGAAGCAGCCCCATGGCCATACTTTCCTACAGACCTATTACCACTAATGATGGCTCTGTCTGTAAAAGCAGAGGGGAATTGTATGTTTTGGAATAAGATATATGAAGCAGGGCTTTTCTGGATACCAGAGATGATTAAATTTGGAGCTCACATTGTAATGTGTGATCCTCATAGAGTAATAGTATTTGGAGGCAAAAAACTCTCTCCTGCAACTGTAGATGCTCCCAACATTATTAGAGCAACCGTTGCTCTTCTTATGGTAGCTCTCACTATTGAAGGTGAAAGTATAATTAATGATGCAGATTCAATTAAAAGAGCTCATCCAAATTTTGTAGAGAATTTACAGAAACTAGGAGTAGATATCAAATGGCAAGAGTAGAGGAAATATAGTCTGTAGAATACAAAGATTTTGTCTTAACATATATTAAAATACATTGAGATAACAACGAATATTATAATATCCTAAATGTAGTGCTATTTACCCTTCCCAATATTAAAGGGTTTAAAAAATAGTATTGTAATAGTAATCATTCCACCGTAATACATAGCTTGTAGTAATACACTCTTGACCACTCTTAAATATTAATGGTACATTAGTGGCAAGAAGTGGTAAAAAGTGGTATATTTTGGACATGATTATTGGAGAATACAAAAGTAGAATAGGGGAAAAGAAAAGAGTATCACTTCCTAAACGGTTTAGAGATGAACTTGGAGAGGAAATAATATTAACAAGAGGGTATGAGAATTCATTAATACTTGTTAATAAGAGGATGTGGGAGAGAATAGCAAAGGACGTAATTAATGGCTCTTTTATAAATAAAAATATTCGTGATACATCTAGATTCTTAATAGGTAGTGCAGTAGAAGTATCGCTAGATAAGCTAGGGAGGTTTATCATTCCTCAATCACTCTTTGAATACAGCTCACTGCAAAAAGAAATTGTATTTCTAGGATTAGTTAACTGGATAGAGGTATGGGATAAAGATAAATGGGAAGAAAGAGTTAAATATCTTAATAACAACAGCGATAAGATTGCACAGGAGATAGAAAAGATGAAGGAGGATAAGTAAATGGAAAAAATTCATATTCCAGTTTTAATTTCAGAAACTCTTAATTACCTAAATATTTCTCAAGATGGATTCTACATAGATTGTACACTTGGAGATGGAGGACACAGTATTGAAATACTTAAAAAGTTAAGTCCAAATGGGAAGCTACTAAGTATAGATCAAGACCAATACGCAATTGATTTTGTAAAAAAGTATTACAAAGATCAATTAGCAGACAATTGGGAGATAGTAAACTCTAACTTCTCAAAGATTGATACCTTAGTAGAAAAGTATCCCCAGAAACCAGATGGAATACTCATGGATTTAGGGCTTTCTTCTAGGCAATTAGAGTACTCCCATAACAGAGGATTTAGCTACCAGCAGGAAAGCGAACCCTTAGATATGAGAATGGATACAAAGCTTGGTGTAAGTGCAAAGGATTTGCTAGTAGTACTTCCCGAAAAAGAGCTATCTACTCTTTTTTTCAGATATGGAGAAGAGAAATACGCAAACAAGATTGCAAAAGCTATTAAACAAAATATTACGAATATTAATACAGTTGGAGATCTTACAAGACTAGTCTTCAGAGTTGTGCCGGCAGCTCATCAAAGTTCTAAGAACCCTTCTCGCAGAGTCTTTCAGGCTCTGCGGATAGTGGTAAATGATGAGTTAGACTCACTACAAATTGGATTAGACAAGTCTTTTAAGCTCTTAAACAGTAAAGGAAGGTTATGTGTAATATCCTTTCATTCACTTGAAGATAGAATAGTTAAAAACTACTTTAACAATTTAGTTGAAAGCGGAGAGGCGATACTTCTTACTAAAGAAATAATTGCCCCAACCGACCAAGAGGTAGGAAGTAACCCCAGATCCGCTTCAGCTAAGTTAAGAGTTATAGAAAAAATTTAATAAAAGAAATGATTAAAAAGGTAACTTTTAATAATAGAATATTCTCACTACTTTTACTCCTTTCCTTTGTCATCTTTGTTCTATCCCAATTAATTGTTAACTCTATACTTACTCCCTTGGGTAGTAAGTTAGAATCATTAAACTCGGAAAAAGAGTATCTACTAGAAGAAAACAGAATAATATCTGAAGAAATTGCCAAAAATAACTCTCTTCGTGTAATTGAGAATCTTTCTGGCAAAAAACTTAAACTTTCCAAAGACAAGGTACAAACTTTTGTATATATTGAAGATTCCACTTTAGTTGCAAATAACTAATGACCAGTCTAAGTCATCTACATGCCCCTAGAAAAAAAAGTAAGGAGAATTCTACAGGAGCAAAAATTCAAAAAAATAACTATAAATTAGTAATAACAATCCTCTCTGGTTTAGGTCTTATAATCCTGTTCCAAGCTTTTAGATGGCAGATACTGGAATCTGACAAATTTGTTTTAATTGCCAAACAACAGTATACAGATTCTGGAAAGCAAACAGCTCAAAGAGGTCAAATACTTGCTCAAGATGGAACTATTCTAGCTGTAGACCAACCCATATGGAATATATACGCCTCTTTAAGTAATGATGAAAGAGAAAGAAAAATGTTTTTTGAAAACAAAGATTTATTTATATCCACAGTATCTTCAATACTAGCAGTGGAAATTAGCACCATACAAGAGAAGATTACAGATGATTTTGTATATGCTCCACTAGCAAAAGGAGTAGATACAGAAACAAAAATAGCACTTGAAACTGCAAATATCTTTGGAGATGAGAAACAGAGTAGAGCAGGCTTTGGTTTGTATTTTGAGAGAGCTCTAAAAAGGGTATATCCAAATGGAGAATTAGCATCACATATACTTGGATTTATTGGTAAAAACAGCGAGGGTAAAGATTTAGGAATGTATGGAGTAGAGGGATTTTACTTTGGAGATATTACCGGTAAAGAGGGGTACACATATGAAGAGAAGGACTCAAGAGGAAACACCATTCTTACTGCTGAGTATGAACCAGTTCAAGCTAGATCTGGTAAAGATTTTACTCTTACAATAAAACCTTCTTTACAAAACAAAGTAGAGGGGATACTTAAAACCCATGTAGAAAGTAGTAGGTCCAAAAGTGGAAGTGTCATTATTATGAATCCCAAAACAGGAGAGATACTCTCGATGGCAAACTATCCCTCTTACAATCCTAATGAATATTGGAGAATATCTGATCCTTGGATATTTAAAAATTTATCTATTGCAGATGTATATGAATACGGCTCTGTACATAAACCAATTACAGTAGCAATTGCGCTTGAATCTGGCTCAATAGATAAAGAGTATACATGTAATGACCCTACTGGATATCTTGATTTATATGAAGCTACTAAATATGAAGATCTTAAGGGAAGAAAGATATATACCTGGGATAGAAGACCTGATGGATTACAAAAATTAGCAGATATGTTAAAAAACTCTAGTAATCCCTGCTTAGCCAGAACTGCTCTTGAAGTAGATTCTGCATATTACTACAACAAGCTAAAAGAGTTTGGAATAGGTAATTTTATTGGAATAGGGCTACAAGAGGAAAGTAATAGCTATCTAAAATCTTTCAATGAGTGGACTAGATTAGACATTATTACAGCATCATATGGGCAAGGTATTTCTGCGACTCCACTTCAAATTATCTCTGCAATTAGTACAATTGCTAATCATGGAATTAGAATGAGACCGTATATAATTTCAACAATCTCAAATGAAGAAGAAACAATCAAATATCCTCCACAGGTACTCTCTCAACCTATATCTTCTGATACAGCAGATACTGTAGCAGAGATGATGACTCATGTAATCGAGGATGGAGGTATAAGCCCTACATATATTAAACAATTAAAGGAGTATTACATAGCAGGTAAAACAGGTACAGCACAGGTTGCTAAAAAAGATGGAACTGGATATGAAGATGACAAAACTATAACTACATTTGTAGGATTTGCTCCTGCAGATGATGCAAAAATGATAATGTTAGTTAGATTGGAAGAACCCAAAAACAGCCCCTACGCTGCTTTGACTGTAGTCCCTCTATGGACAGATATATTTCTTAATGTAGTACATGACCTAGAAATATCTCAAAGAAATTGAGATAATCTAAAATAACTTTGTATATATTATTATGACAGACATACTAAAAGAGAGCTTGAAATACTTATTTATCTCAACAATAGTTTCTGCTCTATTTGCCCCTATACTAATAAGTATTCTGTACAAATTTAATCAGGTAAGTGGTATTAAGAAAACAAAACTTGGCTCAAGAGATGGTACTAATTCCATATTCATGAGAATAATGAAAACCACCCAAACTAATGGCACACCTAATATGGGAGGAGTATTAATATGGATAATTGTTCCTATAATTTCATATATCTTCCTTCCAATTTCACCACAGCTTCAAGCTTTGCTTATAGGATTTTTACTATTTGGTTTCTGGGGTTTTATAGATGTTGCAATATTTACAAACGGGTTTAAAAATAACGCTAAGATAAAAGCGATGCAAGAAACATTTGAGTGGAGATTGGGTAAATTAATTTTTACTATCTTACTCAATATTGGAGTTATGTATCTTTTGTACAGTACCAATACCTTTCACTCTATATCTTTAACAAGTGCTATTACTCTTTCCATTACTCCAGCAATTTTAATTCTGCTTTCAATATTAAGTCAGTTTGCAATATATTCTGGAGAATTAACTGATGGTTTAGATGGTCTTATGGTTGGTATCTTTACAATAATTGTAGCTGCTATGAGTGTACTACTAATAGTTCAACAGAAATATGAATATTTACCATTTCTTTCAATAGTTCTGGGTGTATTAGTTGTAGATCTTTACTTTAATATTCCTCCTGCTAGATTTTGGAATGGTGGACCTGGAGCTATGCCACTGGCATTTGCAATGTTTTTTATTGGAATAGTAACAGACAATATTCTCCCTTACTTTTTTATGTCCTCCATTACTTGGTTAATAATGCTATCAAGTGCAATACAGATACTAAGTATGAAATTCTTTCACAAAAGGATATTTAAGATAGCACCAATACATCATCACTTCCAAGCGGTAGGATGGCCTCAGTACAAAATAACAATGAGATTTTGGCTATTTACTTTCTTAGGATGTATTGTTGGAATATTTATAGGATTACTTTAAGTTAATCCTTACTACAAACAGTAGAACCGTTCTCACATCTACATATAAGGTTTTGCTCATCTGATTGATAAACGTCTCCATTGTTTCTAATATACCCTTCATAGATACATGTATCTGCTTGATATACATTCTTGTACTCATCTTGATACTGTAATTTAAATGTATCAGAGATATTCTGATTAAAATTCCTAATAGTAAATACATTCTCAGATTTACAAGGTATATTAAAAGAGGTATTAGAAAGATTACTTACTACTGTTAATATTAATTTGTCTTCTTGCAATCTAAAAAACCCCATTTGAGGAGAGACTAAATTTT
The DNA here is from genome assembly GCA_964647075.1 of uncultured Candidatus Saccharibacteria bacterium. Taxonomy (GTDB): domain Bacteria; phylum Patescibacteriota; class Dojkabacteria; order SC72; family SC72; genus UBA2259. The sequence goes on from CAZYGQ010000011.1 coordinate 13,717, forward strand.
GCGAATTACACATACTACCGATTTCTAAAGTTACTTTAAAATCAGTTCCTACTTTAGATATATCAGAGAACTTAACCATCTGACTTACATCTGAATTAATATCTAAACTATTTAAGAAATCAAAAGAGTATTCTAATCCATTAGAGGTAAAGTCAGTAACACTGTTTTCCTTACTAACTTGTATATCACATATCTTTTCTCCATCACTATTACATATACAGTTACTTCCTAAATCATCTCCATATGCACACTGTTTAGATACAAGATTATTTTGAATATATAACAGGAAAATACCCAGTGAGGAGAAGAACAAAACAACCGTAATAATTACCAACCAATTGGCATATAACCGACCTTTCATAACGGGGATATTGTATCATATTTTGAGAAAGAAAAGGCAAGTACGAGTTTCTCTAAATGTAATATATGTTTCTTGGGTATCAATAAAAAAACAAACTCTATCTGTGTTAAAATATCCCCATGCATGATTCACATATACATATATCAATGAGTCCTCTTAAAGAAAATATACAAGAGGATATATATGAGTTTACTAATAACAATGGTAAACACATATTAATACAAACTACAGATATTACTGACTATCAAGATAGTTTAGAAATATATACCTCTCTTAAAAAAGAATATCCTAAAGTAGTAAATTTAGCCTTAGGCATTCACCCTAGTAGAATAGAAGATGGTGTAGCTAAAAATAATCTAGAAGGAACAGATATATTTAAATATGCTCAAAAACAGTATGAACTCTTTAAAGAGTTTTTTGAAAAACACAAAGAAGAAATATCAGCAATAGGGGAGTGTGGACTAGATTACTATTCAATGGATGAGTACTATCAATTCTCAAAAGAAACAAAAGAAGAAATTAAGGAAGCACAAAGAAGAATATTCTCTAAATTATGCAAACTTTCTTTAAAAGAGAACCTTCCTATGAGTATTCATGCAAGAGATATTAAAAATAGTGATAAATGTGTTAAAGATACTCTAAAGATATTAGCTAAAGAGGGTAATGGATTAATCAGAGGCTCATTTCATAGCTATACAGGTAGTATTAAAATGTTAAATCAGATATTAGATTTAGGAATGTATGTAGGATTTAATGCAATAATTACATATCCCAGTGGAGATAATGTAAGAGAGATATTAATAAATACCCCATTAGAAAGAATGCTCTTTGAAACAGATGGTCCTTTTCTACCTACTCAAAGTGTTCGAAAGAAAAAGAATTCTACAAAGAGATATGGAAGACCTGTATTAGTAAAAGAAATAATGGAGAAAGCATCTGAGATAAAAAATATACCTTACGAGAAATTAGAGAGTGTTACAGATGAGAATTACCTTACTCTTTTTCTGAAATAGGATATACCATAACAACATACTCACCATGAGGATGTTTATCAAACTCTCTTTGTAAAAGGATATCTTCTAACTCTTTTGCATTCCCACTTAACACCTCTTCCCTCATCTTTGTTAAATCTCTAGCAATAACTGTTAAATTTTTGGGGGAAATATCATTTATAGTATTTAATAAAGAAAGTAATCTATTTGGAGATTCATAAACTATTACTGTATTACCTAAAGAAAAATACTTACTTAATATATACTTCCTTCTCTCTAAAGATTTAGTTAGAAAACCTAAAAAAATAAATCTATCTGTAGGAAGACCACTAATAGACAAAGCAGAAATAACAGCACTAGCTCCAGGAATACTCTCTATTACATAACCCAACCCTCTTAACTCCCTTACTAACTTAAAACCGGGATCACTAATAAGGGGAGTCCCACTATCAGATATTAAACCTAAATTTAAACCAATATCTAATTTCTCTTTTATCTTTTCAATCATCCTATCGTGATT
>CAZYGQ010000012.1:0-13618 GCA_964647075.1 uncultured Candidatus Saccharibacteria bacterium
AGAATCTTCTACTAACCCTACTAAGGTAACTGATACTACTCCTGAATTTAGTGCAATATTTACAGACATAAATCCTTCTGATACTGGTACATACTATCAAATAGAAGTTAATACTCAATCTGACTTTTTGGGCACGACTATCTGGGATAGTACTAAAACTTCAACAGGACCAATTACAAATGGAAGTAGATCATCTAACATATCATATGCTGGAACAACACTTACCATTAACGGAACAACATATTACTGGAGAATGAAGTTTTGGGATAACAATGGGGGAGAGAGTAGTTGGTCATCTACTGCTCAATTTACTATGTCTGGACCTCCTAGCGCCCCAAGTAGCCCTAAGGTAGATGGTTCAACTAATCCAACACAGATATTTTCTACAACTCCAGAATTTACTGCCCTACACTCTGATCCTAATGGAGACAATGCAGTGTACTATGAAATAGAGGTAAACAGTAACAGCTCCTTTACTGGAACAGTAATCTGGGACACAAACAAAACAGCAATGACTTCAACTGCTACTGATCAATATATGCCAGATGTAACATATGCAGGAACAGCATTAACTGGAGACTCCAATATTACATACTATTGGAGAATTAGATTCTGGGATAGTGATGACAATGTAAGTGATTGGTCAACTACCGCAACCTTTACTGACTTTGTCCAAGAAGAGCAGTATATTCAAATGGAGGGAGTACTACTAGAGAGACTTAAGATTAACTAGTATAATACAGGCCATGAGTTTAAAATTCGATTCATCTAAAAAATTAAGAAAAGAGAAAACCAAACATAAAGTAGAAAGTTGGGAAGACTTTGAACAAAGAGAACAAGAATATCTAAAAGAGAAATTCTTAAGCAAAGAACCAACCATATCTGCAAGTGTAAGAATAACTGGAGGAAAAGCTAAAAACTTTAATATTGAAATACCTAGAAATACCAGACCACTTACAGATAGAATGAAAGTAAGAATATTTGATGCAATTGGCAAAGACATTGCAAACAAAACAATTCTTGATCTCTATGCCGGAGCAGGCTCATTTGCTCTAGAATCACTCTCTCGAGGTGCTAAAGAAGCAACTCTAGTAGATGCTTCTAAACAGGCAGATCTAGTTATTAGAAAAAACATTGCTCATACTGGTTTTCTTCCTCAAGCAGAAGTAATCAAAAGTAAAGTAGAGGATTTCATTGCTAAAAACAAAGATACAGATAGAAGTTGGGACATCATCTTTATGGATCCCCCTTACAAACTGTATAACACAAAGAGAGTGTTTAAAATGCAAGAAACAATAAACAGTATTTCCAAGTTCTTGCCTGGAATTCAAAATACAAATAAGAGACAGTTTAAAGGTGCTCTCGTTATTAAACACCCAAAGAGATATCCAATTGATACTTTACAGTTTGAACATATTAAAAAGGTAGATACCTATGAATTTGGCTTAAATTCAATATCTCTGTATATTGTTAAGTAGGCTAGATTGTATATTTAAAAGAAAAGATATAAAATACAAGGAATGTATAAGAAATTCGGTATTAATAAATCAAAAATTCATAAGGTTGTATTTACGACATGTTTTTAATGCCAAATTTTTCAAGCAAATATTTTTCCAGATATAAATGTATATTAATTTAGAGTATTAACAATATGGTAAACGAAATAGAAGAAAATTTAGAGAAAATGAGACACTCAGCGTCACATGTACTAGCACACGCTGTACTCAAGCTATATCCTGACGCCAAATTAGGTATAGGACCCGCTATAGATAACGGTTTCTACTATGATTTTGAATTCTCTCAACCAATAGAAGAAAAGGATTTAAAAGAGATAGAGGTAGAAATGAATAAAATCATTAAAAGGAAGTTACAAATTACTCAAACCTTTATGAAAAGAAAGGATGCAATAAAATATCTTAAAGATATAGGGCAAGAGTATAAATTAGAATTACTAGAGGAAATCCCTGACAAAGAGTTAAGTTTCTTTGTAACAGGAGACCATGAATTTGTAGATCTATGTAGAGGTCCTCATGTTCAAGATACTGGAGATGTCGGCATTATCAAATTAATTAAGACTGCTGGTGCATACTGGAGAGGTGATGAAACTAAAAAAATGTTAACTAGAATATACGGTGCTGCATTTGAAACCAAAGAGGAGATGGATTTGTATCTTAAGAATTTAGAAGATGCTGAAAAATACAATCATAGGGTATTAGGTAAACAGTTAAAACTGTATGCCATTATTCCTGAAATAGGGCAGGGGTTACCAGTATGGCTTCCAAGAGGATATACAATGAGAAGAGTCTTGGAAAATTACATGATTGCTTTGGAAAGAAAACACGGATATCAGCATATATTAACTCCACATATAGTAAGAGGAGAGCTGTTTGAAATATCTGGTCATCTGAACTTCTATAAAGACTCCATGTACGCTCCAATTAAAGTAGATAACGAAGATTACTACCTCAAACCAATGAACTGTCCTGCAGGTATGATGGTGTATAAGATGGAGATTAAAAGTTACAGAGACTTACCATTTAAAATGGGCGAATTTGGAACCGTATATAGATATGAAAAGAGTGGAGAATTACACGGCCTACAAAGAGTTAGAGGCTTTACTCAAAATGATGCACATCTCTTCTGTACTCCAGAGCAGTTAGAAGGGGTAATAAATGAGACTTTAGACTTACTAGACATCTTTTACAAAGATATTGGTTTTGATAAATATAGATTTAGACTCTCTCTTTCTGATAGAGAGAAAAATCCTAAAAAATATGCAGGAGATATTGAGAAATGGACAATTGCAGAAGAGGCACTTAGGAAAGTATTAGTTGCAAGAGGTGTTGAATTTGAAGAGATGCCAGGAGATGCTGCCTTCTATGGACCTAAAATAGATATTCAAGGAGTAAATGTATTTGGTAAAGAGGATTCAATATCTACACTTCAATTAGATTTTAATCTAGCCGAGAGATTTGATATTAAATATATAGATGAGAGTGGAAAAGAGAAACAACCATTTGTAATACATAGGGCCTTAATTGGTTCCTTTGAAAGATTCTTTGCATTCTTAATAGAGCATCACGCAGGTGACTTCCCTCTATGGATTGCTCCAGATCAGGTAATGATAATCCCAATCTCTGAGAAACATGTAAAGTACGCAAAAGAGATATATGAATCTCTTTCTGGTAGTGATATTAGAGTAACTTTGGATGATAGGAATAAAAGTATGCAATCTAAAATTAGAGATGCAGAGAAATTAAAGATTCCTTACTTAGTAATAATTGGAGACAAAGAGATAGAAACAGAAACTGTATCTGTAAGATCTAGATTAAATAAAGAGATAGGTTTAATGAAGAAACAGGAATTTTTAGACTACCTTTTAGAAGAGATAAGGTTGAAAAAACATAAATAAATTAATTAATACATATTTAATAAATGGATTTTAACAATCAAAGAAGTAATAAGGATTTAGGAGTGAAAATAAATGATTGGATTAGAGTACCTAAGGTATTACTAATTGATGAAAAAGGAGAGAACTTGGGAGAGGTAGATACAATTAAAGCAAAAGAAATGGCTCGTGCGGTTGAACTAGATTTAGTAGAGGTAGGTGCAACAAGTAATCCTCCTGTTTGTAGAATAATGGATTTTTCTAAATATATATATGAACAGAAGAAGAAATTAAGAAAAAACAAAACAGGGAAAGCAAAAGATCTAAAAGAATTTAGATTTAGTGCTGTAATTGATGTTGGGGACATGAATACTAGAATTAGAAGAGCTAAAGAATTCTTAGAAAAGGGTCATCCAGTAAAGATAACTACAATAAAAAAAGGAAGACAACCGTATGAACAAATGAAAGGGGTTTTTAATGAGATATTGACTAATTTTACTGAATATTGTAGTATCGAACCCGAGCCAAAGAGTGAATTTAATAGTATAACAATCACATTTAAAAAAGATGGCAAGACAAAAAACAAACAAAACAGCAATAAAGAGAGTAAAGCTATCCAACCCGAAGGGGAACAGGAAAGCAAAGATGATGTACAAACAGAGTCATCAGGGACATCTCAAGACAAAGAGGTCAAGAAGGTCCAAAAGAAGACAGGATAGTGACAGAGTAGTTTCTGGAACTAATGAAAAGAACCTTAGAAGAAAGGTCGTTAATTTAGGTTAATAAACACATGAGAGTAAAAGGTGGTACAGTAAGAAAAAGAAGACATAACAAAGTTTTAGCCAAAACTAAAGGGTATAGGATGACTAAGAGCAAATTGTATAAGGTCTCCCATGAAGCTTTAATGCACGCTGGTCAATATTCATATAACGATAGAAAAAAGAGAGCAGGAGATTTTAGAACACTTTGGATATCTAGAATAAATGCTGCATGTAAAAACAATGGTATTCAGTATAAAGATCTAATCTTTGGTTTAAAGAAGAAAAAGAGTGAATTAAATAGAAAAGTGCTTTCTGATATAGCTTTTAATAATCCTGAGGTATTCTCCTTTATAGTTAAATCTCTTTAGAGTCCATATATTTGGAAGATATTAGGACTCAAATTGAGTCCTTTTTTGTATTAACTTAATCTTTAAAATATAATATTGTATACTTTTAAGATAACATCATACATATATTAAATGATTACTACTTTGGATAATATTAAAAACACTTTAATAGAAGATATTAATCAACTTACTGGTGGACAGTTAAAACAGAAATATCTTTCTAAAGATGGTGTACTTACTAAACTTTTCAAAGATATTAAAGATATAGAGGCTTCCCAAAGAAAGGAGTATGGAGAGCAACTCAATGGTTTGAAAAAAGATTTAGAGGAAACAATATTACAGAAAGAAAGCAATATTAATAATGAGAAATCAACTGTAAGTATTGACCCTTCCGCTCCTTTTGATGTTAATAGCTCAAAAGATAAAAGGCCTCATATAATAGACCTTAAGGGTTCATCTCATCCACTAATGGAAGAGTTAGAGATAATACTAGATATATTTCAAAGAATGGGTTTTGATATTTTAGAAAGTAGACAGTTAGATGATGATTTTCATATGTTTGAAAGCCTTAATTTCCCCAAAGGACACCCTGCTAGAGATATGTATGATACATTCTGGACTGATGAGAATTTTGTACTTCCTGCACATACCTCAACAATGCAAAATAGAGCATTAAGAAGATTTGGGCCTCCACCAATTAGAGTAATATTACCTGGAAGATGTTTTAGGAATGAGGCAACTGATGCTAGTCATGAACATACCTTCTATCAAATAGAGGGAATATATGTAGATGAAGCAATATCGATGGGTAATATGCAAGCTACCATTAAAGAGTATTTAGAACAGTATCTAGAAACTGATTTAGAAATTAAAATGCAACCAGCATATTTCCCCTTTACTGAGCCAGATGTAGAATTTGTCATTAGTTGTCCCTTCTGTAATAAAAAGGGATGTAGTACATGTGCAAATAGTGGATGGATAGAGTTAATGGGTTGTGGAATGATACATCCCAACGTCCTTCTTGCTGGTGGTCTTGATCCTCAGAAATACTCCGGCTTTGCTTGGGGCGTAGGATTAGACAGACTAGTTGCAATAAAAAGAGGAATAAATGATATTAGAAAACTTAGAGATGGTGATATAAATTTCTTAAGAGCACTTTAAATATATGAAACTACCTATTAATTCTTTAAAAGAGTTTGGACTTGAGAATTTAGATTTTGAAAAGGTATTAGATATTGTATCTACTAAAATAGGTTCAGTAGAGGGGTATAGTGAGCTTTCTAAAGCGTATGAGGGTGTAGTAATAGCAGAAATAGTAGCAAAAGAAATACATCCTAATGCAGACAAACTTGGAGTATATAAAATATCCATTGGAGAGGAAGAGATACAGGTTGTAGCAGGAGATAAGACATTAGAGGTAGGCGACAAAGTAGCCTACATTAAACCAGGAAATACTGTTCCATATACATACGGAACTGCTTCTCCCATCAAGATTAAGGCTGCTAATATGAGAGGTGTTACCTCAAATGGAATGATGTGCTCAGAAAAAGAGTTAAATATCGGTCCTAATCATGAAAAAGTATTGGTATTAGATTCACAAGCTCAAGTAGGAATTTCTTTTTCAGATTACTTTGATTTTAATGATGTAGTTATAGATATTGAAAACAAGGCTTTAACTAATAGAGGAGATCTTTTTGGAATATTAGGTTTAGCAAGAGAGATAGCTGCAGCCTTAAATATACCCTTTAGAAGTCCTAGTTGGTACCTAGGAGAGGAGATACCTTTAAAAGCTAATAACATATCCTCCCCTATAAAAGTAGAAAATAAAGCAGGAAACCTTTGTCCTAGATATATGAGTATATCTATGGAAAATATTAGAGTCTCTGATTCTCCAGTATGGTTAAAGTCAATACTCTTAAAATCTGGTATTAGACCTATTAATAATATAGTAGATATTACCAACTATATCTCCTTAATTACTGGTCAACCTCTTCATGCTTTTGATTATGACAAATTAATTGAAAATGATTTAAATAGTAAGGATATAGCACATATTACAGTTAGAGTTGCTCAAGTAGGAGAAAAGATTCAAACATTAGATGGTAATGTCGTAGAGCTAAGTGATAACAACCTAGTAATTGCTGACTCAACAAACCCAATAGCTATTGCAGGTGTAATAGGGGGTAAAGACACAGAGATAGATAGTGATAGTAAAAGAATAATTTTGGAGTGTGCTAATTTTAACAAATATAGTATTAGAAAAACCTCAATGGAGTTAGGTATCTTTACAGAGGCTGTAACTAGGTTTACAAAAGGACAAACTCCTAACCTCTGTCCAAATATATTAATCAGAGCAGTTGAGTTAATTAAAGAGATTAGTGGTGCACAGGTATCTAGTGACATAGTAGATATATATCCACAGCAAGAAACAGAAAAAAATATTACTCTTTCACTTTCTAGTTTAAACACAATACTAGGAACTAATCTTTCTAAAAATGAAGTTAAGGATATCCTAACTTCTCTTGAGTACAAGATATTAAGTGAAGATATGGAGTATATTACAGCAATACCTCCTCTTTTTAGAACAGATATATATATTCCACAAGACATATTTGAAGATATTGGTAGAATATATGGATATGAAAATATTCTTCCAAGACTTCCTCAAAGAGATATTAAAGCAACAAAGATAAATAGAAATGTTAACCTTAAGAAAAAAATTAGAACTGTTTTAAGTAATAGCGGATGCAATGAATTAGATACTTACAGCTTTACAAGTCAAATTAATATTGAAAATGCTAAACAAGACCTAAATCAATCCTTTCATATTAAAAACTCTCTCTCTCCAGATTTAGAGTATATGAGAACATCCTTACTTGTATCTCTACTTGAGAAAGGAAAATACAATATCCAAAAAAATATATCTCCTTTTTGTATATTTGAATTTAATATACCTCATCAAAAAGAGTATATAGATAACTTCAAACTACCTAAAGAGGATTGGCATCTTGGCTTACTCTTTACTTCTAAAGAGGATATTTTTGATGGTAGTCCATACTTTCAAGTAAAACAGTATATAGAAAAGGTATTTAGGAGTTTAAGAATTTCAAATGTTGAATATACCTTAATATCCGAAAGCTCTCAGATAGATTTACCTGTTTGGATTAAATATATATTACCTACATTCAATCCATACCAATCTGCTTTAATTAAAACCTTTAAAGATGGCAAAGAGATACTGTTGGGTGTAATAGGGGATATAGAAAGTGATGTTAAAAATAATTTTAAATTACCTCAATATACCTGCGCACTTGAATTAAACCTAGAGGAAATTTCAAAGTTAGAGATTAAAAGTAGTAAAAATATCAGTGAGTCAAAATTCCCTGTAATTACTCAAGATATAAGTATTACTCTAAATAGTAATGTTAAATATATTGATTTAGAAAATCTTGTTCTAAAGATAATTAACAGTAAAGATAAGATTGGGAGTGTGCAATGTTTAGATATCTATCAAAAAGACCCACAAAGTAAAAACATTACCTTAAGAGTAAGCATTGAGCATAAGGAGAAAACATTAACAGATAAAGAGTATAGCGAAATAAAAAAGAGAATTGAAGAGAAAGTTAAAAGCTTAACAGTGTAAATTACCTTCGAACACCTCGAACATCTTCCTCCTCAACTGGGGGAATAACTGGTGGTATTACCTCTGACTTCTCTACCTTAACAGTAACAGATTTAGTTCCAATCTTTCCATAATTATCCTTAGCAGTAACAGTTATTGTATGAGTTCCAGCAGAAATTGTAGAGAGATTAAAACTTGCACTATACAAAGAACCTGTCCATGTAACACCTGCAACCTTACTCCCATCAAAAGTAATAGTAAATTCAGCGAGAGTTTCTAACTGCCTAGTATTTCCTGTTATCTTAATTGTATCAGAAGTCTTAAATACAGTACCTTCTAATGGTGTAGTTATCTCTACAATTGGAGCATTATCAGGTCCTAAAGGCAAAGGACACTCTCCTGTTGCAGGATCAGCAAATAGGTAACCCCTGCTTTCCGCTAAAAATTTTTCATATGTACCCTGTTGTAATTTGTTTTCTAACTTAAAGGAGAGTACTGTTCTTTGTTCAACTAAACCGTACTGCTGTGCTAAAGATAAGTTAGATGGAATTAAACCGTTTGCTTTGCAAACAGTAATTACTTTTCTACTATCTGCTTGTGGGGCTCTCCCAGATATATATACAGTTGCCTCTTTCTCACACTCTGTCCCCTCTTGTGGTGAGCCACCAGTATCTCTACATACTGTACCTGATACTATCCCTGCAGGCCTAGTAAACAGCTCCGGCTTATAAATATCTGCAACTCTACTAGTTATGGCATAGGCAATAGGAAGAGGCACAGTTGCACCGAAGGCTCCAGGAGTTTCAGTGTTGTCATTGTTTCCTGTCCAGACACCTACAACAATATTTTTGTGATACATTACTGTAGTTAAATCTCTTGGACCATCGGAAGTTCCAGTTTTAAAACATACATTACTTCCTTTTACTCTTCCGTATCCAATACCCAATCTATCTCCATGTCCTCCTAAATCACAGAGGATATAGTTGAGAAGATATACCTCTTTTTCATCTACAACCCTTGTACCCTCTTCAAGTTTTGTTTCTTTCAAAATCTCTCCTTTAGAATCTTCAACCTTTAGTATAACGGAGGTTTCATTTCTTACACCCTCGTTAGCAAATACTCCAAAAGCTGCAGTATGTTCTAACATCTTCATTTCACCAGCACCCAAAGCTAAGGCTAATCCATAGTCAGCTTTGTTCTTTAATGTTGTAATTCCTAATTTCTCTGTTAATTGTAAGAAAGAATCTACCCCTGTTAATTGAAGCATATATACAGCAGAGAGATTTCTAGAACGACCTAGATTTCTCCTTGCAGTTCCAAGTCCTTCAAATGCGAAATTCCAGTTATCAGGAGTATATCTCCCAAAACTCATTCTAATATCTGGAGCTAGAGTTCCTGGGGTATACCCTCTACCGAAAGCAGCTAAATATACATACGGTTTTGCAGAAGAACCAACCTGCCTATTACTAGTTGTGATATTTACATTTCCATCTACTTTAGGATTATCTATATTCCAGTAGTCAACAGAACCAACCATAGCTAAAACCTCTCCAGTATTTGGATTCATAACTACTGCAGCCCCATTGTTTACTTTCTTTGGTAAACCGTTCTTTGTTACACCCTTAACAACCTCATCTTTAGCAATCTCTTGTATTGAGTAGTCCAGCGTAGTTGTTACTTTTAATCCTCCCCTTTCAACCCTTTCAACACCAAACTCTTCCTCCAGTAAACCTTTTACATAGAAGACAAAGTGGGGTGCTTTAATATCAATCTTTTTAGTTGTATATACCATTTCCTCATTCTTTGCCTCTTCAATTTCCTCTTCTGTAACACCTGTAAGATTTTTATGCTTAAGCATCTGGTCTAGTACATATGTTTGTCTTACCTTTGCTAACTCTGGTTTACTTCCAAAAAGAGGAGAATATACTCCTGGACTTTGAATTAATCCAGCAATTAAAGCACTTTCAGCAAGAGTAAGATCTCCTACATTTTTCCCAAAGTAAGCTTTTGCTGCAGCTTGGAAACCGTAATTTACTCCTCCCAGAGGAATCTCATTCATATACATCTGTAAAATCTCATCCTTAGTCAAGGATTGTTCAACCTGCATAGTAATCAATATTTCTTTAATCTTTCTAGAGTATTTCTGTTCATACGCTTGATCCCCTAAAATATCAAAAAGAAGAGTAGTTTTAATCAGTTGTTGTGTTATTGTACTTGCACCCCTTACTACCTCTCCATGTCTAAGATTTTGATAAAATGCTTTTGCAATACCCGCATAATCTAATCCCTTATGTTGATAAAACTCAATATCTTCTGCAGCTAATACAGCCCATTTAGTATATTCAGGAACCTTCTCTATTGATACAAACTCTCTATTTTGTTTACCGTAAACCGTATAGAGTAAAACCCCATTTCTATCAAATATCTTAGTACTTTGATCTGAAGTCCTATCTACTAATTCATTAGGAGAGGGAAGTGAGCTTTGTAAACCCTTAAGATATACTCCAGCAACTATTAATACTGCACAACCTATGAAAAAGGCAATTCCTAATAGTGCATAAAGAAATTTCTTACCTTTTTTGTTTTTTAATTTGTTAGAAAAAATACTCTTTGATTTCTTGTTTTTCAAATTCCTCTTTTTAACATTCCTACTGTTATACAATTTCATTCGATTATAGCTACTTAGAGAGGTAGGACGTTTAGAGTATGTTCTCCTTTTACCCGATCTTTTAGATTTTGCTACAGACATACTATATTTCATATTGAGATTTACTATTATACAATTATTCCAATATATATTATATCTTCTTAATATTCAACCTTTCAAAATAGATGATATAATTGAGATATGAAAAATACAATATTAACAAAACAACCGTATAAAGGAACAATGGATTGGTATCCTAAAGACATGTATCTTAGAAACTTCATATTTGATATATGGAGTAGGGTAGCAAAAAGCTATGGATATGAGGAGTATGATACTGCTACACTTGAGGATGCAAATCTTTACAAAGTTAAATCTGGAGAAGAGCTAGGAGGAAATCAACTCTATAACTTTATTGATAAAGGGGGAAGAGAGATAGCACTTAGACCTGAAATGACTCCATCACTTGCCAGAATGGTTGCAAACAAGAAAAATGACCTTCAATTTCCACTTAGGTGGTTTAATATTGGTAGATATTACAGATATGAAAAACCCCAAAAGGGTAGAAGAAGAGAGTTCTTTCAATTAAATATTGATATATTAGGCGTAGATTCAATAACTGCAGAGACAGAGATAGTCTCATTTGTAATTGATGTAATGAAGGAGTTTAAAGCTCCTTTAAATTCTTTTGAATTAAAGATTAATAGTAGATATCTACTTGATTACCTATTTACAGAGATATTACAAATTGATGAAGAGATAAAACCAAAAATAGCAAGAGCGTTGGATAACTATCTAAAAATGTCTAACAATGACTTTACTCAATATTTAAAAGAGTTTGCCCTTTCAGAGATACAGCTTTCTCAAATTAAGGAGTATTTAAACTGGGATTTGTCAGACCTAGAAAAGATTAAAGATGTTTCCAAAGGTGCTAAAGAGATCTTAGATCTATTTGAAAAATTAAACGAACTATCCATATCTAATGTTAAATTCTGTCCATATATTGTTAGAGGGTTAGCCTACTATACTGGCATAGTATTAGAGCTTTACGATATAGGTTCAGCAGAGATTCCTAGGGCTTTGTTTGGTGGTGGTAGATATGATGATTTACTTGAAATCTTTGGTGAGAGTAAAATACCTGCTTTCGGTTTAGGATGGGGAGATATCACTACTATGGAGTATTTGAAAAAGTATAATCTTTTACCAGAATATATTAATGAGTCTAAAGTTTTTATCTGTCTTTTAGATGATAACCTTTTTGTACAAAGTAGTAATATAGCATCATTTTTAAGAAGCAATGGTATTAATACATTACAACAAATAACTAACAAAAAACTTTCTAATCAACTTAAATATGCAAGCTCTCAAGGAATTCCTTGGGTAGTAATTATTGGAGAAGAGGAAGTCCAAAAGGGTCTTGTTCAACTTAAAAATATGAATACTAGAGAATCTTTCTTAATTAAGAAAGAAGATATCATAGAAAAGATTAAATAGGGAGAATATAATTCCTCATTAATCTTTTAACTTACTACAAGTAGAATATGTCCTTGTAATTGAAAATCAATCCAAGATTTCTAATATCCTCAATAAATATCCCAACTCTATTCGATACAGTAAAAAAAATAACCTAGAAGAGATTTCTAGGCTCATCCAACAGAGTAGGGTTTCTTTGGTATGTATAAATATTCCTTTGGAAATTACACAGCTGATTAATTTACTCAACGTTACAAGAGATAATAGGATTAAAACCTTTCTAATACTTCCCCCAAAAGCAAACATATTAATAGAATTTACAAGATATGGAATAGATGATTTTGTATTTGATAATGATTCGGAAATCAATATTGAATGTAGAATCCTTAAATTATTAAATGTTACAAAAGCTATTGAGACCCAAGTCCAAAGCTATGCATATATCTCATACATACCTCCTAAAAAGGAGATGTATATTAAAGGAAATAGAGTAGCTCTTACTAGCTTTGAATCTGTTTTTATTAATTACTTGATAACAAATAACGGAATATGCAATATTGTGGATTTCCAAAAATATCTTAACTGCATATCTAACCATAAGGTACAACAAAAAAGTATTGTAGTTGGGATATCAAGATTTAAAAGAAAAGTATATACCTGTACTGGATACAAGGTTATTAAATCAAGATATGGATTAGGATATGAAATAAATAGCTAAAGCTTTTTCTTCCACAAAGAGATCTTGTTTAGTGCCTCTATTGGAGTAAGATTATCCAAATCTATTTCCTGAATCTCTTTTTCAACCTCTGAATCTTTTACAGAAAAAAGAGGGAATTGAAAAGATGTATTAATATTTTCCTTTGTTTCATCTTTTTTAGTAAATACATCTGTTTCTCTTATTTCATTTTCATTAGTAAACATTTTCTCCTGTTCAAAGCTTTCTAAGATCTCATTCGCTCTTTTAATTACCTTCTCTGGGAGACCAGCCATCTTAGCTACATATATTCCATAACTTCTATCTGTACCTCCTTGAACTATTTTCCTTAAAAATATTACCTCTCCTTTCTCTAAATCCTCTTCAACCAAAACATTAAAGTTTTTAACAGAATTAGGTATCTCTTCAGAGAGTTTCAAAAGTTCATGATAGTGTGTTGCAAAAAGAGTTCTACATTTAATATCATTGGCTAAATATTCGGCCAGTGCCCAAGCTATACTTACACCATCATATGTACTAGTTCCCCTTCCGACCTCATCTAATACAACTAGGCTAAATTTACTAGCATTATTTACAATATTCGCAGCCTCATCCATTTCTACCATAAAGGTACTTCTACCTCTACTTAAATCATCAGAAGCACCAACCCTAGTAAAGATTCTATC
>CAZYGQ010000013.1:0-1968 GCA_964647075.1 uncultured Candidatus Saccharibacteria bacterium
AGTGAAAGAGTATTTTGGTTTTTAGAAGATATTACTGCTAGAGAGGGAACCCTATTTCCACAAATGAGACCAGAGTTAGAACAATCAACAAAAGATATATATTCAGATATTTTACCTAAGGGTAAAAAGAAGTAATGGAATCTATAAAAGATATTCTTTCTAAGTTATCAGAAAGAAAAACAGAACAAGAACCTCAGGGTGAGCTATTTGATACAGAAAAATTTTCTAAAAAGAAAGTAGTAATTAATGATAAACATAAATATATTTCTAAGGAGTATCAGTATTACGGTCTTTCTCTAGCAGGTAAATTAGGAGACAGTAAAAGAGTAACTATGTATATTAAATGGGCTAAAGAGAAACCAAGAGTTGTACTAGAAAAAGCATACAGTTTTGCAATAGATTATCCACATGCTAAAGATAGAAGTAGGATATTTATGTGGAAAGTCAAGGAGTTGGAGAAGGAGAACTCTGTAAAGGAGAAGTAGTCCCTTTTGAAAGTTTCCCAATACTCTCTAATATCATCTTAACAGCCTGATCTCCATCATTTGCAATAACTTTAGATGCTGATGCGTACTGATGACCTCCACCACCTAAAGCCTCTGCAATACTAGCTACTTCTTGATACCCCTTACTACTTCTAAATGAAACTTTCCATTCATTCTCTACTGTAAAAGAGGGTTTAACTACAAATCCCCAATGTACTCCCTGTATATATCTAATTATATTATCCCTTACAAACTCCTGTGCAGCGTTAATACCAATTTTAGATAACTTCAAATTGTTAATATCACTCTTGTTAATATATGAATATGCCATATCTCCCACTATCTGAATATTTTGAATATATACCTTGATAGGAAGGAGTGACTCTGATGGAAACTTAGTACTCTTGTATTCAAAATCTTCTAAATCTAGGGCATATACCCTTCTTAATTTAGCCATTAACTCATATGTTTCGGGCGTAGTATTATCATATGCAAATCTACCAGTATCATATACTATTCCAATCTGTCCTAATGTAGAAATATCTGGTGTAATTACATACTGTTTTCCCTTAATACTCATACAAAAATCCAATATCTGTTCTGTAGTAGAACTCATACCGTCATTAATTACTACATCTGCGTTCAATCCCTTTGTTTGATGGTGATCAACAACTGCAACCTTTGCTGTAGTAATCTCAATAGTGTCTTCCTTTTGAACACAAATACCCCATCCTCCTGCATCTAAAATGATAACTAGGTCCTCATTTTCAGTATTAATTACCTGAGATATTGTAATCTGATCCATGAAAGGTATTTTCTGAGTAGGAGCTTGTCTAGTTTTAAATACTACCTTTTTATTAGGGTAGTGTGTATTAATAAAGTTTTTTAATATTAAACAGCTAGCAAAGGCATCAAAATCCGGTCCTTTATGTGTTAACAACAAGATATTGTTACTTCTCTCTATTATTTTTTTAAATATTGCATACTCTTTTTTCATATCTTCAATTAAAAGTATATCAGATTTCATATTGATAACAGAATATGGAGAGAATATAATAGGGAAGATATTAATATTAATAAATATTTAGATGATAGATATAAAAAGTATAGTAGAGAGTACCAAGGAAGTAGAAAAAGCACTTTCAAAAAGAATGAAAGTAGAGGAAATGCACTTAGATGAGATAGTTTCACTGTATTCTCAAAAGAAAGAGGTATTAAAAGAGTATGAGTCTAAAAGAGCACAGCAGAATAGTTTTAATGACAGAATGGCTAAAGCAGATAAAGGGTCTGAAGGATTTCAAAAGTTAATAACAGATTTAAAAGTACTTTCCACTTCTGTAAAAGAACTAGAGGAAAAAGTAAATGAGTATGATACAAAATTAACTTCCTTAATTGAGGTTTTACCAAATATCCCAGATGAGGATGTGGTTGCTGGAGGTAAGGAAGCAAATGAAGTAATTAAGGTAGTTGGTGAGAAACCAGT
>CAZYGQ010000013.1:2068-6922 GCA_964647075.1 uncultured Candidatus Saccharibacteria bacterium
AATATATTTAGAGATGAGATATTAAATGAGAGTGAGTTACCTAAGAAATATTTCTCTTACACCCCCTGCTATAGAAAAGAGGCAGGTAGCTATAGAGCAAATGAAAGGGGTTTAATTAGAGTACATCAATTTAATAAGGTAGAGATGTATCAATATACTACTAAAGAGGGTTCTGACAAAGCTTTTGAAGAGTTAGTATCTAAAGCAGAAAAGTTAGTACAAGGATTAGGTCTGCATTACAGAGTTAGTAAATTAGCAGCAGGAGATTGTTCTGCTCCAGCAACAAGAACCTATGATGTAGAGGTATGGCTTCCTGCAGTTGGTCAATACTACGAGGTAAGTTCAATATCAAATGTAAGAGAGTATCAGTCCCGAAGAGGTAATATGAAATACAGACCAAGTAATGGAGGGAAAGCCGAGTATATGAGTACATTGAATGCTTCAGGTTTAGCGACTAGTAGATTAATGGTTGCATTAGTAGAGACATATCAACAGGAAGATGGCACCATATTAATACCAGAAGTATTAAGAAAGTATATTGGGGTAGATAAGATAGAGAGGGAGTAATATGAGTTACTTTTTAGGCTTTGTACCAGATAAGGAGGCTAACTACCAAATTAAGAGAGTAGTTGCACATATATCAACACTTTTTAATGATTTTGATATTCCTGTTAGATGGGTAAAACCTAATACATTTCATCTAACACTGTTTTACCTAGGAGATAATCTGTTTTTTCCTAAACAGATACTTTTAAAAAAGAAAATCTCTAAAATTCCTTTTAAGAAATTTAAAGTATCATTTAATACTGTTAAGGTCGGAATATCTAGAACCTATCAAGAGTTAGTATATTTAGATTTAAGCCAAGGGGGAGAAGAGTTAAGAGAGTATTTTTCACAAGTGAGAAAGCTATTAGGAGAGAAAGATTCCTCTTTGTTTGTTCCTCATTTAACAATAGGGAGAATTAGTAAGGATTTAACTAAGGAAGAGTATAGGAATGTATCCTCAGATGTTACAAGAGTATCTAAGAAATTAAAGTTAAATGATATACAATTTACAATAGATAGTATGTATCTAATACATAGTAAAGATGGAGTCTATACTTTTAAAATGAAGTTTGAGGCTTTGTAAAAAAGCTCTTTCTCATTATTACTCCATATACTATTTTTATTTCTTCTAAACCAAGTTCTCTGTCTTTTAATATATGCCATTGTATTTTTAAATATCTCTTCTTTAATATCTTCAATGGATTTGTTGTTTTCAAAATACTCTTTAAACTCAACATACCCAATACTATTCATCCCCTTATCTTCATAGGTATACCCTTTATTAAGTAAAGAGATATTTTCCTCAAGTAGTCCCTCTTTAAACATCTTTTCAATTCTATCTCTTACTCTTTCCTTTAGAATCTCTTTTTCCATATCTATTACAAAATACATATTCTCTAACTCTTTCCCTCTCTCTCTATTTACCCCGCCCCTTTGGATTGTTCTAATAAGTCTATGCCTATTACTTCTGTCACTCTCATTCATATTGTTGAGAAAATCTTTAGCAAGCTCTTGAAGCTCTTTAACTGTTTTGGATTCTAAATTTGAAATACCTTTACTGTTTTTTACTAAATTGTAATTAAATATTACACTATCAATATACATACCACTACCACCAACTAGTATGGGTATACCCTTTGTATTGTTTAATACAGTATTAACATCTCTTTGATAATCAAAGAGAGTAAAACTCTCTTTAGGATTAATGTAGTCATAGAGGTGGTGTGTAATACCATCTAATATATCTTTACCCTTAGAAATCTTACTATCAAATTTAGGTTTAGAAGTACCAATATTTAAATCAGTGTATAGCTGTCTGGAGTCCCCATTAATGATATATCCATCAATATGTTTAGCTAAAGAGAGGGCAATATCAGATTTACCTGATGCAGTAGGACCAGCGATAACGATAATCTTACCCTTGTAATCTATCATTTGAGAATATATCTTGATATCCGGTATGTAATCCATATTGTAACAATACTTGAAAGTATTGATATGGAAAGAACTACCTCTGTTTGTGGAGAGAGAAAGAGTAATGTAGAGATACCTAGTAATGCTAAGAATACAGTTTGTTTAATTGAGTCTTTAAGAAACTCTCTTCTTATTGATGACAACTTAAAACCTTTTACTTTCTTTTTTGAAGTGTAAAAACCAAGTAGTATTCCTAAGTTAGAAAGATTAAAGAGTAGGGAAAGGATAGGGATCATTCTAAATATTTCCGTAATATGTATTTTTAATACGATATCCACAATAAATATCCCAATAAATATTACCAACATTAATACAGCCAAAGAGATTGAAGATAGGGTTAAAATCTTTCTATTCTTTGAAAATATATATATTACAACCAAGGAGAGAAGTAATATTGAAAGAATTAATACTCCTTCCATTATTAATTCATAATTACTCCAATTTTGTAATACATTTTCTATAAGGTTCATAGCTTTAGTGATTTTTTAACATTAGTAATATAAAAGGAGGTAATTAATAGAGCAAGATTAGAAAAGATTAATAGGATGATTAAATCTTTAGTAAACATTTTTACATATCCACTACCAAATAAAACTCCAGATATAGCGACAATAAGTAAAAGTATAGTTACATTAAGTCTAGATTCAATATTCTCAGTAATTAATCTAATTATTACAACAATTGCTATTACCTCTAGTGCTAGTATAAAGATATCTATTGGAGTACTTGTAATTTTTAAATATGAAATCCATCCTGATACTGTAATAATACTTGATAGACCAGATTGAATAAGGATTTTGCGGGGAGTTTTTTCAATTAACAGTAGGTAGATGTATATAAAGATGATTGCAACTAATATCCCCTCTGTAAGTTTAATATAATCTATCTCTGCAATATCAGCTTCAAACTCCTCTTCTGTTTCGGTTGAGTATGAAAGAGGAATACTTCCTGAGTTATAAAGAATGTCTGTTACTTTTGCATACCTATCTTCACTTGTAGAAGCAGATACAGCAAAGGTACTGTCTTGTGCATTAATTTGTACTGGAGTGACAAAACCGTCAATACTTACACCTACAGTTTGTTCAGAATACTGCTCTAAAAATTCCTTCCAATCTGTTCTCCAAGGCCATGTTTTAAATATGGCAAAGTAGGAGTACTCTCCTGCAGAGTTCTTTAATTTAGTAACAAATACATTTCTAAAATCAGTTCCATTAAAATCTGTAATATTGTAATTTTCAGGCAGGTAAGGAATTAAGGGGTTTTCGGTATCTTCGTAGTTAACATCATCTTTTCTAGTTAAAATCTCAACTATATATGGAGACTTTATTAAAGAATCTATTAATTCTTTCTCCTTTGTTGTTTGAACATTAACCTTAATATATTCATCCTCTCCCTCTTTGTATGAAGAGATATTTGATCTCTCTACACCAATATTTCTCAGTCTAGTTTGAAGTATAGATTTAGTTCTATCTATTTTCCCCTCTATATCAGTTTGGTCTTGTAGAGTTAACTTAAGAATATACTCTTTGGCCCAATACATAGAGCTTTTATTTACAAGGTCATATGTTGAAGAAGAAGAAATTCGTTCTGTAAGTGGTAGAGATATTAATATCAATGCAAGGATTACAGAGCTAATTATTATAGAAAGGATATAGTTAGAAAAATCTTTAAGGTTCCCTTTCTTAAATTTGATTTTTGGGAATTTAATACTTTTCATATTAAAGTAGATCAGAATCTTTACCAAGTAGAATTATTTTATCTTTCATTAATGTATTTATTAATATTGGATCTCTTTTCTTCTTTCCAAATTCAAAATCTTCTACTTTCATAGCAGCGAATTTAATAACTCTACCCATATCTTTTTCAAGTTGAGAAACTGCAACAGAAAGCTCTCTTACTTTCATATCTCCAATGAAGAGCATATCTATATCAGCTTTATCTACATATTTATTCTTAAGAAAAGCCTCTGTTAAAATAGCTACGGAAATTCCTTCAATTAGGTGAAATCTTTCATAGAGAAGTTTACCTGTTTCTGATTCTTTGAAAAAGAGAGATCTAAGTTCCCATAGAATAGGGCAATCTTTATTTATTGTATACATTATCTTGTTACCATCTTTTTTGGAGGTTAAAAGACCAGCTTTTTTAAGACTAAGAAGTTCTCTCCTAACAGCGTTTATCTCTTCTCCTAACTCTCTAACTAGACCTCTAACATGGTAAGGCTTATTAACATCTTCCATGTACTTTGATAGTACCCTTATTCTAACTTTTGATATAAAAAGACTTTTAAGCATTTCCCCTTTCTTAATAGATTAATTAGTTTAAGATTTTTAATCTTAAACATGGGGCAATTTATTGTTCAATTATATCAAATTTTCCTACAGATGTTGCAATTGCTGATATCCATACTCTTCCTCTGTTAAAAATCATCTCATTTCCGCTACTATCATAGTATGTGGTTCTATCTGTTCTAGCAGTTTTCTTCCATTTTCCTGTTGTAATTTTACCATCAAAAAGGTATGTAGCTTTCCCTTCATCAATTGTTGTTAATATTATTCTCCCCTTATCATCATATGCAGGTGTGTACTCTACCTCCTGCAAGATTAGGTTTTTTGCATATACCTGTGTATTACTTTCTTGATCAATATGAACTCTCCCTCCAGTCTCTTTCAGATATATATTTTTCTTACTGTCATATGTCCATACACTATCATATACCCCTCCGTTATTTATTCTTTCATGGAATGTAATTTTAACTTTACTCTTGCTACCTCTCTCTTCTACCTTCGCATCCTTTTTAAATTTCCAACCTTCAACATCTGGGAAGCTATCCCAATT
>CAZYGQ010000013.1:7022-13322 GCA_964647075.1 uncultured Candidatus Saccharibacteria bacterium
TCATATTTATCTGCTTAGGCATAATATAATTTATCATTACTTAGAAGAAATGTTAATCCTTTATATGAGTTTTTTTATGTGATAGTATTTATTGTTATTAATTTATTACAATTAATATGAAAAAACATATATTAATATATCTTTCCCTTTTACTTTTTAGTTCATTCCTTTTAACGGGCTGTACTAAAAAAGATACTCCACAAGATCTTGAAACGAATGATTCTGAAGAAGCAGTTCAAGAACAAGAGGAGGAAGAGGAGTCAGAAGAGATAGAGGAATTTGAGTTAGAAGGATTTAATAAAGAGGCTTGGGTATTTGGTCAAGCAAGTGAATATGAGTATTCAGTTGAGGATATTCAGGCAGAGGAGGGGGTAGGATATCATCTGTTTAAATTTACTTTGTCTAGTTCAGATCAAGAAGCTTCTACTCCACTTTTTAAAGTAACTCCAATGCTTAGTAGTGGTGTATTTAGAGTAGATTTAACAAATATATTTGATGATAATAGTACGGTAACACACAGTAAGGGTATTCAGGTAGATAAATTAGGTATTACGGGTCTAAAAAGGTTGGTTACTAATTCAGATACTACAAGGGCATATGATATAGGGGTGTTGGGTTTAAACAAATTAAAGGTTGAGGTAAATGAGGATGATTTAGGTACATGGGTATTTTCAGTTATGGTTTCATATGATAGTAAATATAGTGCACCTGAAATAGATTTTGGAAGTACAGATTTTAGCTCAGATGCTCAAGAGATAGAGGGGGTAACAATAAGTGAGGGAGCAAAGATTACTAATTACTCTTTCATATATTCTTCAGGAGTATTGAAATTTTCTTTAGCAGTTGCAAGTGGTGCTTCTAACCCAATTCCTTCAGTAAATGCATCTTACGATGATCAAGGGTTATTAGTTCTTACATTCCCCTCTTTAGAACAAGACAAGGTGTCTGGGTGGAGTAAAACTGTGTCTCTTCCAGCTGGTGTTAGCATAGATATATCAAGGAGTGGAGATGAGTCAATATATGCTTTTAGTGGTATTAGTGAGAACAAACCCTTTAAGTTGAGTGCATCACAAAGTCCTAATTTAGTAATATTAGAGATAGATTTATAGTATGTTAAGTGGAGAAGAGTGTATTTCGCTTTTAAATAAGTATGTTCATACTCCTTGGTTAAAGCTTCATATGAGAGAGAGTGAGGTAATTATGATTGCTCTAGCAAAGAAGTTTGGGGAAGAGCAATGGAAATGGGGTTTATCTGGTTTACTTCATGATTTAGATTTTGACTATGTAGATAAAGATCCTAATAGGCATGTTATTGAGTTTGATAATATCCTTAAGATTGAGGGTATTGAGATTGGTAAAGATATCCCGCAAGATGTTTACCATGCAATTAAGGCTCACTACGCCGAGCATCCTCAAATTACCCAAAAGAGAGAATCAAAACTTGACTACGCTTTAAGTGCAAGTGAAACATTAAGTGGTTTTCTAGTTGCTTGTGCATTAGTACAACCAGATAAAAAGATTAGTAGTGTAGGGGTAGAGAGTGTAATGAAGAAATTTAAGAAGAAAGATTTTGCTAAGTCTATTAACAGAGAGTTAATCTATGATGTTGAGAAAGTAGGTATATCATTAGAAGAGTTTATAGAGATTTCTCTTAAAGCTTTATCTGATATTTCAGATGAGATAGGGTTGTAGTATAATTGCTTTTACGGGGTGTAGTTCAGATGGCTAGAACGCTTGCATGGGGTGCAAGAGGCCGCTCGTTCAAGTCGAGTCACCCCGACCAGTTAAGACGAGATCCCTTAGAATCCCTGATACATCAACATTATCAACGTGATACATCACGTTTATCAAATTTTCCTAATTTTAATAAAACTGCGATTTCGCTTGATATGTGAACGTTTTCACCGTTCAAGTCCTGTCAGGTGTCATGTTATTTCCAATTCGTAAGATGAATTATTTTTTGATATCATAATTACATGGCAGCACCAATTACTCACATTGTTCTTAGTGAAAAAGTTTTAAAAAATTTTTTCCCAAGAACAGAGAAAAAGAAGTTTTTTATAGGAACGTCTTTACCTGATATTAGATATTTAGGAGTTGTTGATCGCAATGCAACTCACTTCAACAAAGTCAAATTTCCTTTAATTAAAGACATGGATAGTTTTAATAAAGGGCTAATTTTTCATTCTATAATAGATTCCGTACGCGAAGAATTATTATTGAGTAAGGATTTATATTCAATCATGCCGAAATCCAAATATATTACCCAGTCAATTAAATTACTTGAGGATCAGGTTTTATACAATAAAATCAAAAATTGGAGTGGTATTTGCAATTATTTTAAAGAAATTCTTACGGAGGAGCGAAACTTGGGGATTGATAAAGAAAGTATAAGATTGTGGCATAATTTATTAATTGATTATTATACTTCCCAGCCAGATGAAAACTCACTAAAGGCTTTCGTTCGAGGAATACGATTAGAATCAACTATTGCAGAAGAGATAATAGATAATATAAGACAGATTAATGATAATAAATATGTTCTCTCGTACATTCATTTATTGTATAACTCAATTGAGAAAAGAATAGCAGATTTAGCAATATTCTAGTGATAATTCATTTAAGAATTTCCACTTATACTCAAACTCCTTAAAACATGAGATAATCGTATCAATAAAGGGAAGGAGTCGTTCGTACATAGTACGATCGCCCCGACCATCATCTAAGGAAAATCAGTTATTTCTATTTGGAATCACTTGGAAATATAGGATCTGTTTGATATCCCCCCATTTGTTGACGTACAAGGTCTATAGCTGTTTTGTCACCACCAACAAATTGAGATAGTTTTTGAGCCTCATCTAGTCTAAACTTGTCGATATCACTAAGAGATACAGTAATATTTGATCCGAATTTGTTTAAATCACGGGGTACAATATATGGGATGTTTGCCTCTGACAAATTAATCGCATCAACCTCCTTAATTCTCAAGCCAGCAATATTTTGGAATTCATCATCGGGTCGTAATGAACCATCTAATACTGAAAAGAGTTCTTGTGATAATTGAAAAATAATAACAGATTCTCCACTTACAGATGGGTGGAGAATCATTGGTGAGCCGATATGTTTTTGAGAAGAGAGAGCTTTTATTTGTTCTCCAAGTGTCTTTAAGCTAGTAAGCATAGTATTCAGCATCATAATATTTGCAACCCTTTCAATAGCATGGTTGTAAAAAACTATTGTTTCTTGAAGGTTTTCTAAGACCTTACCAATTACTTCTTCTTGGTTCTCAGGTATTTGACGACCCTTTCTTGCTTCTGATGTCATTTCCATTATCAAGTATTATTAATATATAAATATGAATAATATTAACAATAAATTTTTAGATTGGAAAGCGTAAAATTATAAATTGAGAAGGGGGTAAGTTATACATAGTTATAGGAAAATAACTCCATTTTCTCTCAATTCACCTTATAGTCTTTCTCTCTATTTATCTTTTTCACCATATATTCACAATATAGTATGTATTACTAAGTTCATAAACTTTAGTTATAACTAATATTTTCTGTACATTTAACACACATATGTTTAACATATACATGCATACTTAAATTGTCATCCATATTTAATATGACAAACAAAAAGATGTTTGCTTTCGTAGCGATATTCGTTTCAGTATTAGGATTTGCATTTGTAGGGGCTCTTAAACCTGTAATTATTGACTATTCCATAAGACAATATACCTCTCAAACCATCTTTAATATCAAAGATGAGAAGATTCAGTTAAAGACTTTACATTACGATTCGCCTGATCAAACAAGTAAGATGGTAAATATGTTAAGTGAGGTATTGGAGATAGAGAAAGAAGACATATTAATGTCTTTAAAGGGAGGTAGTAAACCAAGTGAGATGTTACTTAGTAGTGGAATACTTCTTTCTGATTTATCAGATCAGTATTCATTTGATATAGTAGGTGATGGATTCGTTAGGTTTAGAGCCTAAAACTTGATATTTTGAGTAAAATATAGTATATTATAACTAGATACAACGCCTTGCGTTTTACAACGAATTATAACCGGCCATCAAGCCGGTTTTTTGTTCTTTAAAAATTACTGCCCAACAACCTTAGTACTAGTGGATCGCTAGTACTAAGTACTAAAGAAGAGACGTTTTCTTTAGTCAAAACTGTTGGACAGTGTAAGGTGACTTCACTGCATGGAGTTGTGTGTACACATAACTCCATACTCCAACAGTTGCATTAAGGATATATTTCTGAAACAATATGATGGAATTAAATTAATGTTTTATATTAATGAAAGTATCAATAGATCAAACTAAATGTGTAGCTTGTGGTTCATGTGTAGCAATATGTCCAGAAGTCTTTGAAATGAAAGATGATGGAACAGTAGATGTTAAAGCAGAGTTAAAAGGAAAAGAAATTCCTACAGAGTTAGAGAGTAAGGCAAGAGAAGCACATGACATGTGTCCTGCCACTGCAATTGTAATTGAGGAATAAATATCATGGATGAAAAAATACTATGTATAAAGGGAGAGACCCTTTTTAAAGATGAGAAATGGAATGGATTAATGACTTCTGACAAAGAGAAGTATCTTTCTTTGCTAAGAGATGAAGGTGAATTTAGAGTAAGAAAGGATTTAGAATCAGACCCTGATTACAAGCAAGTTATCGCTCAGGTAATTCTTAGATACAAAGACAAATATTTTTTACATAGACAGGTTAAAAAGAATGAAGATAGGTTAAACTCTCTTTGTCCTTTACCATTAGGTGGACATATTGAAGAGATTGATTTAGGTAAAGACAAAGATATTTTAGAAACAGCATTAGAAAGAGAATTACATGAGGAAGTTGTGCTTGGAAGTAAAATACTTAAAAAAACATATCTAGGGTTAATATATATTGAAGATGAAAATCCTGTTAATTCTGTTCATGTAGGTTTTGTATATGTATTTGATTTAGATGGAATGGATGTTCATGTAAATGAAGAAGGGTTGGAAGATATCGGTTTTGTAAGTTTAGATTACCTTAAAACAAATAGTGAGAAATTAACATATTGGAGTAGAATGATAATTTATCATTTATAAATATATGGAGGATTGTATATTCTGCAAAATTGTAAAAGGAGAAATCCCCTCATACAAAATATATGAGGATGAAAAAGTAATTGCATTCTTAGATATTAATCCTTTAAGTAAGGGTCATACATTAGTACTTCCAAAACAGCACTATGTAAACATATTAGATTTACCCGAAGAGTTGTATTTACATATGTCAAAGATAGTAAAAAAGATCTCGCATCATCTTAATGATAAGTATAAACCAGAGGGAATACTTATAAACCAAAATAATGGGAAAAGAGCAGGTCAAGAGATACTGCATGCACATATACATATTAAACCGATATATAGTGATACTCAGATTTTAAGTGAAATAGATTTAAGAAAGTCTTTTTCTAAAGAAGAAATGCTCAAATTTGTAAAAGAGTTATCACTTAGCTAGAGAAAAATTCTAAAATATCCTCCATATACTCCGTATCTATATCAAAGTGTCCTTTCCCTTCTAATGTAACAAAATCAATATATATCCCATACCCTTCTAATTTCTTTACAAAAGAAACTGAGTAAGAGTAAGGTACATTTACATCTTTGTTCCCATGCCATAGTTTAATATTCATTTCCTTTAATTTTTCAGCTCTACTTTGGTCCCAAGCAGAGGATTTAGTAGTAGGTGCTAGTAGCGCTATCCTTTCTACAACATCTGGATATGAAGTAGCAAAATTCATAGTAGGTAAACCTCCCATACTAAATCCAATTAAGTATACTTTAGGTTGTATATTGTAATTTTGCGCTACCCAATTTTTAAGATTTAAGGTATCTTGAACTGATGCTGTGTTACCCCAGTTAACACCGTGTTGATTAGAAGCGGAGAATATATAGTTGTGAGAAGTAAAAAATATTCCATACTGTTGTAAATCTTTCATAAATTGATCCTCCATATTAGTAGTAACAGTGGTATTAGAACCGTGACTGTAAAGTATCAAGGTGGGAGGATTTTTCTGATTAATATTTGTAGGAACTACAACATATGCCTGTTGTCCATCAATAACGGAAAATAGCTCTTCATATGCAGGTCCTTGTGGTACTATCTCTTCTTCCTCTATTTTCTCAACAGGGGGTTGAGTCTGTTCTACCCTCTCTTTTACTTTCTCTTCACTTTCATCTTCTTTTAAAAACTGTGAGTATGCTAAATATCCCAATACCAATATTAGAATTATAAAAGGTATA